>JBKBRJ010000008.1:0-118428 GCA_046292285.1 Mesorhizobium sp. | reverse complement strand
GTCTGGCAGGGGCTCGTCGGCACCATCTCGGCGAGCGCGCTCGCTCAACCTGCAGTACGCTCAGAACCATCCGGCCTTCTCCTACCGGCCGGAAACGGGCGAGGAGATCTATCACTCCTTCCTCGGCGTGCCGGTGCTGCGCGCCGGCCGCACGCTCGGCGTTCTGGTCGTCCAGAACAAGACCAAGCGCCACTACGGCGACGACGAGGTGGAGGCGCTCGAAACCACCGCCATGGTGATCGCCGAGATGGTCGCGACGGGCGACCTGCGCCGCCTGTCGCGGCCGGGCATGGAGCTCGACCTCTCCCGGCCCGTCACGATCGACGGACTGCCCTTCAACGAGGGCGTGGGCCTCGGCCACGTGGTGCTGCACGAGCCGCGCATCGTGGTGACGAACCTGTTCAACGAGGATGTCGACACCGAACTGCGCCGGCTCGACACGGCGCTGGGCTCGCTTCGGGTGTCGATCGACGACATGCTGTCGCGGCGCGACGTCGCCAGCGAGGGCGAGCACCGGGCCGTGCTCGAGGCCTACCGCATGTTCGCGCATGATCGCGGCTGGGTGCGGCGTCTGGAGGAGGCGGTTCGCAACGGCCTGACGGCCGAGGCGGCGGTGGAGAAGGTCCAGAGCGACATGCGCGCGCGCATGATGCACATGACCGACCCCTACATGCGCGACCGGATGAACGATTTCGACGATCTCGGCAACCGGCTGCTGAGGCAGCTGATGGGGCATGGGCCGGAGAACCTCGCAAACACGCTGCCGCGCGACGCGATCGTGGTGTCGCGCTCGATGGGGGCGGCCGACCTGCTCGACTATCCGCGCGACAAGCTGCGCGGGCTCGTGCTCGAGGACGCGGCCGCCACCAGCCACGTCGTCATCGTCGCGCGCGCGATCGGCATTCCCGTCACCGGGCAGGCGAAGGGCGCGGTGTCGATGGCCGAGAACGGCGATCCGATCATCGTCGACGGCGACGAGGGCAGGGTGCACCTGCGGCCGCAGCCCGACGTCGAGGCCGCCTTCGCCGAGAAGGCGCGGTTCCGGGCGCGCCGCCAGGAGCTCTATCGCGAGCTGCGCAGCCGGCCTTCGGTCTCGAAGGACGGCGTCAGGGTCGAGCTGATGATGAATGCCGGCCTCGCGGTCGACCTGCCGCAGCTCGGCGAGGCCGGGGCCGCCGGCATCGGGCTGTTCCGCACCGAGCTGCAGTTCATGGTGGCCGCGACGTTCCCGCGCGCGCAGGCGCAGGAGACGCTCTATCGCCAGGTGCTGGAGGCGGCGGGCGACAAGCCGGTCACCTTCCGCACCATCGACATCGGCGGCGACAAGGTGCTGCCCTATTTCCGGGGCTCCGAGAAGGAGGAGAACCCGGCGCTCGGCTGGCGCGCGATCCGCCTGACGCTCGACCGACCGGCGCTCCTGCGCACGCAGTTCCGCGCGCTGCTGAAGGCGGCCGGCGGGCGCGAGCTTCGCGTCATGCTGCCGATGGTCACCGAGGTCTCCGAAATCCGGCGGGCCCGCGAGATCATCGACCGCGAGGTGAGGCACCTCGCGCGCTTCGGCCACCTTTTACCGACCAGTCTCGCCATCGGTGCGATGGTGGAGGTTCCGTCGCTGCTGTTCCAGCTCGACGAGCTGATGCGCGAGGTCGATTTCGTCTCGATCGGTTCGAACGACCTGTTCCAGTTCATGACCGCCACGGACCGGGGCAACGGCACGGTGGCGTCGCGCTTCGACCCGCTGTCGGCTCCGTTCCTGCGGGCGCTGAAATCGGTCGTCGACGCCGGCCAGCGCGCCGGTACGCCGGTGACGCTGTGCGGCGAACTCGCCAGCCGGCCGATCTCGGCCATGGCGCTGATCGGCCTCGGCTTCCGCTCCATCTCGATGTCCGCCGCCGCGATCGGTCCGGTGAAGGCCATGCTCGTCGATCTCCCCGTCGAGACGCTGGCGGCGCAGATGGGGCTCATCCTCGGCGACGGCGGCGCGACCCACGACGCCCGCGCCTTCCTGCGCGCCTTCGCGGCGGACCACGAGATCCCGATCTAGCGTGTGGGGTGGAGCCCTCCGGGTCGAGGGCTTCGATTGCGGAATCCAGACCTGTCCTTGCAAGACTAGTGCTTTCGAGCTATATAGCCTTGAAGCCATGAGGGCGGCATGTCTTGGACGGTATCTTTCGCGGAAGAGTTCGAGCCGGAGTTCGACGCGCTGCCGGAGGATGTGCAGGACGCAATCCTGGTGCGTGCACTCTTGCTGGAACGCGAAGGGCCAACACTCGGGCGACCGCATGCGGACACTCTCACGGGGTCGCGGCATGCGAACATGAAGGAGTTGCGTTGCAATGCCGCCGGCGGGGTGTGGCGCATAGCCTTCGCCTTCGATCCCGACCGGCAGGCCATCCTGCTTGTCGGCGGCGACAAGTCGGGTGGCGGTGAGAAGCGCTTCTACAGGCAACTGATCGCCCGGGCCGACGAGCGGTTCGACCGGCATCTGAAGAAAAAGAAGGTTCGATAGGCGGCTTTGATCGTATCCCCGCCGCAAACGACCCGCGCCTCGGGGCTCTAGAGGCAGGAGATTTCAAATGGCGCATACCCTTCGAGACAAGTTGGCCACCCTCGATCCCGCCCGGAGCGAGGCAATCGAAGTCGAAGCCGATCGGCTGCACACGGAGTACCTGACCCTCCAGGAGTTGCGGAAGGCGAAGGAGATGACTCAGGTGCAGCTCGCCGCAGTCCTTGGCGTACAGCAGGCCACCGTGGCAAAGTATGAACGCCAGAGCGATCTTCTTTTGTCGACGCTCATGAGCTACGTCCGAGCCATGGGCGGCGAACTCAAGCTGACCGTGAAGTTTCCCGGCAAGGCGCCGGTTGCACTGGACGGGTTCGGTGAGATCGGCGACGCTGGTCAGCGACGTCGCAATGCGCGCGAGGAAGGCAAAGCCGAGGCTCGCAACTGATCATCGCAGCTTCACCCAAGCCGGTCCGCCGGGATGCGCCTGATCAAGCACTGGACGCTGCGCCGGAAATCCGTCATCCACCGCAATCGAACAGCGCGCCTGTCGCCCAGTCGCGATTGCGCAAACCTGACAACTCGCTAGATAGCCACGAATGACCACTCTCCCCGCCGACCGCATGGACCAGGTGCTGAAACGCCACGACTATATCGAGGCGCAGCTGGCGGCCGGGCCGGATTCGGAAACCTATGTCCGGCTGGCCTCGGAATATTCCGAGATCCAGGACCTCGTCGTCCAGATCAAGGCTTTGCGCGCGGCCGAACGCGAGCGCGACGGAATCCGCGCCATGCTGGCCGACAAGGCGACGGACGCGGAGATGCGCGAACTGGCCGAGGCCGAGCTCGACGAGGTTCTGGAGCGCATCGAGGGCATCGAACAGGCGATCCAGGTGCTGCTCCTGCCCAAGGACGCCGCCGACGCCCGCAGCGCCATCCTCGAGATCCGCGCCGGCACCGGCGGCGACGAGGCGGCGATCTTCGCCGGCGACCTGTTTCGCATGTACGAGCGCTATGCAGCCGACCATGGCTGGAAGGTCGAGGTGGTCTCGGCCAGCGAGGGCGATGCCGGCGGCTACAAGGAAATCATCGCGACCGTCTCGGGCAGGGGCGTGTTCTCCAAGCTGAAGTTCGAGTCGGGCGTGCACCGCGTGCAGCGCGTGCCGGCGACCGAGGCGAGCGGGCGCATCCACACCTCGGCGGCCACCGTGGCGGTGCTGCCGGAAGCCGAGGAGATCGACGTCGAGATCCGCAACGAGGACATCCGCATCGACACCATGCGCGCCTCCGGCGCGGGCGGCCAGCACGTCAACACCACCGACTCCGCGGTGCGGATCACCCACTTGCCGACCGGCGTCGTCGTCGTGCAGGCGGAGAAGTCGCAGCACCAGAACCGGGCCCGGGCCATGCAGATCCTGCGCGCGCGGCTGTTCGACATGCAGCGCACCAAGGCCGCCGACGAGCGGTCCGAGGCGCGCCGTCTCCAGGTGGGCTCCGGCGACCGGTCCGAGCGCATCCGGACCTACAACTTTCCGCAGGGCCGCCTGACCGACCACCGCATCAACCTGACGCTCTACAAGCTCGACCGGGTGATGGAGGGCGACCTCGACGAGGTCATCGACGCGCTGATCGCCGACCACCAGTCCAGGCTGCTGGCCGAGATGGGGGAGAATGGCTGAGACCTCCGCGGTTCCGGGCGTAGCGCTCGACGAATTGCTGCGCCGCGCGCGCGCGCGCCTTGCCGCGTCGGGTATCGCGGACGCGGCGCTCGATGCGCGGCTGATCGTCGAAGCCGTCACCTCTACGGATCGCATGGACCTGATCCGCGATCCCGGCCGCATGGTCTCCCCGGCCGAAGCGCACGCCGCCGAAGGAATGCTGGCGCGGCGGCTGGCGGGCGAGCCGGTCCATCGCATCCTCGGACATCGCGAATTCTACGGGCTCACGCTGTCGCTGTCGCCCGATACCCTCGAGCCGCGGCCGGACACCGAGACGCTGGTCGACCTGGTGCTGCCGCGACTGCGCGCGATCGCGGCCGATCGCGGTCGGTGCAGGATCCTCGACCTCGGCACAGGCACCGGCGCCATCGCGCTGGCGCTGTTGTCGCAGATACCGCAAGCGCAAGCGGTCGCGGCCGACATCGCTCCCGGCGCGCTTTCGACGGCGCGGCGCAATGCCGAGGCGAACGGGCTTTCGGATCGTTTCGAGACCGTGCTCTCGGACTGGTTCGGCACTATGTCCGGCCGCTACGATGCAATCCTGTCGAACCCTCCCTATATCAGCGCCATCGAGTACGCGGACCTTCCACCCGAAGTGAGGGATCACGATCCGGAACGGGCGCTGCTTGCCGGGGCCGACGGCCTGGATGCCTACCGCGCTATAGCGGCGGGCGCCGGACGGCATCTCGAGCCTGGCGGTTTCGTCGGACTGGAGATCGGCGCAAGCCAGAAGGCCAGCGTGACCGCCCTTTTCGAGGCGGCGGGGTTCACCCGGCTCGAGACGGCGATGGATCTCGGAGGGCGCGACCGGGCGCTCGTCTTCGGCCTGTGAGGGCAATGATTGTGCCCTGCGAAAAAGTGCTTGGCATACGTTGCGATACCGGATAGTTTCCGGCCACCGGATGAGACGAAGCAGGCAGTGCTGATCGGTTCGGTTCCTTCAGGAAACAAGCTGCCGGCCGCGTGACCCACGCAAGTGCTTCGTATGGGGATCCTCCGGCCCATGGTGAGAAACCAGGAACGTGATGGCTGGGCCGGCGGCCGAGGCATGCCGCGGTGCTCGTAATCGGAAGGCGCTGATACAGGCCCTCGTCGGCTGTGGCGCCCGCATATTTCAACATGATTGAAACGAAGAGTATCGGATGAGGCCACAACAGCAGAACAGGCGCATGCGCGGTCGCAACAACAACAATAACAACAGCGGCAACCGCAAAGGGCCAAATCCCCTTACCCGCAGCTACGAGAGCAACGGCCCCGACGTCAAGATCAGGGGTTCGGCCCAGCAGATCGCAGAGAAATACGCCGCGCTCGCCCGCGACGCCCAAAGCGCCGGCGATCGGGTCATGGCCGAGAATTACCTGCAGCATGCCGAGCACTACAACCGCATCATCATGGCCGCCCAGGGCCAGATGCCTGCTCCGGCGCCGCGCGATCAGCGCGACGAGTTCGACGACGAGGATGGCGACGAGTCGGGCGACCAGCCCTTCGCCAACCAGCCGCAGGAAGCGCGTCAGCAGGATGGCCGCCAGAGCGAGAATCGCGACGGTCGCCAGCAGGATGGCCGGCAGACGGACGGCCGCCAGGGCGAAGGCCGCGACGGTCGCCAGCAGGACGGTCGTCAGCGCGACCATCGGCGAGAGGATGGGCGCCGCGAGGACGGCCGACGCGAAGATGGCCACCGCGACGGCGAGAACCAACCGCGCGAGCATCGTCGCGACCAGCAGCCGCAGCCGGTCGCCGCGCGGGACGCCCCAGTGTCCGGCGAGACCAGGTCGAACGATGGCAGCGGTCCGCAGCCCATGATCGAGGGCATGCCGGCCGAAGTCGCGCTCGAGCAGGAAGCGATGGCTGGCCAGAAGGCAGCGGGTCGCCGTCGTGGTCGTCCGCCGCGCGCCGACGGCGCCGCCAAGGGCGCGGAGGAGAACGTCGCCGCGGAGCCTTCGGCAACCGTTACCGTCGCGGCGCCCGTTGCCGCCGAGGCGCCTGCCGCGGCCGGAGACGACGCCGCGCCGCGTCGGCAGCGCCGCCCCCGCCGCTCGCGCAATCGCGAAGAGGCGGAGAATGCCGCCGAGGACAACGCCGACGAACCGGCGATCGCAGCGCAGTAGGCGCGTTCCACAGCATGCTCTTCCCGTGAAGGCGGGAAGAGATCGTCCGGGCGCGGCCCGGTCAGCGAGGGGCCGCGAGGCCCCTTTTGCTTGTCTGGCGATC
The DNA here is from genome assembly GCA_046292285.1 of Mesorhizobium sp. Classification (GTDB taxonomy): domain Bacteria; phylum Pseudomonadota; class Alphaproteobacteria; order Rhizobiales; family Rhizobiaceae; genus Aquibium. The sequence goes on along the minus strand of JBKBRJ010000008.1, from coordinate 111,996 downwards.
CTTAGAGCATTCCCGATGATCCCTGGTTCGCTCTGTTTCTCCGATGGCGAGGCGATCCGCCTGACGCCGCGGGCGTTCGCCGGCGGGAAATCCTTCGGGCCGAGGACCTTCGCGCCAAATCCTTCGGTCTTCGGACTTGGCCGTGCCTTAGCCCCCGGGGTTCAATGCGAGCCCAAGCGGGCAGTGAAGCCGCGGGGGAGGCGGCGGGCTGCCCGGTGTGGCGGCAAGCGGCCCGCCTGCCGCGCGGCGGATCGGGTGGCGGCTTGAAATTCACCCGTGATCGTTATACTCAATAACATTATTTGCAGGGAGGACATCTGCATGTCGGTCATCGCCGCATCAGGATTGCGGGCCGTTCGCATGGGCGAACAGTCCGTCGCGTTGACCGCCGGGGCGTCGGGGGCAACGTATGTCGAGTCCGTTCTGCCGCTCGGCGACTATCCCCGGTCGATGATCGACTGGCTGCGCCTGTGGGCGGCCCGGGCGCCGGAGCGCGTATTCATCGCCGATCGCGCGGAAGACGGCGAGTGGCGCAAGGTGACCTACGCCCAGGCGCTGGCGAAGGCGCGCTCGATCGCGCAGTATCTTCTGGACCGAAAACTCTCCGCCGAACGGCCGATCGTCGTCCTCTCGGGAAACTCCGTCGAGCACGGTCTCCTGGCCCTCGGCGCGATGATGGCGGGCGTGCCGTTCGCGCCCGTCTCGCCCGCCTACTCGCTGGTCTCGAAGGACCACGCCAAGCTGCGGCACATCTTCTCGCTGCTGACGCCAGGTCTCGTCTTCGTTGCCGACGGAAAGCCCTTCGAGGCCGCGCTCCAGGCCGTCATGAAGGACGGCATCGGCCTGGTCGTGGCGCGCCATCCCGTCGGCGGCATTGCCTCGGACAGCTTCGACACGATGGTGTCGACGGTGCCCACCGACGCGGTCGACATGGCCGACGCGGCCGTGGACCCGGACCAGCCGGCCAAGTTCCTGTTCACCTCCGGCTCCACCGGCATGCCGAAGGCCGTCATCAACACGCAGCGCATGATGACCTGCAACCAGTTGATGATCGCGTCGGCGATGGCCTTCCTGACCGACGAGCCGCCGGTGATGGTCGACTGGCTGCCCTGGAACCACACCGCCGGCGGCAACCACAATTTCGGCATCGCGCTGTCCAATGGCGGCACCCTCTACATCGACGACGGCGCGCCCACGCCCGGCGGCATCGACAAGACGGTTCGCAACCTGACCGAGATCGCGCCGACGCTCTACTTCAACGTGCCGAAGGGCTACGAGATGCTGACCGAGCATCTCGCCCGCAACGCGGCCCTGCGCGAGCGGTTCTTCAGCAAGGTCAAGCTGCTGCAATATGCGGGCGCGAGCCTCGCCAAGCATGTCTGGGACGCACTCGAGTCGCTCGCGGTCCAGACGATCGGCGAAAAGGTGATGATCGTCACCGGATACGGCTCGACCGAGACCGCGCCCTTCGCGTTCACCACGACATGGCCGGTGAACCAACCGGGCGAGGTCGGCCTGCCGGCGCCGGCGCTGAAGATCAAGCTCGTGCCGAACGCCGAGAAACTCGAGATCCGGCTCAAGGGACCGAGCATCACGCCCGGCTACTGGCGCCAGCCGGACAAGACCGCCGAGTGCTTCGACGAGGAAGGCTACTACATGATCGGCGACGCCGTCCGCTTCGTCGATCCGAACGACGTGTCGAAGGGCTTCATGTTCGACGGCCGGGTGACGGAGGACTTCAAGCTGTCGACGGGCACCTGGGTCAACATGGCCGGGGTGCGCGGCGCCATCATTTCAGGCTTCGCGCCCTATGTGCGCGACGTGGTCCTGACCGGGCTCGACCGCAACCACATCGGCGCGCTGCTGTTCCTCGACGTCGACGCGACGCTCCGGCTCGCGCCGGAAGTGCCGGTCGCCGACGAGAAGCACCTGGCGCATCATCCTGCCGTGCTGCTGCACTTCCAGGACAAGCTCGACGCGCTGGCGCGCAGATCGACGGGCAGTTCCAATCTCGTCGCCCGCGTCATCATTCTCGACACTCCGCCCTCCATCGACGCGCACGAGATCACCGACAAGGGGTCGATCAACCAGCGCGCGGTCATGCAGACCCGGGCGAAGCTGGTCGAGGATTTGTATGCCGATCCGGCGCCGCTGCACGTGCTGGTGGCGAACCGGAAGAAGTGACGGATACGCCGGTCCAGGCAAGGGGATATCCATGCTGGTCAACCGCCGCGACGTCGAGATCGAGTGGGGCGACTGCGATGCCGCCGGCATCGTCTTCTACCCGCGCTACTTCGCCATGTTCGATGCCTCGACGGCGAAGCTGCTCGAGAAGGCGACGGGCCTGAAGAAGATCGCCTGGACGAGGAAATACGGCATCGTCGGCACGCCGATGGTCGATACTGGCGCGAAGTTCATCCTGCCCTCCCGCTATGGCGACATCATCACCATCGAGACGACGGCCGGCGAGATCCGTCGCTCCAGCTTCGACATCCGCCACCGGGTCTTCAAGGGCGACGCGCTGGCGATCGAGGCGCACGAGACGCGGGTCTGGGCGGGCCGGGATCCGGACGACCCCGAGCGGATAAAGGGGTTTCCGATACCGGACGAGGTGGTGGCGGCGCTGAGGGGCGCGTAGCCACTCCGTGGATTGACGTCGATCAGACGAGATCGTCGATCGAAACGCCAAGCGCGCGTGCGATCCGTCGCATGACGTCGAGGCTGCTCTCACGTGCCCCGGTTTCGATTTGCGACAGGTAGGCGGGACTGATCCCGACGCGTGACGCCAGGTCGACCGCGGTCAGGCCTCGATACTCGCGCCACACCCTGACCTTGCCTTCTCCGTTCAGGATACGGTCGGCGTACTCGGCCGGGATCAGGTCCTCGGTGCCTGCGGCCAGTTTCTGACGGAACGCGCGGACGGCCTCGCCATCCGCGATGTCGTCGAGGGCTTCGCGCATCGCGACGTACTCCTCCTCGGAGATGACGACCAAGCGTTCGCCCGACGACGTGGTGATGATCTGCTTGTTCATTTTCGCTTCCTATTCATAGGCGCTTCCGCGACTGGCGATCCGGATGATGGCAATGACGTCGCCCGACTCGCTGAAGATGACACGCCAGTCTCCGACGCGAAGCCGCAGGACATCATCCGTTCCCTTCAGCGCCTTCACGTTGTTTGCCAGGCTGCCGGGATCGGCGGCATATTGATCTATCTTCGACCGGATCAGCCTCGCGGTGTTCGCCGGCATACGGCTGAGCGTTCGGAGGGATTCGCGGCTGAAGGTTATCCGCTTCATCGAACGAATGTTAGCTCACGGCTAACCCGGTGCCAAGCTTGCGGGAGTCCATCTGGCGCGAGGGGCCTGACGCCGGCCTTCATGGAGGTCCGCTCGTCGCGATGAACGCCTCGATCGCCGACCACATTTCGTCCTGGCGCCCGACGAGCATGTGCCCGCCGTCCCCGTAGACCAGGAGACGCGCGTCGGGCGCCGTGGCGGCGATGTGGCGGGCCGAGGCGGCGGTTCCGTAGAGGTCGTCTTCGGCGCTGATCGCCAGCACGGGGCAGGCGATCGTCTCCAGGGGGTAGGGCGGGGGATCGCCCGCGGTCGCCATGTCCATCAGCAGGCCCGCCTTCCGGCGGCTCACCGGCAGGATGTGAAGGAGCATGTCGCGGACGCGGGCGCGCTCGGCCTCGCCGGCCGTCTCGAGGAAGGCGGGATCGGTCGCCAGGACCATGCGCGTCATGAAGCCGGGCGCGGATTTGATCGCGGCCCAGAACAGGGGGTCGGAGCCGAGGGCGGCCCTGATGACCGGCCACAGGGCGGGCGCGGCGTTGGTGCCGGCCGGGCGGTCGGGCGCATGGCTTGCCGGCACGACGAGGACGAGCGCGCGGCAGCGGGCCGGGTGGCGGATCGCGAACTGGATCGCCGACAGGGCGCCGGCCGAGCCGCCGATCACCACCACCTGGTCCAGGCCGGCCGAATCCAGCAGGAAGGCGAAGGCGTCGGCCTGGCTTTCCGGCGTCGCGTCTCGCGGCATGGTGCTGCGCAGGTAGCCGAAGCGGGACGGTGCGATGACCCGCAGGCCGGCCGCCATCAACGGTTTGGCGAAGGCGAGGCCCTGGTCGAAGCCGCCGCCGCTGCCGTGGATCATGAGGACCGGCGCGCCCTGGCCGGTGTCGGCGTACTCGATCGCGCCCTGGGGGCTTTCGAGCAACCGGCTCGGCCCATCCGAGGCCGCCCTCGTGAGCGCCATGTCGCGGCGATAGGCGTAGCCGGCGACCAACAGAGTGGAAACCAGCACCCCGGCGAGGAAAAGCAGGATCAGTCTCGTCATCGGCGACGGCTCCCGGTGGCTGGAGCCGCAAGCGCTCCGTGGCCGCCACCTTGCCCCCTTGGGGAATGTCCGCGCGATGACCGGGATCAATCCGGCGGCCGCGGCGCCTTGCAGGACAACTACTCCTCCAGCGACTTGTCGCCGCCCGGAGGGCAAAGCAGCCGGTCGAGCAGTTCGATCAGCCGGTCGCGCTCGGCTGCTCCACCGAGCCGCTCGATCAGGCGGTTCTCGTGTTCGGCCCACATGGCGGTCATCTTCCTGACGAAGCGGGCGCCGTCCTCGGTCAGGTGGACGGAATGCGACCGGCGATCCGTCTGCGCCTTGCGCCGCTCGGCGAGGCCGCGCTTTTCGAGATTGTCCATCAGGGCGACGAAATTCGCACGTTTCACGCCGAGCATCTCGGCGATCTCGGACTGCTTGAGACCCGGCGTCTCGGCGATGATGGCGAGCACGGAAAACTCGGTCGGGCGGAGCTTCATCCGCGCGAAGGTTTCGATGAAATCCTGGAAGACGTAGAGTTGCGCGCGCCGCAGCTTGTAGCCGATGATGGTGGCCATGGGCGGCACCTCGACGCGCCCGGAAGCCCGCGCGGCGGCGTCGATACTCTTGCTGGCCGATCCCGTCCTGGCCTCTCGCTTGGTCATTTCACTTCATACACGGAGATGAGGACGGCGGCCGCCAGGCGCGCGCCGGTGCCGACGCAGATCAGCCTGTTCAGCCAGCCGTAGCGGGGGTCGCCGGTTTCGAAGCGGGGAAGGGTGCGCATGTAGTAGAGGGCCGGGTCGACCGGCTCGCCCCGGCCGACCGCCGCAAGCACCTCGGCCGGACCGTGCCTGTAGCCGAAGTTGCGGATGTCGATCAGAGCGCCGTCATGCGTCTCGATGGCGTAGCGCGTGTCGAGCTCGGCGTTTCCGTCCGCCATGATCGTCTGCCAGTCGGCGCCGAGGTTCAGGATCCTGCCGCTGAGCCGGTCGCCCTCCACTTTGCCGCCGACGATCGGGATGATCCGACGGCGTCCGCGCGGCGCGTCGCCGAGTTCCATCGGCCTGGCAAGCTCGACGGTCAGGTCGCAGAGATGGACGAGGTCGGGTCTGGCGAGAACAGTCATTCGGCGTCACTTCATGGTCATGGGCAGGAACAGCACGATCGCCGGGAAGGCGATCAGCAGGACCAGCCGCAGGATGTCCGTCAGGACGAAGGGGAAGACGCCCTTGAAGATCGTCACGAGATTGACCTCGCGCGCTATGGTGTTGATGACGAAGACGTTCATGCCGACGGGTGGGGTGATCAGCCCGAGCTCGACCGTCATGACGATGATCACGCCGAACCAGATCGGATCGAAGCCGAGATGGAGGATCACCGGGAAGACGATCGGCACGAGCAGGATGATCATGGCCATGGCATCGAGGATGCAGCCCATGATCAAGAAGAAGGCGAGGATCAGCGCCAGCGTCCCGTAGGCGCCGAAGTCGAGCGCGACGAGGAAGGCGGTGATCTTCTGCGGCGTCTGCGTGATCGCCAGGAAGTAGCCGAACAGAACCGCGCCGATCAGGATCGTGTAGATCGCCACGGAGGTCCGCAGGGCCTCGATCAGGCTGTCCATGATCTTGGCGACGTTCAGCCGGCCGCGCAGCACGCCGATCAGGCAGGTCAGGACCGACCCTACGGCGGCGGCTTCCGTCGCGGTCGCGATGCCGAGATACATCGAGCCGATGATGGCGATGAAGAGGATCAGCACTGCCCAGACGTCGCGCAGCGACCGGAACGCCTCGCCCGCGTTGAAGCGGTCGCCCGGCGGCAGGGATCGCCTGTAGGCGACCCGGACGGCGAGCATGTACATGATGACGGCCAGCGCGCCGGGCAGGATGCCGGCAATGAAGAGCTTCCCGACGTCCTGTTCGGTGATGTAGGCGTAGACGGCGAGCACCACCGAAGGCGGGATGAGAATACCCAGCGTTCCGCCAGCCGCGATCACCCCGCTGGCCAGTTCGTTCGAATAGCCGACGCGGCGCATCTCCGGCAGCGCGATCTTGGTCATGGTCGCCGCCGTCGCGACCGACGAGCCGCAGATGGCCGCGAAGCCGCCGCAAGCGGCGATGGTCGAAAGCGCCATGCCACCCCTCAGGAAGCCGAGCCAGGCATGGCCGGCGCGAAACAGTTCGCGCGACATGCCCGAATTGGTGGCGAAGACGCCCATCAGGATGAAGAACGGAATCAGGCTCAGATTGAAGTCGGTGATCACGCGGATCGGCGACTGGGCGAGCAGGTTCAAAGCCGGCTTGAAACCGGTGATCGCGGCAAAGCCGCCGATGCCGACCATGCCCATGGCGATCCCGATCGGCACCCGCAGGGCCATCATGGCGAACAGGGCGACGAAACCGGCTACGGCGACGAAATCAGCCTTCGACATCGGTCTTCCCGCTGCGCGCCGCCTGCTCCGCCGCGTCAAAATGGTCGAGCGAACCGCGACCGGCGGCGATGATGACGATCCGCGCCAGAACGGTGACAATGGCGACCGTCGCGCCGGCGCAGATCAGCGCCAGGAACGGCCAGGCCGGCAGACGCAGGTCGAATGTCGCCTCGCCACTGCGGAAGGCACTCATTACGCGGTCGAACATCTTCCACGACAACAGCACGGTAAAGACCAGCAAGACGGTCCAGGCGATCAGGTCGACGATGCGGCGGAGCAGCGGCGGCATCAGTTCGACGAAAATGTCGACCTTGATGTGCGATCCGCGGAACCCGACGCTGGCGAAGCCCCACATGATGGTGATGCCGAGCAAGAACCGCGAAATGTCGAAGGCTTCCGGTATCGGCGAGGCGAAGCCGTACCGGCCGATGGCGGAAGCCACGACCAGCAGCGTGATCGCAGCGAGGAACAGCCCCGCGATCTTGTCGATCGCCAGCGAGAACCGTTCAAGAGCCCGGATCAGAGCGTTCATGCGCTTCCGTCGTCTTCAATGGAAAGGAGCCGGCCCATGGGCCGGCCCCTCCTGTCCAGATCAGTAGCGCGAGTTGTTGCGCTCAAGCGCGGCGACGAAGTCGGCGTAGATCTTCTCCGGATCGCCCCCGGCCTTGGTGACGTCGGCCTTCCAGGCATCGATCAGCGGCTGGGCGGCGTCGCGCCAGAGCTGAACCTCCTCGTCGGTCGGCTTGTAGAGCTCGTGCACGCCCGAATCGATCATCTTCTGGCGGCCGGAATATTCGTTGTCGGCCCAGCCGGTGGAGAACTTCTGCGACCACTCCGGGGTGCAATGATCGTCGATGACCTTCTTGTCCTCCGGCGCGAGGCCATTGTAGGTGTCCTTGTTGAACAGGAGCATCTGCGAGGACAGGTAGAACGGCATGTCGAGGTGGTACTTCACCTCGCTGTCGATGCCGAAGATGTAGATCGAGTTCCACGGGAAGGTCATCGCGTCCGCGGTGCCCTTGGCGATCGCCTCGCGCGCCTCGGGAGCCGGAACCTGGACGCTGGCGCCGCCGAGCTGGCTGACGAAGCGAGCCATGGTGGCGTGCGCGGGGCGGATGTTCTTGCCCCTGATGTCGGCGGGAACCTTAATCGGGGTCTTCGAGTGAATCGTGCCCGGATCATGCGGGTTGATCAGGCAGAAATAGACGTCGCTCATCTCGGTTTCGGCGATCGGGTCGTACCATTCGTGCAGCGCCTTGGCGCCTTCCTTGGCATTGGTTGCCTGGAACGGGATCTCGGCGACGCCGTAGATCGGGAAGCGTCCGGCCTGGTAGCCCGGATTGGTGTAGCTGATGTCGACGATGCCGTCGCGCGCCATGTCGTAGTGGTCGGGCGCGGCGCCCAGCTGCTGCGCCGGGAAGATGGTGATGTTGATCCGGCCATTGGAGGCCTGCTTGATCGATTCGGCCCAGGGCTCGATGCCGAGGGACTGAATCGGATGGGTGGCGGGCACCCAGTGCGACAGGCGAAGCTCGACTTCCGCCGCCTGGGCGGCGAAAGCAGTCATGGAAATGGATGCGGCGAGCGCCGCGACAGTCTTGCGAGTCATTGGTCTTCCTCCCTTTTTGCCATACTGGCAGGGGTCGGGCGATCACGCCAGCCCCAAGCTTGAATGACAAGAGAATGTTATGGTACGAAACAATATAATCAAGAGGTATTTTCCGCTGGCCGTTCGCCACGGGGGGAGAAGAGTCGCATGAATTCCACCAACGATGCCGCGGTTGCGCCCGAGCGCGCGATGCTGGTCGAGATTCGCGACGCGATAGCGATCCTGTCCTTCAATCGTCCCGACAAGCGCAATGCGATCAATGACACGCTGCTGGACGAACTGCGCGACTTTTTCGCCAAGCCCCCGAAGGGCGTGCGCGCGGTGGTGCTCCAGGGGCTCGGCGGTCATTTCTCCGCCGGGCTCGACCTTTCCGAGCAGTCCCGGCGGGAGCCGCAGGAGGTGCTCTACCACTCGCGCAGCTGGCATGCCGTGATGGAAATGATGCAGTTCGGCGGGCTGCCGATCGTCTCGGTGCTGACGGGGGCGGTGATGGGCGGCGGCCTCGAGATCGCCGCGGCGACGCATGTGCGGGTGGCCGAGCCGTCCGCGATGTTCCAGCTGCCGGAAGGCAAGCGCGGGATCTTCGTCGGCGGTGGCGCGACGGTGCGCGTCGGGCGCATCATCGGCCCCGACAAGATGACCGAGATGATGTTGACGGGACGCCGCTACGACGCCGAGGACGGCCTGCGTCTCGGACTGTCGCATTACCTCGTGGGACAGGGTGAGGGCCTCGCCAAGGGGCTTGAGCTTGCCGGCGAGATCGCGTCGAATGCGACCCTGGTGAACTACCTGATCATCCAGGCGATCTCGCGCATCGACGACATGTCGCGTTCCGACGGGCTGTTCACCGAAAGCCTGAGCGCGGCCCTATCGCAGTCGGGCGCCGATGCGCTCGAGGGGCTCAACGCCTTCCTGGAGAAGCGCAAGCCGCGTTTCGGCTGACCGCGCCCATCGGTTTCCCGGAGGGAGCGGATCGGCCCGGCGTCCCGCGGTCAGTGCCCGTCGGATGAGCCGGCGTTGAACGTCGGTCGGTTCTTGCCGCCCTTGGCGTCGCGGCGCTTCAGCGCGTTGTCGCGAATCTGCTCCTTGGTCAGGTAGTCGACCTGCTCGACCATGATCTCGTAGATCAGGTCGTCTCCAACCCGCCGGTTGATGCTGTCCTTCAGGCCGTTGCGCATCGCGTTGAGGTCGACGCCCTCGACGCGCGAGAAATCGATCGACGGATTGGAGAACAGGAAGGTGTACACCTCGTCCACCAACAGCGTGTCGATGGGAAGGGCGAGCCTCTTCAGTTTCTCGACGTCGGCGGCATAGACGAGCTTGGACAGGAAGTAGCCCTTCACGGCGCCTTCCTGTACGACGGGAACCGACAGCATGTCGGTTTTCACGAATTCGAGCTTGCCGTGATAGGGGGAATCGCCCGTCGCGACCGGCTGTTGGCCGTTCATCGAATAGGACACGAAGATCGTCCCGATCGTGACGCCGATGATCCAGACCGCGGCGACGATGAACTTGATCATGCCGTGCGCACCCTCGCGAAGGCGCCCGAGTCATAGGTGCCGTCGGCTTCGGACTGCTCGATCGCGTCCTGGATCAGTCCGGCGACCTCCGTCACGGCCTTGAGATGCGCCGCGATGGCGGCCTCGTTCTCGGCCAGCTTGCCACGCAGGCGGACGATGCCGTCGCGGTTGGCCTGCAGCACCTCGGGCCGGATGTCGCGCACAGCCTTGTTGAGTTCGTAGAGGTAGCGGCTCTTCCTGTCGTTCGAGGCCTTCAGGTCGAAACCGATGTCGGTGCGGATCGCCCTGGTCTCGATCTCCACCGCTTCCTCGATGCGGGCGATGATGCCCTGCAGGCCTGCGCCGCGCTGGCCGGCCTGCGGATCGACGCGCGGGCGCGGAACGGTCGCCGGCACCTGGGAGTAGAATTCCTGTTCGCTCATCGGCCCGGTCCCCGTTCGTCAGCGACCGGCCGTGACGCCGCCGGTCGTATCGCCCGCCAGGTCGACGACATTGCGCAGGATGTTGCGCTGGATCTCGTGGACCATGGCGACCGAGAGAAGCGACTGCGTGTCGGCGCGATCGGTCTCCTCCGGGTCGCCCTTGACGCCGCTCACCGGGATGCGCTGGTCCTGCGCCATGTAGTAGTCGCCCAGAACTCGATCGGCGATGCCGATGCCCCCGGCCCTGGCCATCTGCTGCCCAAGTTCCTGGGCAAGGAAGCTCTTCCACATGTCGCCGGCGATGCCCTTGCCGTAGACGCTTTCGGCGTCTTGCGGCAGCATGGACTGAAGGAAGGTCTGCAGCACCATGGCCTCGAACTTCTGGTAGGCCTCGGGCGCCCGCCCGGATGACGCGCGGCTCGCGACCCGGGCGCCGCGCATGTCGGCCAGTCCCTCCGAAACCTCGAAGCCGGCCGTCTCGGCCATCTTGTCGGCGATCGCCATCAGGCGCGCGCGGGCCACCTCGAGGGCTTCCGGCTCGACGGCCCGGGCCACGTCCATGATGATGTCGCTCGGCGGTGAGATGCTCACGGGAGGGCCTTCGTGGACGGTTTCGGTAGCCGGATTTGTCGCAGATCAAGCTTGCCGCAGGCTTACCCGTCCCGCCCGCCCCGCGAAGGCGGCAGGCCGAGCAGCCGCTCCACCGTTTCCAGCGCGCTGCGCTCCTCGGCGGCGCGCTCCTCGACGCGCAGCGCGGCGCGGTAATCCTGCCCCACCCGGTCGGTCCGCACGGTCTCCGTCGCGATCTTTCGCGCTTCCTGGCGCGCGCTTTCGAGGTGCCGGTCGCGCCGGTCTTGCGCCTTGACGATGGCGCGTTCGTAGAGGTCCGGGAAGAGCCGTGACAGCGTCTCGTCGGTATCCTTGCCGGCGGCGATCTCGGCGGCTTCCGCCTCGGCCTCGCGGGCTGCCCGCAAGGCGTTCGCCCGGCGCATCTCGTGCACGGCCTTCAATTGCTCCTGCACCCGCAGGATGCGCCTCAGCCGGTCGGAACGGTTGGCCATGGCTATCGTCCCACGGTCATCGGCACGAAGCCTTCCGCGAACAGCCGCAGCAGCGGCCCGATGCCGAGATACATCAGGATCAGTCCGCCGAAGAGCACGAAGGGCAGGGAGATGAAGTAGATCGGGATCTGCGGCGTCAGCTTGTTCAACAGCCCGACCGCGAGGTTCACGACGATGCCGTAGGCGATGAAGGGACTGCCGAGCTGCACCATGACCATGAAGCTCTCTCCGAGCGTGTCGACCACGTCCGTCAGCGCGGAGGCGGGATTGAACAGGAGGTCCGGCGGCGCGACGCGGTAGGAGTTCACCAGCGCCTTCACCACGTCGTGGTGGAAATTCATGATGAACAGCAGCATCAGCGCGGAGAAGGTGATGAGGTTGGTGATCGCGGCCTGCGCGTCGTTCTCCTCCACCGCGCCGGTGACCATGTTGCCATAGCCCGTCACCATGGCGATGGTCGAACCGATGAACTGCAGCGCCAGCACGTAGATGCGGGTGACCAGGCCGATCAGCGAGCCGATCAGGAGTTCGGAGACGACCATGCCGGCGAGCACGGCGGGCTCGCGCGACACGAAGGGCGTCAGGCTGTCCCACAGGTGCACGGTGATGGCGAAGGTGGCGCCGATGGCCACGAAGAGCCGAACCTGGAGCGGCACGCGCGCGCTCGACAGGCCCGGCATGATCATGAAACAGGCGCCGACGCGGCAAAACGCGAGGAACGCCGCGAGGATGATCTGGTCGCCGGGCAGGGTCACGAGAAGGAACCGAGGACGCGGATCTCCACGCCCTTGGCGATCTCGACATGCGACAGCACCGGCAGGGTCGGGAAGAAGCGCTCGATGATCATGCGAACGTAGGGCCGTGCGTCCGGTGCCGTGACGATGACGAAACGCTCGCCGGCGTCGAAATGCTTGCGCACGACCTTGGCGGCCTCCTGCCCGAACTCCTCCAGCAGGCGCGGGTCGATGTCGAACTCGCGAATCTCGCCCTTGGCGTCGCGCTTGAGCGCCTGGTGGAAGGCGAGGTCCCAGCGGTTGCCGAGGCGCAGCACCTTGAGCACGCCGCCCGCCGTCAGGTCGCCGCAGATCTGCTGCGACATGCGGATGCGCACGTGCTCGACGATCTGCTCGGTGCGGCGGACATGCGGCGCGATCTCGGCGATCGCCTCGATGATCAGGTGCAGGTTGCGGATCGAGACGCGCTCGGCGAGCAGCAGCTTCAGCACGGCCTGCAGGCCGGGATAGGAGATGTGGGCGGAGCAGATCTCGTCGGCGAGCTTCTTGTACTCCGGGTCGAGCCGGTCGATCAGCGCCTTCATGTCCTTGTAGGACAGGAGTTGCGGCAGGTTGTTGCGGATGACCTCGGAAAGATGCGTCAGGAGCACCGAGAGATTGTCGGCGAAGGCGTAGTTGTCGCGCTTCAGGTCCTCGGCGAAGGTTTCGGGCACGGAATAGGCGCGCATGCCGAAAGCCGGTTCGCGCACCTCCTCGCCGGGCATGTCGGGCGGCTGGTTGCCGCCGAGCAGCACCATCACCTCGCCGACCCGCATCTGGTATTCTGCCACCACCGTGCCGTGGATCTTGATCTGGTAGGACTTGGCTGGAATGGCGAAATCGTCGGTCAGACGCACCTCCGGCACCACGAAGCCGTAGTCGAGGGCGAACTTCTTGCGCATCTTGCCCATGCGGAAGGCCAGTTCCTGGTGCGATGCGAGCAAGCGCGTCGACAGCTGCTTGCCGATCAGGAGCTCGATCTCGGCGGTCTTGAGAGAGGACTTGACCGAGTTCTTGTCCTCCTGGACCTTCTCGGCCTCCTTCTGCTGCACGGCGGCGGCCTCGGCGTCGCTGCGCCGCTTCGCCCGCAAGGGAATCACGTAGGCGACGAGGCTCAGCGCCGACGCAAGCGCCATGAAGGGAAGGAAGGGCAGGCCCGGCATGACGGCCAGCGCGAAGAGCAGGCCGGCGGCGACGTAGAGTGCGCGCGGATAGGCGGCGAGCTGGCCCATCACCGCCTGGTTCGCCGCCCCGCGGGTGCCGCCCTTCGAGACCAGCAGGCCGGCGGCCAGCGACACGATCAGCGCCGGGATCTGGGTCACGAGGCCGTCGCCGACGGAAAGTTTCACGAAGACGTCGGCCGCCTCGCCGAGGTTCATGCCGTGCCGGCCATATCCGATGGCGATGCCACCGACGATGTTGACGGCGGTGATGATCAGGCCGGCGATGGCGTCGCCGCGCACGAACTTGGAGGCGCCGTCCATCGAGCCGAAGAAGGAGCTTTCCTCCTCGAGTTCGCGGCGGCGCGCCTGCGCCTCCTTCTCGTTGATGATGCCGGCGGAAAGGTCGGCGTCGATCGACATCTGCTTGCCGGGGATCGCATCGAGGGTGAAGCGCGCGCCGACCTCGGCGATGCGCGTCGAACCCTTGGTGATGACGATGAAGTTCACGACGATGAGGATCAGGAAGACGATCAGGCCGATGACGAAGTCGCCGCTCATCACGAGGTTCGAGAAGCCGCCGATCACGTAGCCGGCCGCGTGCGTGCCCTCGTTGCCGTGCGCCAGAATCACGCGCGTGGTGGCGATGTTGAGCGCCAGACGCAGCATGGTCGCAAGCAGCAGGATGGTCGGGAAGGAGGAGAAGTCGAGCGGGCGCGGAATCCACAGCGCCACCATCAGGATCAGGACGGACAGCGCGATCGAGACCGCCAGGCCCATGTCGATCATGAAGGACGGGATCGGCAGGAACAGCACCGACAGGATCGTGACGATGCCCATCGCGAAGTAGATGTCGCGGCTGTTCCGCTCGGCCGCGGCCGGTATCGGCGTGATGGTCACGTTGGCCATCGTGCTTGCGTCTCTCCTGGATCTGCCCTCGACCGACTCAGACTAGAGGCCCAAGCTTGCGCGAGGGTGAGCCGCTCGTCACCGGACCGGCGCGCCCCACCGCGGAGGGGGGAGGGCGGCTTCCGGTCAGAAGCCGTTCTGGATGCGCTGGAAGATGACGTTGGTGAAGGAAGAGAGCTGGGCGCCGACGAACGGCCCCGACAGCGCCACGGCAAGCAGGATCGAGACGATCTTCGGCACGAAGGTGAGCGTGATCTCCTGCACCTGGGTCAGCGCCTGAACCAGCGCGATGGAGACGCCGACGAGCATGGCCACCACCACGGCCGGCCCGGAGGCCAGCAGCACGGTCCAGATCGCGTACTGGACGATTTCGAGAGCGTCGATCTCGTTCATGTCCGTTCCCCGGCCGATGGTGGCCGCCCGCCGAGTCAGCTGATCGTGACGCCCACGCCGAGCGGAACCGTGCCGCCATTGTCCAGGATGGCGGTGATGCCCTCCGCCGTGATCCCCGTCGCGACGACAACGCCCGTGGTGCCGTCGATGGCGGTCACGGTGCGGCCGATCACGCTGGAAGCCTGGCCCAGGAGGGACATCTGCAGCAGCGAGTCCAGCTTGTTGTTGGTCTGGACGGTCTGCTCCACCTGCGAGAAGGTGGCGAGCTGCGCGACGTAATCGGTGGAGTCCATCGGCGCGGTCGGATCCTGGTTCTTCATCTGGGTGACGAGGAGGCGCAGGAAGGATTCGTAGTCGACCGTGGTGGCGCTCTTCGTCGTCGCTGTCGCGGCTGTGGTCCCGGTGACGGCCGAAACGGTCATGATGCGAGCGCCTCCAGCGCGTCGGGTGCGAGGGGTGGAGCGAGATCACGCTGATCCGCGAGAATGGCGGCCTCGATCGGGAACAGGCCGCGGATGAGCTTCAGCGCGTCGTAGATATGGTCTTCCGCTACGAGGCGGTCGGCATGCTTGAGCGAAGCCAGCACCTGTTCGTTGGTGAAGGTGGCGAGCAGCATGGGCAGCGAGCGCTTGAACATTTCGCGCGCCGGCGCCGATTCGCCCGGGTTCATCAGCATGACCTGTACGATGAAGTAGAGCTGGCGCAGCGGCGTCGACGCCTTTTCCGGCTGCATGACGTGGTTCTCGAGCAGGAACTGCACGTCGTTCAGGAACTCGATCGAGGTCTTGCGGTCGACCCGCACCACCGCGCCGTTGATGTAGATCTTCTCGTTCGCCTTGAGCGAGATGCGCAGGGTATTCTTCATTGTATCCCGTCCCTGATGATCTGCGACACCTCGATCAGGCCGTCGAAGTTGTCGGACTGGCCCTGCCGCACGGCTTCGCCCTCGCGCAGCAGCCAGAGGCCGATCGAGATGAGATTGGCGCGCAGCTCGGAAGGCAGTTCGTTGTCGCCGCTGGCCAGATCCTCGATGAAGGTCGTCCAGACGCGGTTCAGGAAATGCAGCGCCTCGATGGCCTGCATCGAGTTGGCGCCCCGCTCGCGCGCCGCGACCAGGAGGTCGATCGACCGCGAGAGCAATTGCCGCTCGCGGTCCTTCGCGTCGGCAACAGAATCGGTTTGGATTTCGGCGTATGAGAACTGATACATCGTTCTTCCGTTTTCGCTGCGCGCCGGGACCGGCCGCGGTTGTTACAACAGCCTCGTGAGGCTCAATTGCTGGATCCGGGCCGTGAGGGCGTATGAGGTTTCGATCTGCGAGATCAACGCGTTTACGCGGGTGGATGCTTCATAGGGGTCGACGCCTTCGAGTTCGTTGAGGAAGGTCTTGAAGATGTCGATCTGCATCGCGACCCGCTCGGTGGCGTTGGTGATGCGCTGCTCGGTGAAGCCGACGCGGGCCTGGGTCTGGGCGATGTCGCCGAGCGCTTCGCCCACCAGCTTGACGGCGGATTCGGCGATGGCCACGAGCGCCTGGTCGTTCAGGTCGCCGCTGAAGAGATTGGCCACCATCGCGGCCGCCATGGTCAGCTTGCGAATGCCCTCGACATTGGCGCTGACGGAGGTCTCGGCGGTTTCGTTGAGCGCGATGCGGGTGGTGATGCCCTGGTCGGAGGCGGAAGACCAGTTCGTCTCCCAGCCGGGGCCGAAGAACTCGTCCTTGAGCGCGCCTTCGAGGAAGGCCGTCATCTGGGCGGCGGTGATGGAGTCGGCGGCCGGGTCGTCGGCCGCGAAGCCGAACTCGGCCATGAACGCGTCGTCGATGGCGGCCTTCGGCCCCGGGGCCGTCTCGTCGAAGTAGTCGGCGAGGGGACGCACGTCGGTGTTGACGCCGGCGAATACGTGCTCGCCGTTGAAGCTCGAATTGACGATCCCGGTCATCGACTGGAGCATCGACACCGCCGCCTGGCGCGTCGTCGCCTGGTCGGCATCCCCCGACGACGCCGCGGCGAGCGCCGAAAGGAAGGTCGAGGCGCCTTCCGAAATCTGCTCGAGCGCGTTCTGCGTGGCGGTGAGGCGAGACGAGACCAGCGAATTCGTGCCGACGATCGTCTCCATCCGCACGATATCGCGCGAAAGCGTGACCGCCTTGCCGCTGCGAACGCCAATCGCCAGGCCAAGATCGGCGACGCGTCCGGTCTGCACCTCCTTCTGGCCGGAGATCAGCTCGGACTGCATCTGCGTCAGCGAGTAGCGCAGGGCGTTTCTGATGGCGGCGGTGGAGACGAAGTTGACTTTCATCGCGCTGTCACACCAGTTCCAGGAGGGCCGCCATCATCCGGTCGACCGTGCTGATGATGCGGGCGGACGCTTCGTAGGCGTGCTCGAGATCGAGCAGCAGCGCCATCTCGGTGTCGACGTTGACGCCGGTCTCGTTGGACAGAGCCTCGGCGGTCCGGACCATCATGGCGCTGGCGCTGATTTCGGCGCTGGAGGATTGCTGGCGCAGGCCCTCGATCCAGCCGATCGCGTTCGCGCCGAAATCGGCGAGGCTGACGTTGGCGGCGATCCCGGCGGCGGGATCGAAAACGATCGGCGCATCGATGCGGTCGGCATAGCCGATCAGCAGGGTGGCGAAGGAGGCGCCGCCGGTCGTGTTGGCGAGGTAGTCTAAACCGTTCGCGCCGCCGTCGCGCAGCAGCACCGGATCGCCGCCCTGTTCGCTGTCGAAGGCGGGATTGACCGTGATCATCGAGGCCAGGCCCTGCGTGACCACGCCGTCGGGCGGCAGGTCGGGCCCGCCGCTCCAGGTGAAGAGGCCCGCCAGCGCCGGCGCGCCGCCGCCCGTCTGATCCAGTTCGGCAAAGGCGGCGATCGCGCCGCGCGCGATCTCGTCGAGCTGGGTCTGCATGGTGACCGCGATGTCGTCGCGCAGCTTCACCAGCGCGCCGAGCGTACCCGAAATCTCGCCGGCCGCCTTGTCGGCGGCGGTGACGGGGATGCCGTCGACGTAGACCGAGTTGCCCACCATGCCCGGACCGTAGGACGCCGTGGGCTCGAAGGTTACCTGGCGCGGGACCGTCTCGAACAGGGTCGCGCCGTCGGCGGTCATGATCACCATGTCGTCGTTGCCGCGCGTATAGGTCGAGATCGGCATGTACTGCGCGATCTCGGACAGGATGGCATTGCGCTGGTCGATGAAGCTGTTGGGGTCGCGCCCGGTCGCTGTCGCGGAGATCACCTGCCGGTTGGCGGTCTCGAAACCGGCGAGCAGCTTGTTGATGTCGGCGACGGCGGTCTTGATCTCGACGTCGGCGCTGGTGCGCACGCTCTGGATCGCGTTCGTGCCCTCGTTCAGCGATCGCACGAGCTGGCGCGCGGCGTCGATGGCGCCCTCGGCGAGGTTGGAGCTCGATGGCGTCGCGGAGTAGAGCTGGAGCGCGTCGCGCAGCGCGGCGAGAGCCGTGGTGGGCGAGGACGCATTGTTGGTGCCGTTGACCGACGTCGCGAGGTTGTCCATTCCCGCGAGAAGCCGCTGCTGACCCTGCCAGTCCGACAACGCGCGCAGGTTCTGCTTGAACAGCGATTCGTTCGTCGCGCGCCGGACCTCGGAGACCCGGACACCGCCGTCGGTGCTGGCGAGCACGGCCGTTCGCCGGGCGTAGTCCGCATTGCCGGCGTTGGTGATGTTCTGCGAGACGACGCTCGTGCGCTTCGACGTCGCGAGCAACGCGCTCTGGGCGATGTTGAGCGCCGTTGTCAGCGACATCCGTCACCACTCTCCGGGCCGGGCATGCTGGTTTACCTCTTCAGGTTCACGAGGATGTCCATCAGCTCGGAGCCGGTCTGGAACACCTTCGAATTGGCGGTGTAGCTGCGCTGCGCCTCGATCATGGCGGTCAGCTCCTCGCCGATATCGACGTTGGAGGCCTCGAGCGCGCCGGAGCGGATCGAGCCGAGGCCGCCGGAATCGGCGAAGCCGAGATAGACGTCGCCGGAGCTCGGGCTCTGGCTGAAAACGTTGCCCGATCCGACGATCAGCTGGTCGGGGCTGCGCACGTTGGCGAGCGGGATCTTGTAGAGAGCCTGCATCGTGCCGTTTTCGTAACGGGCATAGACCGTCCCGTCCTCGCCGATCTTGATTTCCTTCACCGCGCTGGCGGCGCTGCCGTTCACGTTGGCCTCGCCGGGCGTGTAGCTGGTGGCCAGCTGGCTCATCTGGGACAGGTTGAGCGTCAGCGTCTCGCCGCCGGGAATCGGGATCGCGATGCTGTTGATGCTCGATGCGTCGAGCTGGCCGTTCGAGCCGTCGAAGATCAGCGTGTCGGACGCCAGGGGGCCGGACGAATAGGGGAAGCCGGTGTTGGCCGTGCCGTCGGCCTGGCTGAACACCGTGAACTCCCACTCGTTGTCGGCGGTCTTGGCGTAGTAGATGTCGAGCAACACCTCGCCGCCCAGGCTGTCGTAGACGACGAGCGACGTCTTGTTCGTGTATTCGGCGCCGCCGGCGTTGGTCGAGGGGAGCAGCGCTGGGGCGATCTCCGTCGCGTTCGCGGGCAGGTTGGCCGTGAGGCTGCCGGCCGTCGTGGGGACGGCCGACATCGACTGCTGCACGATCCTGATGGATTCGAGCCCGGCGAAGGAGTTGGCGACCGGGCTCGGATCGCCATTGGCGAAGCTGTAGCCGAGCAGGTAGAAGCCGGCGGCGTTGACGAGGCGGCCCTGGTCGTCGGGCACGAAAGAACCGGCGCGCGTCAGGAACGGCTGGCCCGACTCGTCCTGCACGACGAAGAAGCCGGCGCCCTCGATCGCGAGATCCGTCGCCGATGGGGTATACTGGATCACGCCCTGGCGCGAGATGGTCGCGCGCACGTCGCTGACGATGCCGCCCGAGGCGTAGTAGCCGTCGGACGAACCGATCACCAGGGTGGAAAACTCGATGGTGGTCTTCTTATAGCCGTTGGTGCCGGCATTGGCGATGTTGTCGGCGACGGTGCCGAGCCGGTTGGACTGTCCCTGCATCCCGGATACCCCGGTTCGCATCATCCCGTAGAGGCTCATTGAGACTTCCCTTCGCTTCCAGCATCGCCCATCACGCAGGCTAGCTTTCCCGACTTGCGCGAAACTGTACTCGAAGGTTAACAAATCCTTGCGATGCGGGCGTTTGGGCCGGTTTCCAGCCCGCGGCCGCGCAAGGGGCGGGTCACACGTTCAGGCAGTAGCCGAGGAACCGCTTCGAATCGATCGGGTCGAAGCCAAGCCGCTCGCGCAGTTTCTTGCGCAGCTTGCTGACGTGGCTCTCGATCACGTTCTCCTCGACCTCCTCGTCGAAGATGCCGTAGATCGCGTTGAAGACCTGCGTCTTGGTCACGCGGCGCCCGCGGTTCTGCGCCAGGAACTCCAGGATCCGGCGTTCGCGGCGCGGCAGCGGCAGCGGTTCGCCGTTGATCTCGGGATCGCGGCCATTCATGAAGATCCGCAGTCCGCCGAGGTCGGTCCAGTTGGCGGCCTCGTCATGGGCCCGCCGGCGAATGGCGGCGATGCGGGCGAGGATTTCGCGGATGTGAACCGGCTTGCGGATGACGTCGTCGACGCCCGATTCGAACAGCCTGAGCGTGTTCTCCAGCGAGTGCTGGTCCGAGAGCGCGATCACCGGCGCACCGGTTCGTTCACGAAGCAGGCGCGGCGAGACAGGATGGTCGTCGCATTCGCCGATCAGGAAGGCGCCGACGGATTGAAGATCCTCGGCCGCGGCGCTGGACACCCACTCGCCAAACTCGCTTGCGCGGAAGCCGGTCGTGGGGACGCCTTCCCTGCCGAAAAGCGACGTAAACCCTTCTTTAACGCGTTCACGCTCATCCACTATGACGATCATCGGCCCGCCCCCGAATCAGTTTCATTGCCCACCGACGAATGGGGTAACCGGTGCCGGGAATCGGCGACAACTGTAAGAATTCGTGTGTCAAGTCTTGGGATTCGCGCCGGCAAATTGCCTGATCTTGTCCACAGCTTATCCACAGCCCGGGGCGTTGGGGCGGCCTCGGTGGAATACAACCGATCAGTTGCAGAAGCTTCTTGCGCCGTCGGTCCATTGGCCGAAGCCGGTCGCGACCATGTTGGTGATGACGCGGCAGACGTAGCGCTTCTGTGCGGGATCGTTGTTGGGTCCCGCATGATAACGCGCCACCGCCAGTGACCAGCTCTTGTGGCGGTGCTTCAGGTCGACGAGGAAGCGCGCCGCGTAGTCGACGTTGCGACGCGGGTCGAGCATCTCGCCCAGGCTGCCGAACTTGTCGGCATGGTAGTGGTGGTTGATCTGCATGCAGCCCAGATCGATGAGGGTCTTGCCGTTGCGTCGGGCCTCGGCGAAGTGTCGCTCCGCCTCGGCTGCGCTGCGGGCGAACACGGCCTTGCCCTCGATGTTCAGCGCATAGGGCTGGAGGCTTCCCTTGTGGCCCGTTTCGGTCAGGCCTACCGCATATAGTATGCCAACGGGGACGTCGTACCTCTTCGAGGCGCGCAGAATCTCCCCCTCGCATGGGTTGGCGAGCGCCGCCGCCGTCGCGCTAGATGTAAAGGCCGCCGCCAGCAGGGTGCGTCGCAGGAATGAGCGCATCGCCGTTCTGACCTCCCTGTTCGTCGCCCCGTCGCCAGCCGCCGGCTGCTTCGCCTTCACCTTGCCGGTCGCGTCCGGTCCCCTGCGACAGCCCGCCCGAGGTGTCGTTCTGCCGGCCGCCGGCCCCGGTCTGGGCTTGCGCGGAGGTCTGGGACTGCTGCTGGATGGAGACGTCGTCGACCGCGAATCCCAGGCCGCGCAACGCCGAGACAATGGCGTCTCGTTCGGACGAAAGGCGCCGGAAGGCCTCGCCTCCCTCGACGCGGATCTCTACCGAAAGTTGCTCGCCGACGATCCGCAGGCGGGCTTCCACCGAGCCCAGTTCGGCGGGATTGAGCTGGATCCGGAGGTCGCGAACCGGCCCCGCGGGCGCGCCGGCGGCGTCGGATCGGGACGCCGCCACGCGCTCCATCGCGCTCGTCCAATCGCCGTCGGATGCGATCGTGGCGACGAGATCGGCGATGGTGCGCTGGTTTTGCAACGGTCCGGGGGGCGGCGTGACGGTCTCGCCGATCACGCGGACCTTCAAGTCGCCGGCTTCGGGGGCGATCCCGCGTCCCTTGCCGGCGTCCGCGGCCGTCTCGCCGCGTCGTTCGCCGCCGCTCCGCGCCCCGTCGTCCCCGCCAGCCGCCTCGTCCTGTCGCGCAAACGTGGGAGAGGCGAGCTGGTCGGCCCCCGCCGGTCGATCGGCGGACTTCGTCGTCCCCGGCCCGGCCGGGCGGTGTTCGCGCGGCTGCGCGGGCAGCGTGATCGCCGCCGCGACCGCTCCCGTTCCAGCCGGGGCTTCGGCGTCTTCCGGATCATCGGGCATTCCGGTGTCGTCGTCGGTTTCCGCTTCGTCGCCTTCAATCATCTCCGCGGCTTCGTCGGGCGCGACGTTCCTTTCGGGGAGCATCTTCCCGACCGCCTCCGGCGACGGCTCGTCATCGCCTCGCGGCCCCGTCCAGCGGTCGCCGAGGAGCGCCGACAACACCTTGTGGAAGCCTTGGTGGAGGCCCTGTGCGGGCCAGGAGGGGACATCCTCGCCGGCCGCTTCTTCCTCCCGGTCCGGCGGGACCTGCACCGCCATGCGGTCGCCCGTTGGTTCCTCCGCGCCGCCTTCGGTCGCGGACATGGCCTCGCCTTCGCCTTCGCCTCCCCGCGCCGACGACGACCGGCCGAGGCCTTGCCGCGTGACGAGATCGGCAAAGCCCGGAGCGCCTTCCCGGGGGACGCCGGCGCCGCCCGCGACGGCCCCTGGCACGGCCGCGGGCGGGGGCGTGGTCGCGATGTCGATCATTTGGGTTTTCCCCCGGAGAGAAGTCGGTCAACCTCGTCGAGCTTCGAGCGGACGGAGGTCATGAGCGCGTTCGATTCGGTCTGGTCCGCCGCGACGGCGCCTGCTTCCGCCGCCAGTTCCTCGAGCCCCGCGGGAAGCGTCTGCTGCGCGGGCTGCGCTGGTCGGTTCGCTGCCGGTTCGGCGGCTGCGTCGGCAGCGGCCGTGGCAGCCTCGTCGCCCGCGGCCGGCGGTTCCGGCGCCGCCGGAGGAGCCAGCACCTCGGCGGCGATGGCGCGCGCGGCCAGAAGCAGGCGCCGGTCGCGCGGCGAGAGCTCGCCAGGATCGACGTCCTTGAGCCGCGCCAGCACCTCCTCGATATTCTCGGAGGTGATGGAGGCGATCGCCTGGTACAGCATCGCGCGCGGGTCGGCGCCCTGCTCGGTGCCCTGCATGGTCTTGCGGGCCTTCTCGGAGGCAAAGGCGGATCGGTCGATCTGTCCCTTGATCGTGCTGCGGCGCGCGAGACGCAGGTAGATCGCTTCCTGCTGCGCGGGCGTCATCAACGAGACGATCGTGTCGATCTGCTTCTCGTCGATGTCATCGTGGAACGTGACCAGCCCTTCGACGAAAGCATCCGCGAACTCGCTGGCGTAGGGCGAGCGCAGGAAGCGGCGGGTGTATTGTTCGGCAAGCCGCAGGAACCGGTCGGGCCGGCGCATGGTGAGCACCAGCGGCAGCGAGCGACGCAGCGCCGCTTCCTCGACCAGCGTTCCCGGCGCCAGCAGCCGCGCCTGGTCCATCAGCCTCAGTGCCGGTCCCGGAAACTTTCCGCCGATGATCGATCCCTTTACCAGCGCGATGAAGGCGCCGGTATCGTCGGGGCGGGTCATCGGGTCGATCGGATCGAGGATCTGCCCCGCCTGGACCAACTGGCCGCGCATGTAGGCCAGAACGCCCTTGCCGACGACCGCGTCGTCGCCTTTCAGGTCGAGCCGGGAGAGCGCCACCTCGACCGTGGTCGGGTTGCCGCCGCTCATGGCCCAGACGAGCAGGGCGGAGAGATTGCGCGGATCGTCGAAATCCTCCTTGCGGGCGCTGCGGAAGCGCGCGTCGGTCAGTTCCAGCAGCTTCTGCTGCATGGGCAGCGAAGCGTGGTCGCCGTTGGCGATCTGGTCCTGCACGATCTGGAGGGAGCGGACCATCTTGTAGGGCGCGATGTCGTCGGCGGCCTGCGCCGCCCATGGCAGGCAGGTCGAGAGAAGCACCGAGGCGGCGCGCGCCCGCCAGTTCATCCCCTCGTCTCCAGCAGAATCTCGATGCGCCGGTTCATGTCGGAGTACGGCTCGTCCGGCTTCTTCAACTGGCGATCGGCGTAACCGGCGACCTCACGGACGCGCCGTTCCTCCAGGCCGCCGCGCACGAGCATGTAGTAGGCGGTGTGGGCGCGGGCGCTCGAAAGCCGCCAGTTGTCGTACTTCTCGTTGCGGAACGGGCGCGCGTCGGTGTGGCCGTTGATGATGATCGCGCCTGGCTTGCCGTTGAGGATCGCCGCGACCTTCTCCATCGCCAGGACGAGATCACGGCGCGGAACCGCCGATCCGATCTCGAACATGCCGTAGTCGAGCTGGTCGGTGAGCGAGATCATCACCCCCCGCTCCGTCGGCGTCACGGTGATGCCCTCGGTGATCTTCTCGCCATTGCCGAAGGCCTTGGCCAGTTCCTCCTTGATCTCCGTCGCGATCCTGGCGGCGGCGGGATCGATGGCTTTCTCTCCCGCCGCGATTTTCTCGCCGCCGTCCTCGCCGCTGTCGGCCTTGCCGCCGGGCTTCTTTCCGTCGCCGTCCTCGGCCTCCCCCAGGCTTGCGGCCGCGGTCCGCTTGGCGGCTTCGTCGGGATCGGTGAAGACGTCGGCGGCGAAGGGGTCGTCGTCCGGCGCCACGGCGACGAGACCGGCACGCGGGTCGGCGCCGTCCGACGGATTCTTGACCTTCGACTGCTCGAACAGGTCGGGCTGGCCCTGTTCGTCCTGCTCCACCTGCTTGGACCAGAAGTCCGGCGCGAAGGGATCGCGGAAGGATTCGCCGCCCGACGCGCCGGTGGCGGCGCCCGACTGGCCGGCGCCACCGTCTCCCTTCTCGCTGAGGTTCTGCAGCTCTCCCGTTTCGGCGGCGATCTCGGCCAGCACGGCGTAAGGATCGGTGAACAGGTTCTCGTCCGACTGCAACTCGGCCTTCTCGCCCGCCTTGGAGCTCATCTCCTGGCCCTGGCCGGCGGTCGCCGGTCCCTTGGCGTCATTGGCCGTGCTCTCCTTGTCGGGTGTCTCGCTCGACCCCTGCTGCGATTCCGGGCCCGCGCCCGATTCGTCGAGGCCGCGCCGGCTGGCGTTGCGGTCGGTGAGCTTGATCGGGTTGAAGTAGCTCGCGACGGAGACCTTGGTTTCCTCGTTGGCCGCATTGATGAGCCACATCACCAGGAAGAAGCACATCAGCGCCGTCATGAAGTCGGCGAAGGCGATCTTCCAGACGCCGCCATGATGGTCGTCGTGGTCGTCGCCATGCCGGCGAACGATGATGATCTCCTCCGCGTGGTGATCCGCGTTGCTCAAGCTCATGGGACGGCCTTGGCGAGGGATTGGGACCATTCGGAGAGCCGCGTCTCGTAGAGGCTCTCGTCGACGGCGACCTGCAGGTCGAGATCCTGCGTCTCGGTGAACTCGACGCGGCCGGAATGCTCGCCGAGCCGCGCTTCCAGCATCTCGAACAGCGACAGCGGCCCGCGCACGCGGATGCGCACCGCGCCGGAATCGCGAATTGCCGCGTCGATCACGGCGACGAGGCTGGCGACGGCCCGGCGCTGGAGATCCTCGGTCATGACGGGCGCCAGAAGCCGGGCGACGACATCGGAGGTATAGGCGCTGAGACGCTTTTCCAACGCGGCGAACTCGTCGGCGATGCGCATGCCCGCGGCCTCGCCGGCTTCGCCCCGCAGGCGTTCGACTTCCTCGGCATGCGCGGCGGCCTGGGCTTCCAGCCGTTCGGCGAACTCCGCCTCCAGCCGTTCGGCGAGCGATGCCTCGGCCTGCGCGACCGCCTCGGAGACGATTGCGTCGATGTCGGGCGGCGGCGGAGGGGGAGGAAAATCGGGGTCCGCGTCGGGCGCGCCCAGCGGCGAAGCGGCAAGGTCGAAGGGCATGCCGGACAGGTCCGGCAGGTCCGCGCCGGCCGCCGCGTCCTCGTCGGCCGCCGGGGGAAACGCGAAGGCCGGCGCCTGCGGGCCCGCGGACGCGAAACCGCCGAAGGCGGGCGGCGGCGCCTTCGGCTTACCGAAGTCGACCAGCAGATCGGCGAGGGTGGGCATCAGCTCGCCATTGCCTCACCGCCGACCCACTTGCGCAGGATCGCGGCGGTTCGCTCCTCGTTGAGTTCGACCATGTGCGCCAGCCGTTCCTGCGGAGCGGGCCGCAGCCGCATCTTCAGTTCCTCCATGACGTCGGTTTCGTTCGGCATGCCCATGCCGCCCATGCCGCCCATCCCGCCCATGCCGGGGAAGCCGCCGCCATCGCCCCCGCCCATGCCCGCAAGCGGATCCGGCAGCGCGATGTTGTTGAGCGGGGAATCGAAGGGCAGTTGCAGGTCGCCGAAGTCCGGTCCCGCGATGCTCTCGCTCTTTGTTAGAGCGCCGGCCAGCGGGCGAAGACCAAACCAGGAGACGAGGAATGCCACGACGACGAAGGCGAGCGCGTTGATCATCGAGCCGGTGTACTGGCTCGCCGTTTCGAGGATGCCGGGCGACGCCATCCCCTCGGCGACCGCTTCCTCGACGAAAGAAAGCGCGGTGACGGAGACCTTGTCGCCCCGCTCGCCGTCGAGGCCCGCCGCGGTCGCGACCACGTTCTCGATCTCGGCGACCCGCGCCTGGATCTGGTCGGCGGTTGCGCCGCTGCCGAGCGCCGCGGCGATCTGGTCGCGGTTGACGACCACGGCGATCGAGAGCTTCGCGATCTGGTACCCGTTGCTGGTGGTGGCGATCCTCTTCGAGTTCAACTCGTAGTTGGTGATCTCCTCGCGACGTTCGCGCTCTTCGGACGAGGACGGGTTCTGTGCGCCGTTGCCGGTCTGGTCGGGAATGTTCTGCTCCACGGTCGCGGGGGTCGCCGCGCCGCTCTCGTTGGACGTGTTGTTCTCGCGGATGATGCGGATCGACCGCTCCACCTTGGAATCGGGATCGAAGATCGTCTCCTCGATCTGGCGCGCGTCGGTGTTGACGACCGCCTTGACGCTGGCGCGGAAATTGTCGCGGCCGAGGAACGGCGCAAGCGCGCGATAGATGTTGTCGGCGACCTGGCTCTCGACCGTCCGCTCGATGCTCATGGAGCGGTTGATCGAGCTGTTCGACGGATCGTCGCCTGTCGCCAGCAGCGCGCCGTTGGTGTCGAGCACCGTCACGTTGTCCGAGGTCAGGCCCGGAACGGCCGCCGCCACAAGGTGGCGGATCGAGTTCGCGGTGCGAATCTCGTCAACGCCGCCCGACCGGATGACCACCGAGGCCGTCGGCTGCCGCTCCTCGCGGCGGAAACTCGCCTGCTGCGACATGACGATGTGAACGCGGGCGGTCTTGATGCCGGCGATCGACTGGATCGTCCGGGCGATCTCGCCTTCAAGCGCGCGCACGCGGGTCACCTCCTGCATGAAGGAGGTGAGGCCGAGCGAACCGACCTTGTCGAAGAGCTCGTAGCCGGCGTTGGAGCTGCTGGGCAGGCCCTTCTCGGCCAGGATCATGCGCGCCCGACCGGTGAAGCCGGTTGCGACCATGACGCTCGTGCCATCGGATCCGACGTCGTAGGACATGCCGGCTTCGGAAAGCACGACGCCGATCTTGGAGACATCGCTGCGGTCGAGGCCGACATACAGGGTCTCGGTGGCCGGCCTGTTCAGGTAGATCGCGCCGACGAGGATCGTCAGCACCACCGTGGCCAGGATCCCGCCCATGATGGCGAGACGCCTGGTCCCCAGCGCCAGGAGATTGTCGGCGATTTTCTGAATCTGTTCCGGCACAGGCCACGGTCCCTGAATTGCAGGGCTCCGAACCTAGATGCTGAAGCTTGCGCGAAAATGATATCGGGCCGCCGCGCGGACGCGACGACCCGACTGGAGGTGCGCCGCCCGGTCGCCCGGGCGACGCCGAAACCCTTAGCGGAAGAGCGACAGGATCGTCTGCGAGTTGCCGTTGGCGATCGACAGGGCCTGGATGCCCAGCTGCTGCTGCACCTGGAGCGCCTGGAGGCGGGTCGATTCCTGGCTCATGTCGGCATCGACCAGCGTGCCGACGCCCTTGCTGATCGTGTCCGACAGGTTGGAGACGAACTCGCTCTGCAGGCTGACGCGCTTCTTGGCGGCGCCGAGATCGGCGGCGGCATCGGTCATCTGGCTGAGGATCGAGTCCACGGCTTTCACCATCGCGCCGATCTCATCGGCCGTGTTCGTGCCCGTCAGCTTGATCTCGGTGCCGGTGGCGGCCGTGGTGGAGCCCACGTCGAGCAGGAAGTAGTTGTCGGCCGTGCCGGTCGGCGTGGTCTGGAGCGCGTCGGCGTCGATGTCCTTGGTCAGGATGCCGTTGGCGGCATCGTCGGACGAGGTCAGCGTGACGGCGTTGACGTCGACGTCGAGCGTGCCGATCGAGACGAAGCCGGCGGAGTCGCGGGTGAAGGAGCCGACGATCGACTTGGTGCCCACGGCGCCGTTGTTGGCCAGCCAGTTCTCGCCGGAGAACGACGCCGAGGTCGTGATCGACTTGAGCTGGTCCTTGAGGGCGGTGATTTCCTTGTCGATCTTCGACTGATCGACGCCCGGCTCGCTGGCGGCGACGAGCTTGGTCTTGATCTCGTCGACCACCTCGATCGCCGCGTTCATGCCGGTGTAGGCAGTATCGATCTTGGCCTGGCCCAGACCCAGCGCATCCTTGACGGTCCCCAGCGCCTTGTTGTCGGAGCGCATCGTGGTCGCGATCGACCAGTAGGCGGCGTTGTCGCTGGCCTCACCGACCTTGAAGCCCGTCGAAATGCGGGTCTGGGTCGATTCCAGCGCCTTGTTGGTGGCATTGAGGGCCTTCAGCGCCGTCATCGCCTGGACGTTCGTATTGATACTCGTCATGGGTGTCCCCTTACTAACGCATGTACACGACATACCGGGCTGGACCGGTAAGACGGGGCGGCGTCATGCCTATCGGGAACCCCACGGGGTCAGCGATCCGTCCTGAACGACAATGTCCCAGCGTTGTACCGCCGGGACATTGTTTTCCAGTTAAGTCGCTTGGTTAAGAGTGTCTTAGCCGCGGAAAAGCGACAGGATCTGCTGCGAGTTGCCGTTGGCGATCGACAGCGACTGGATGCCCAGCTGCTGCTGCACCTGGAGCGCCTGCAGACGGGTCGACTCCTGACTCATATCGGCGTCAACGAGGGTTCCGACACCCTTGTCGATCGTGTCCATGAGGTTGGAGACGAAGGTGTTCTGCATGTCGATGCGCTTCTTGGACGCGCCGAGGGTGGCGGCGGAATCCGTCATCTGGGTGAGGATCGAGTCCACGGCCTTCACCATCGCCGAGATTTCCTCGGTGGTGTTGGTGCCCGTCAGCTTGATCTCGGTGCCGGTGGCCGCCGTCGTGGAGCCGACGTCGAGCAGGAAGTAGTTATCCGCCGTGCCGGTGGGCGTGGTCTGGAGCGCGTCAGCGTCGATGTCCTTCGTCAGGAGGCCGTTGGCGGCATCGTCGGAGGAGGTCAGCGTCACGGCGTTGACGTCGATGTCCAGCGTGCCGATGGAGACGAAGCCGGAGGCGTCGCGCGTGAACGACCCGACGATCGACTTGGTGCCCACGGCGCCGTCATTGGCGAGCCAGTTCTCGCCGGAGAACGACGCCGAGGACGTGATCGACTTGAGCTGGTCCTTGAGAGCAGACAGTTCCTTGTCGATCTTGAGCTGGTCGACGCCCGGCTCGCTCGCAGCGACGAGCTTGGTCTTGATCTCGTCAACGACGTCGATCGCCGCATTCATGCCGGTGTAGGCGGTGTCGACCTTGGCCATGCCGAGGCCGAGAGCGTCCTGCACGGTGGAGAGAGCCTTGTTGTCCGAGCGCATCGTTGTCGCGATCGACCAGTAGGCGGCGTTGTCGCTGGCTTCGCCGACCTTGAACCCGGTCGAGATCCGGGTCTGCGTCGTTTCCAGCGCCTTGTTCGTCATATTGAGGGATTTGAGCGCCGTCATCGCCGACGCGTTGGTCAGAATACTACTCGCCATGGGAAATGTCCCCTACTCACAAACGCAACAAAAACAGGGACATACCGGACTCACCCGGTAGAACGGCACGGCGTCATGCCTTCCGGTCTGGCTCTACTTCGCCGCCCGGCCCGCTCTGTTAAGCATGTTCTGGCAGGGAAAATTTACCAAACCGATAACTCGCCGACGGGATTCGAAAAAAGTTGTAAACGAAACCCTAACACGCGTCAGTTGAAAGATCGGACGAGACTGCCGACAAGGAGGTTCCACCCGTCGATCAGGACGAAGAACAGGATCTTGAAGGGCAGGGAGATCACGGTGGGCGGCAGCATCATCATGCCCATCGCCATGGTCACGGTGGCTACCACCAGGTCGATGACGAGGAAGGGCAGGACGATCAGGAAGCCGATCTCGAAGCCGCGCCGGATCTCGGAGATCATGAAGGCGGGCACCAGGATGCGCAAGTCGACCTTGTCGCCCGTCACCACGGTCTGGCCGCGTTCGCGCGCGAGGTCGGCGAAAAGGTTGAAGTCTTCCTCGCGCACATTGTTCAGCATGAAGGTCCGGAACGGATCGCTGATCCGGTCGAGCGCCTCCGTCTCCGTGATCTCGTTGGCGACGAGCGGCCGGACGCCGTTGTTCCATGCCTGGTCGAAGGTCGGAGCCATGACGTAGAAGGTCATGAACAGGGCGAGGCTGATGAGGATCAGGTTGGCGGGCGTGGTCTGCAGGCCGATGCCCGCGCGCAGGATCGAGAAGGCGATGACGAAGCGCGTGAAGCTCGTCACCATGATCAGGAGACCCGGTGCGACCGACAGGACGGTCAGCAGACCGACGAGTTGGATGACGTAGCCGATCGTCTCGCCGGTGAGCTGTTCGCCGATCGGGCCGAGGCCGAGTTGCTGGGCGCGGGCCGCGGCGGCGGACCCGAGCAGGACGAGGAAGGCGAGCGCGACGCGTCTCATTCGAACAGCAACGTCCTGATCATCAACTGCGTGGCGAGACCGTTGCTGCGAATGCGCGCGCGTTCCTCTAGATCTGTCTTGAGGTGGCGGAAGCCGCTGGCGCCCTGGACCTGCTGCAGAGTCACGGTGCGCATGTAGGCGAGAATGTCCTCGTGGATGGTGCGCACCAGTTGCGGCGGTGGCGGCGCGGTGAAGACGATCGCCAGTTCCATGCGCACCCAGATGTCGCGCGGGGCGGCCAGGTTGGTCGTCACTGGCTCCAGCGGAACGAGGCGCGGGATCAGGATGATGTTGCCGTTCTCGTCCCGTGCCACGCCATCCTGCGCGCTGCCCGATCCGGTGTTGGCTTTCGCCGCTTCCTCGGCCTCCACGGAGCCCGGCAGCGGGTCGACCTGGATCTTGACGGTTTCCGCGGGGACGCCGCCTCCGGCGCCGGAATGCAGACGGACGCCCGAAAACCAGCCGCCGCCGGCGGCGGCGAGCGTCAGCACGAGCAGCACCACGGCCTGAATGACCGTGGAAGGTCCCTTCTTCTGCGTTCCGTCCGTCGCGTCCAGCGCCATTCCGATGGTCCTCGTCAGAACGGCGAGACGAGGTCGACGATCTGCTGTCCGATCGGCGGTTGCTGGACCTCGGTGATCCGGCCGCGTCCGCCGTAGGAGATGCGCGCTTCGGCGATGCGCTCGTAGTTGATCGAGTTCTGTGCGCCGATGTCGGCCGGACGCACGATGCCGGCGATGGTGAGGATGCGCATCTCGTAGTTCACGCGCACTTCCTGGGAGCCGCGAATGACGAGGTTGCCGTTCGGCAGCACGTCGGTGACGACCGCGGCGACCTGCAGGCGGATGTTCTCCGACCGCGCCGTCGCGCCCGATCCCGTGCTGTTGGACTTTGACGACAGGTCGAGATCGCTCGAGCCTCCGGTGCCGATGCCGTCCCACTCGAATCCGCCGTTCACCCCGAACTTGCGCGTGGTCGTGCGCGACCGGTTCGAATCATTGTTCAGCGTGGCCTTGTCGTTGATCGAGATGTTCACCGTCATGATGTCGCCGACCGTCAGGGCGCGTGCGTCCTTGAAGAGCTGGCTCTGCTCGTCGTTCCACAGCGAGAAGCGCTTGACCGGCCGCGACGGCGCCTCCGGATAGGCGTGGGCGGTGACGGCGGCGGGCTCCAGGCCCGAGCCGACCGGCGAGAGGGCCGGCGCGCGACCGACCTCCCTGAGTTCGCCGGCGCATCCGCCGAGCGTCAGGCAGGCGAGCGCGATGATGGACGGACGGTTCATGTCGGATCCTCGGACTTGGCGACGTCGGCGATGATGCTGGTCAGCCGCGCGGCGGCCCTGCTGTCCATTTCGTTCAGGATGACGCCGGCCTGGCGTGAATTGAGCTTGAGGAGAATGGCCGCGGCAAGCGTCTCGTCCAGCTTGGACATGCGCTCGGCGGCGGCGTCCGGGCGCATGCGGGCGTAGATGCCGACGACGCTGTCCTCGGCGCGGTTGATCACTTCGTCGCGGCGGGCGAGCCAATCCTCGTATTCCGCCCGCTTGGCCTCCAGCGCGGCGATGCGCGCGTCGATCTCCTGACGCAGGTTTTCGAGTTCGCGGGTCTGGACCGCGTAGCGGCGGTCGCGGGCCGCATCGACGATGTTGGCGCAGAACTCGCGGATCTCGTCGGTGACCTGGCCGGGAAGCGCCTGGGCGGCGGCCAGCGTGCCGGTCGCCGCCAGCGTCGCCATGCCGATGCCGGCGGCCGTCGCCGCGCCGACGACGAAGGTGACGACGGTTCTTGCGATGCGGGCGCGGGCGGACATCACGGCCTCCGTCACTGGAACACCAGATCGGCCTGCAGCGCGCCGGCCGACTTGATGCCCTGGAGAATGGCGATGATGCCGTCGGGCTTGACGCCGATGCGGTTCAGCCCCGCGACCAGCGTCTGGAGATCGGGTCCGTCCAGCATTGCCACCTGCCCGCTGCCCTGGTCCGCCTCGATCACGGTCGACGGCTCGTTGGCGGTCTCGCCGCGCGAGAAGGGGGCCGGCTGGACGACCCGGGGCTGCTCGGTGATCCGTACGGTCAGCTGGCCGTAGCTGACGGCGACCTGCGAGATCTTGACGTCCTGGCCGATGACGATCGTGCCGGTCCGCTCGTCCACCACCACCCGGGCGGGGGTGTCGGTCGCCACGAGCAGGTTCTCGATCTCGGCGACGAAGCGGGCAGCGGAGACGTTGGCGGGCCGCTTCACCATGATGGTGCGCGAATCCTGCTCACTCGCCATCCGATTGCCGAATCGGCTCGCCGTATAGTCGTTGATGATGTCGGTGACGCGGATGGCGGTGGAGAAATCGGGATTGCGAAGCTGGAGCGTCAGCACGCCGTCGTCGTTGAACCGCGCCTCGATCTGGCGTTCCACGATGGCGCCGTTCGGGATGCGACCGGCCGTCGGCACGCCCTTCGTCAGCGTTTCGGCCTGGCCCTGGGCGCTGAAGCCGGAGATGAAGACGGGTCCCTGCGCCACGGCGTAGATGTCGCCATCGGGCGCGCGCAGCGGCGTCATGACCAGCGTTCCGCCCTGCAACGAGGTTGCATCGCCCAGCGACGAGACGCTGACGTCGATACGCGCGCCGGACTGGACGAAGGGCGGGAGGTTGGCGGTGACGATGACGGCGGCGACGTTGCGGGCGCGGGCCTGGCCGCCCTCCATCGCGATGCCGAGGTTCTGCAGCATGGCGCGGATCGACTGCTCGGTGAAGGGCGAGTTGCGCAATCCGTCGCCGCTGCCCTGGAGGCCGATCACGAGGCCGTAGCCGATCAGCTGGTTGTCGCGCGCCGTCTGGATCGTGGCGATGTCCTTGATGCGCGACACCGGGCCGACGACCGTCGGCAGCGTCGATGGCCCGGCGGCGATCTCGATGCGGTAGTTGACGTCCTGGCCGGCTCCAATCTGCCCGCCGGCGACGGGGCGGGGCGGAAAATCGGCGGCGAGCGCCGGCGTGGCTGCCAGGCCGGCCGCGACGATGAAGCGCAAGGCCAGGGAGCGCAGCATCAGTTGCCAACTCTCACAGTGCCGTTGGCCATGACGATGCCGGAGAAGACGGCGCCGCTGTCGGCGTTGCGCACGCGGATCATGTCGCCGATCGAACCCGGCTGGAGAGGGATCGCCATGGTCGTGATCCGCAATCCGTTCTGGGCGAAGTTGACCTCGACCGGCGAGCCGGCTTCGACGACATAGGCTTCGCGGAGTGAACTCAATGGAATGAAGCGTCCGGGCAGCAGCGTGCGCTTGGCCACCTTGCCGTCGACGTCCTGCGCAACATAGGCGATCTCGGTGGTGACGCGCGCGGGATTGCGCAGCGGAACCTCCGAGAGCGAACCCGCGTCGATCGTCTCGCCCGGATAGATGACGCGCTTGGGGATGACAGCGGTGTCGGCGGCCATCGCCGCGCCGGGGAGGGCGACCATGAAGAGGCTTGCGGCAACGGCCGGGATCTTGCGGATGGCGTTCACGTTCATGGCCTACCGGATACTCTGCGAAACCACGCCCGCCATCTCGTCTGCGGCCTTGATGACCTTGGAGTTCATCTCGTAGGCGCGCTGTGCCGAGATCAGCTCGGTAATTTCCTTGACCGGATCGACGTTCGAGCTTTCGAGATAGCCCTGCTCGATCGTGGCATAACCCGGATCTCCCGGCACGCCGACGGTTGCCGCGCCGGAAGCTTCGGTTTCGCGGAACAGATTGTCGCCGAGGGGCGAGAGCCCGGCCTCGTTGGCGAAGGTGGCGAGCGTGATCTGGCCGAGATCCTGCAAGGCGGCCTGTCCGTCGATGCGGGCGAAGACCTGGCCGGACTTGTTGACGATGACCTCGACCGTCTCCTGGGGCACGACGATCGCGGGGATCACGTTGAAGCCGTCGATCGTGACGAGTTCGCCTTCGGCATTGGTGTTGAAGGCGCCGGATCGGCTGTAGAGCGTCGTGCCGTCGGCGCCCTCGATCTGGAACCAGCCGGGTCCGGTGAGCGCGAGATCGAAGCGGTTGCCGGTGGCGGCGAGCGCG
Organism: Mesorhizobium sp.; assembly: GCA_046292285.1. Classification (GTDB taxonomy): domain Bacteria; phylum Pseudomonadota; class Alphaproteobacteria; order Rhizobiales; family Rhizobiaceae; genus Aquibium. The sequence goes on along the minus strand of JBKBRJ010000008.1, from coordinate 77,248 downwards.
CCCTGCAGGTGAACGTTGCGCACCGCCGAGGTCTTCACGCCGAGGCCGATGCTGGCGCCTTCCGGCACGATGCTCTGATCGGCGCGGTTCGGGACGCCCTGCAACCGCTCGGTCTGGTAGAGCAGGTCGGAAAACTCCGCCCGCGCCCGCTTGAAACCCGTCGTGTTGATGTTGGCGATGTTGTTGGCAATCACTTCCAGGTTGAGCTGCTGGGCGTTCATGCCGGTCGCTGCGATGGCGAGAGCTTTCATGATCCTGGTCCTCAGATCGCCATGCGGCTGACTTCGAGATAGGCGGTGACGATCTTGTCGCGGATCGAGATCGCCGCCTGCAGCGTCTGCTCCGCGCTCATCACGGCGTCGACGACTTCGCGCGCCTGGACGTTGCCACCTTCGAGAGCGGTCATCGAGACGGATTCGGCCTGGCCGAGCGTATGGATGGTGCGGCTCGCCGCCTCCGCGACGGCGCTGGCGAAATCGCTGGCGGAAACGGACGGCTGGGCCGCGGGGAGCGGACCGGCCGCGCTGCCGAGGCGCATGCCGCCGGAGAGGGCGTCGAGGGCACCGAGACCGCTGATCATCACTGCGACCTCATCAGATCGATCGTCATGGAGATGAGCTCGCGCGCCTGGCGGAGCACCTGGAGGTTGGCCTCGTAGGAGCGGTTGGCCTCCGTCATGTCCGCCATTTCGATCAGCGCATTGACGTTGGGCAGCTTGACGAAGCCGTTTTCATCGGCGGCCTGGTGAGTGGGATCGTATTCGACGGGGAACTCCGAACCGTCCAGTTCCACCGACTGGATGCGGACATAGGTGCCGCCGCTGTCGGGATCGAGCGCGGACGCGAAGGACACGGTCTTGCGCTGATAAGGGTCGGCACCGGGCGTGCGGCCGGTCGACTGGGCGTTCGCCAGGTTTTCCGAAACGACCCGAAGGCGCTCCGACTGGGCCTTGAGGCCGGAAGCCGCGACGTCGACGGACAGGGCGAGCGGGTCGATCGTCATCTCTACCTCGAAGCCAGCATGACCATGCGGTGGAAGGCTTTCACGATGGCGGTGTTCAGCTCGATGCCGCGCCGGACCTCGCCGGCCTTGACGAGTTCTTCCTCGACGGAAACGGAGTTGCCGGACGTCGAGACGACGGGCGAATCATCCTCGGCGATGCCGAAGTCGCCGCCGCCGCCGCCAAACGAGATATGACCGGGCTGGGTGGAGGAGACCGACAGCGTCCGTTCGGCCAGCAGATCCTGGAAGGGTTGCACGTCCACGGCCTTGTAGCCTGGCGTGTTGATGTTGGCGACGTTGCCGGCCACCGCCGCCTGGCGCACGGACAGCCAGCGCGCCTGGTGCGAGGCGAGATCAAAGAGACTGACGGGTTGCATCGAAATTCCCCTTCTGGAGGGGAATCATAGGGAGCCAGTCTTGCGCGGAACTTGCGCCCGCCGGCAGCCTCGACCAAGGCTTACTCGGCGAGTTCGACCAACTGGTCCCGGCTCGTCTTGAGGATCCACTTGCCGCCGACGTTCTCGATCGACACGACGCGGGAACTGTCCGGCAGGACGGAGCCGCGCTCGACGACGAAGAAGCCGTTCGCGTCGCTGATCATGGCGCGGCCCTTGGCGACATGGACCAGCGTGAAGCTCGGCGGTGGAGCGGGGAACGGTTGCGTTTCCTCGCCCGGACCCGGACGATCGCGGTCGATCGAGCCGACCACGGTGCCCGTCGCCGCGAAGTCGAGGGCCAGGGCTTCCAGATCCTGTTGTGTCGCGGGCTTGGGACGCCACTGGACGCGCGGGGTATAGAAGGGACCCGACAGATCGGAGGCCGTCGGCGTGGGATCGAACTTCACGACGGCATAGCCGAACTGGTCCTGGTTGAAGAAGACGTACCAGGGAAAGGTCGCAGCGGCGGCCGCGAGACCGACGCCGATCCCGACGAGGATGGCGTCGGTGACGCTGTAGTCCTTCTTCTGCCAGAAGCGGAGCTTCCCCTCCTCGCGCGGAACATTCATTCCCGCGAGCGCGGGAACAGGTTCCTTCCGCGTGCGCCGGAGCCAGGAACGCCAGTCAGCCATCGGGCTTCTCCTGCTTCTTCAGATGCCGCGCGAGTTCGGCGAAGGGATCGGCGACCGGCCCGTCCTGCGGCGACTGCACCAGCGCGTCGTAGATCAGCGGCACCTGCCGCACGGCGGCGTCGAGGTCGGGGTCGGCGCCCTGCTGGTAGCCGCCGAGCAGGCGGATGTCGCGGGTTTCCTCGTAGCGCCCGATCAAGGCGCGCAGCCGCGTGACGAGGATGCGTTCGCCTTCGTTCCAGGCGCGGTTGGCGAGGCGCGAGACGGAAGCCAGCGGGTCGACGGCCGGATAGCGGCCCTGTTCGGCGATGCTCCGGCTGAGAACGATGTGGCCGTCGAGAATTCCGCGGACCGAATCGGCCACCGGGTCGTTGTGGTCGTCGCCGTCGACCAGCACCGAGATGATCGCCGTGATCGAGCCGGCGCCTGTCGCGCCCGGGCCGGCACGTTCCAGGAGGCGTGGCATGTCTGTAAAGACGGAGGCGGGATAGCCGCGCGCCACCGGCGGCTCGCCGGCGCCGATCGCCACCTCGCGCAGGGCGTGGGCGAAGCGGGTGATGGAATCGACCACCAGCAGGACCCGGTCGCCGCGATCGCGGAAATACTCCGCCACCGTCATCGCCGTGCCGGAGGCGCGCTTGCGCATCATCGCGCTCTCGTCGCTGGTGGCGACCACGGCGACGGTCTTCTTCATCGCCTGCTCGCCGATCGTGTCCTCGAGAAATTCGCGAACCTCGCGTCCGCGTTCCCCCACCAGCGCCACCACCACCGTATCGAAGGCGTGGGCGGCGGCGAGCATGGCGAGAAGCGTCGACTTGCCCACGCCGGATCCCGCGAAGACGCCGAGGCGCTGGCCGAAACAGAGGGGGGTGAAGAGGTCGATGACCTTGACGCCGGTCTGGAAGGGCTGGTCGACGCGCTGGCGCTTCAAGGCTCCGGGAATGCCCGTCGCGATGTCGGTGCCGCCGCTGAGCGGCGCGCCGCCGTCGACCGGGCGTCCGAGCGCGTCGACGACCCGACCGCGCCAGCTCGCGTCGGGAGAGATCTGGAACGACCCGCGGATGTAGACCGGGTCGGCGACGCCCGCGTCGGCCGATTGATCGAACGGCGCGACCAGGATGTCGCGCTCGGTGATCTGGACGACTTCGCCCGTCCTTGCGCCCTGCCGCCCGTGATGTTCCACAACGTCGCCAAGCCGGGCCGCCGCGGACAAGCCGCGCACGCGATAGTGCGTCGGCGTTACTTCCGTGACTCGGCCACCGCGCCTCAGGAGCGCGGTCTCCTCGCCCGCCTGGCGATAGAGGCGCTCCAGCAGTTCCAGCGAGGCCGATCCGGCGATCGCCGCCGCCTTACGCGGGACGGAAGGCTGGCCGGGCGTGGCGGGAGCGTATTCCTCCTCCAGCATTCGGCCCTCAGGTGCCGATCGCCTTGACGGCTTCGCCCATCTTCTGGTCGCTGGCCCTGATCAGGGCGGACGCGCTCTCGAACGAACGCTGGACCATGATGAGTTGCGTCATCTCCAGAACGGGATTGACGTTGGACTGCTCGACGAAGCCCTGGACGACGCCGACGTCCATCTGGTCGACCAGGGGCTCGGGCGGCGTCGACGGGATCAGGCCGGAATTGCCGAAACGCGTGAAGTTCTCGCCGGGCGTGAAGGAGAAGAGGCCGATGGCCGCGACGGGCTGGCCGTTCTGACGCAGCATGCCATCGGCGGACGCTTCCGGCGCGCCTTCCCGCGGGTTGAGCTGGATCGCCGCGCCGCCCGCGTCGAGCACCGGGAAGCCTTCGAGCGTGACGAGGTCGCCCGTTTCCAGCATGGTGAAGCGGCCGTCGCGGGTCATCACCGTTCCGGCAGGGGTCGCGATGCCGAACCAGGCCTCGCCGCGCACGGCGAAGTCGAGTGGGTTGCCGGTCTGCATGTAGCCGCCGGCCTTGCCCGACAGGTAGGTGGTTCCAGGGGAGACGAAGGCGACCTTTCGATCGCCGAGCGATGCGACCACGTCCTCGAACTTCACCTCGGTCGCGCGGAAACCGACGGTGTTGGCGTTGGCCACGTTGTCGGCGATGGTATCCAGGCGCTTCTGGAGCGCAATCTGGGCGGAAATGGCGACGTAAAGGCCCGATTGCATGGTCCGCTCCTCAGGCTTTCAACTGCTGCAAGGTCAGCAGCAGGTCGGTCGAGATGCCGAACGTGGTCGGCTGACCGAAGAGGATGCTCACATTGGCGACGCCGCTGTTGGTCTCGTTCTGGACGTCCCACATGCTGGTGAAGCGGGTGATGAGCTTCGACAGCGCTTCCGGATCGGACAGGTCCTCGATGTCGATCTTCGACTTCAGGAAGTCCGCCTGCTTGTCGACGTCGAGGAGGGCGAAGGAATCCGGCAGTCCGAGCGACGTGCGGACGACCTTGGCGAGCGCGGTGTCGGCAAGAATCTCGTACATGTTGGTGATGGTCGGCGCCTTGCGCTCGAAATAGAGCGCCAGGCGCACCGCCTCGCTCGACGCGCCGGCATCCTCTTCGAGCGTCTGGCGCTTGTACTTGTCCACCGCGCCCTGCTGCGCGCGGGTGAAGACAGTGGCCGTCTCGCCATGGCGGACGAAGTTGTAGGTCTCGGCGAAATCCTTGTAGCGCTTGTCGCTCAGCGAATTGGCGAAGCTCGAGTCGTCGTCGATGCCGCCTTCCAGCACCTTCGTCATGAAGGCCTTGGCATAAGTCATGTCCTCCAGGCCGTGGGCCTTCATCGCGTAGGCGAAGAGCCGGCGGTCGCTGACGAACTCGTCGATCGACTTAACCTTGCCGATGTTCTCGAGATAGTACTCGGTCTCGCGCTTCACGAACGGCTGCTGCTCCACCCGCTTGAGCGAGAGGTCCAGGTCGCGCGTTATCGCGGAATAGCTGACATAGGTGCTGACCAATACCGGTCTCCGAAGGGAGGTCGTCGGATTGCACGATAGCCGTCAATCCTTGCCCGAACCTTTCGGGCGTCGACGGCCCGCAAACCGGTGTTCCGGCTCCAAACAAGCTTCACACAAGGCAGGGCCTCTATTCGTGCATGCAAGGCGTGCCGCATGGAGGGGCTGAGTTGGGTATTCTGATCGGACTGGTCGTGACGTTCGGCTGCGTGCTGGGCGGCTTCATGGCCATGGGCGGCCACATCGAGGTCCTGCTCCAGCCGTGGGAGTTCGTCATCATCCTCGGCGCCGCCATCGGCGTGTTCCTGATCGCCAACCCGATGAAGACCGTCAAGGACACGGGCATGGCCATCATGGAGGCTTTCAAGAACGCCGTTCCCCAGGAGCAGGACTATCTCCAGACGCTGGGCGTCCTGCACAGCCTCATGCGCGAACTGAAGACGAAGTCGCGAAGCGAGGTGGAAGGCCATATCGACAATCCGGACGAGTCGTCCGTTTTCCAGGCATATCCCATCGTCCTGAAGAACCGGGAGCTGACGAACTTCATCTGCGACTACTGCCGCCTCATCATCATCGGCAATGCCCGCTCGTTCGAGATCGAGGCGCTGATGGACGAGGAAATCCAGACCATCCGGCATGACAAGCTGAAGCCCTACCAGGCGTTGACCGCGGTGGGCGACGCGCTGCCCGCCATCGGCATCGTGGCGGCGGTGCTGGGCGTCATCAAGGCGATGGGAGCGCTCAACGAATCGCCGGAGGTGCTGGGCGGCCTGATCGGCGCGGCGCTCGTCGGCACCTTCGTCGGCATCTTCGCCTCCTACGGCATGGTCGGCCCGGTGGCCACCAAGGTGAAGATCGTGCGCGAGAAGAGAAACCGCCTGTTCGTGATCGTGAAGCAGACGCTGCTTGCCTACATGAACGGCGCGCTGCCGCAGGTCGCTCTCGAATTCGGCCGCAAGACCATCTCGGCGCATGACCGCCCGTCGATCGATGCCGTCGAGCAGCAGACCCTCAACAGCCACATGGACAAGGCGGCCTGAGATGCGGGAAACCGCGACCAACCCGTCTCCGGCGCTGCCGCCGTCCTCGATCCTCGAGCGGCTCATCGGCGCGACCGGAGATCCCGAGGAGGTCGTTAAGGCCGGCCGCGCCATCGCCGAACGCATCCTCAAGCCGTTGCGCGCCGGTCTCGAGGACGCCGCCGCCGAACCGGTGGCCGTCGAGATCGAATCTGTCGCCGTCGAGCGCACGACCGAACTCCTCGTTGGCGCGGGACCGCACGACGCCCTGACGGTCGGCTCGTCGAAGGCCTCGCCTGACGCCCTCTCGATCCGGCTGGAGGCAAAGGCGATCGCCGTGCTCGTCAACGCGCTGTTCGGCGCGGAAGCCGAAGTCGCCGCAGGTGGTATCGACCGCGACCTGTCCCCGGTGGAAGTCGAGGTGGCGAATCTCGTCTGCCGTCTCCTCGCTGCCGCCTACAATGGCTTCAACGCGCCGGAGAGGCGCATCAAGCTGCCGCTTGCGTCCGTCTTGTCCGGGGACGGCCTGAAGGAGTTCGCCGTCCGCGACGGACCGGGCCTGCGCATCGATTTCGCCATCGGCCCCGAACCGGAGCGCGGCCGCGTCTCGCTCTTCATGCCGCAGCGCATCGTCCTGCAGCGCGGCGGCGAAGAGGTGGCGGACCCGGCGCTGGCGGAGACCTTGTCGGCGGAATGGGCGGCGCGGTTCAACGAGGAAGTCATGCGCGCGCGGGTGACGCTACAGGCGACCCTGCCCGTCGGGCGCATGACGCTGGGCCAGGTCGCAGCGTTCAGGCGCGGGCATGTGATCGAACTCTCCCGCACCGCGCCGACCGAAACGCGGCTATCGGCGCGCAACAAGCAGCTCTTCGTTTGCGAGTTCGGGCGTCTTGACGAAAACTACACGGTGCGAATCAAAACGCCGGTGGCCGAGAGCCAGGACATCATCGACGGGCTCGTTTCCCCGTGACGCCGATGACCGATCGGCCGAGCGGCATGGAGTGACGGTATGAGCAAGGCCAAGGCCCAGTTGCCGGGCGAGGAAGAACTGGACCGCGCGATCAACGAGTTGCGCGGTGTCCTGAAGGAGGACGCAAGCCCGCTGGGGGCGCCCTCCTTCGGGGTCGACATGCCGTCCTTCGGCGACGACGTCCCGTCCGTCAACGCCCCCGGCATGTCATCCTTCGATTCGCCCGCGATGCCTTCCTTCGGCGGTCCGGCGATGCCCGACTTCGGAGAGGACGTCGGTGCGGTGGCGCCGAGCTCCGGCGTCATCATGACCATACCGGTCGACGTGCAGATCGTTCTCGGCAGCGCCGAGATGCAGGTCTCGGAACTGATGGCGCTGAAGAAGGGCGCGACCGTCGCGCTCGACCGCCGCATCGGCGAGCCGGTCGACGTGGTTGTGAACGGGCGCAAGGTCGCGCGCGGCGAGATCACGGTGCTCGACAGCGACCCGACGCGCTTCGGCATCCGCCTCACCGAGATCATCACCGCTGGGAAGAATGGCTGACTTCGCGATGGACTTCGGGATCGGCTCCATTGATGAACCCTCCGCCTACGCGTCGTCGTCGCTGACCGCGCCGCAGAAGGCCGCCGCGATCCTCGTCGCCATGGGCAAGCCGGCGGCGGGCCGGCTCCTGAAGTTCTTCAAGCAGGACGAGTTGAAGGCGCTGATCGAGGCCGCGCGAATGCTGAAGACCATCCCGCAGGGGGAGCTGGAAAAGATCATCGCGGAGTTCGAGGACGAGTTCGCGGAAGGCGCCGGCCTGATGGATTCGGCTGCGACGATGGACAAGATCCTGAGCGAATCGCTCTCGCCCGAGGAAGTCAACGCGATCATGAACCCGGGCTCCGGCTTGGGGGAGGCGGAAGCCCCGCCCCCGGTGTGGCCCGCGATCGAAGCGCTGGAGCCTGTGCGCGTCGGGACCTTCCTGGCCGGAGAACATCCCCAGACCGCGGCGCTGGTGCTGACCAATCTCGCACCCGCGGCCGCCGCCAACGTCCTGCTCACCCTGCCGAAGGCGCTGCGCGGCGACGTGGCCAAACGCATGGTGACGATCGGAAACGTCAAGCCGGCCGCGCTCAGGATCGTGGAGAACCAGCTCCGTACCCGGCTGCTCGGCGATACCGGGGCCAAGTCGCCCGCCGTTGGCCACGCCCGGGTCGCCAACGTGCTCAACGAACTCGACAAGTCGCAGCTCGACGAGATCCTGTCCGACATGGAGAGCGCTGGCTTTTCCGACGTCAAGGCGATCAAGGCGCAGCTCTTCTCCTTCGAAGACCTGCCGCTGCTGGAGCAGCGCTCCCGCCTTACCCTGTTCGACGGCATGTCGTCGGAAATCGTCACCCTGGCGCTGCGGGGCGCCGACAAGGCCATCGTCGAGGCGGTGCTGTCGGCCGTCGGCGCGCGCGCCCGGCGCATGATCGAGGCCGAACTCGCCGCCGATCCCGGCAACGTCCAGCAGGCGGCCGTCATCCGGGCTCGGCGCGAGATCGCGTCGACCGCGATCCGGATGGGCAAGGACGGGCTGATCACCATGCCCGCCGCCAAGGAAGCGGCCTGAACCGCATCCCCGCCAGCCTGCCGAGCCGCATGAACAGGGGACTGCGCCATGGCCGATGAGGCCGACAAGGAAAGCAAGACAGAGCAGGCGAGCGAGAAGAAGATCCGCGACGCGGTGGAGAAGGGCAACCTGCCTTTCTCCAAGGAAGCGCCGATCTTCGCGACGCTCCTCGCCATGCTCGTCTTCGCACTGTTCTTCGCCTACGACGCGATGGTCGGGCTGGCGGCCTTTCTCTCGACGTTCCTCGAGCGGCCGAACGAGTGGAGCCTCGCCACCTCGGCCGACGCAATATCGCTGTACCAGATCGTCCTGATCGAGATCGCACGCGCGATCGTCGTCGTGATGGCCCTGCTGGTGGCCGCCGGCGTCGGCGCCTCGGTGCTACAGAACATGCCTCGGCTGGTCGGAGACCGCATCATGCCCAAGGCGAACCGCATCTCCCCGATGGCCGGCTGGAAGCGACTGTTCGGCATAAAGGGTTTCGTCGAGTTCCTGAAGTCGCTGGGCAAGGTGCTCTTCGCGGGCGTCTTCCTCTCCTTCGCGATGAGCGACATCCATGTGCGGCTGCTGGAGGGGATGCTGATGCTGCCGTCCGCCTTCGGCCTGCAGATCCGCGACCTCGTGGTGGACCTCGTCATGGTCGTCGCCCTCGCCATGGCGCTGATCGCGGGCATCGACCTCCTGTGGACCCGGTTCCACTGGATGCAGGAACTGCGGATGACCAAGCAGGAGGTCAAGGACGAACACAAGCAGGCGGAAGGCGATCCGATCCTGAAGTCGCGCATGCGCTCGCTGGCGCGCGACCGCGCCCGCCAGCGCATGATGGCGTCGGTGCCGCGCGCAACGCTGGTCATCGCCAATCCGACGCACTTCTCCATCGCGCTTCGCTACGTGCGCGAGGAGACGGCCGCGCCGATCGTGGTGGCGAAGGGTCAGGACCTCATCGCGTTGAAGATCCGCGAAGTCGCGGAGGAGCACGGCATCCCGATTTTCGAGGACGTGACGCTCGCCCGTTCCATGTTCAAACAAGTTTCGGTCGATAGCATGATCCCGCCGCAGTTCTACCAGGCGGTCGCAGAGCTCATTCGCATCATCCAGGGCAACCGCAAGGTCCCGAAGGCAGGCATTCCAGCTACATGAACCGGCAGCCGCATTCTTCCGCACGCGAGATCATCGTGGCCAACGTCCTGCGCGAGGTCGTCTCGGAACTGAGGCTGGTCGACGTAGCCGACTACATCGCCTTCATCCGGCTGGAACAGCATGGCAATCTGGCCGACATCGTGGAATCCGCGGCGGAGCTCTACCTGATGCCCGGCACGCTCGGTTTCGGCCATGGCGGAGACGTCGCCATCGGCTGGACCGGCGAGCCGACGATCACGCTCGACCTGCAGCTGAAGCCGCGCGGGGCGACGATCTACTTCGCGCTGAAGATGTCGGCGCTGAGGGCAAGCGTCGAGGTCAACTACGTCTCCTTCGACGATCCGTCGCCCGATCCCGCCGAGAACACCCGGTTCCTGGCCCACGCGCTGGAGGTCAGCCGAATCCAGCGCAGCGCGCCGATGGCGATGCGCGGCTGAACCCGCGCGTCGGCCTCAGTCGATCAGCCCCAACCGCAGCGCCTTGGCCACCGCGTGCATGCGGTTGACGGCATTGAGCTTGTGCGTCGTCGCTGTCAGGTACTGGTTGGCGGTGTGGATCGACAGGCCGAGGGTCGCGGCGATCTCGTCGCTCGTCTTGCCCTGAGCGGTCAGCCGCAGGCACTGGAGTTCGCGCGCCGACATGGCCGGCACTTCCCCGGTCTGGGAGAGAAGCATGCGCGCAACCGTACCGAACAGCGTCAGCGCGCGGATGTGGAGATCGCAGATCAGGGCGTCGTCGACGCCGATCTCCGCTCCCGCCAGCACGACGAAGCCTTGCGCGCCGCCATCGGCGAAGGCCGGCAGGGCCAGCCCGGGCAGTTCGGGCGTCAACGGCGTCGTTTCCTGGCCCAATGCGAGCAGCGGAAAGGCCGGGCAGCGCTCGCGTTCGACTTCGCCGCGCCACCAGAACGGCGTCATGGAGCGACCGGCCGCGGCCAGCCAGGCCATGCCCCGGTCGCCGCAAAGAATTTGCGACATTTCCGAACTGCGCGGGAACTTCCGGTCGAAGCAGAGCGCCAGGGCCGGCTGCGGCGTGGTGCGCGACAACAGGAAGACGCCGTAGTAGCTCGCGCCCGCATCGACCGACATACGGCGAACCTGCCGGACGGCGTCGAGCAGGAGCCCGACGTTCTCCGACGTGACGACCAGGCCTCGACCCGCCATCTCGATCCAGTTGCCTTCGATTGCCCAGGCGGTCATGGTCAGATCACCCCGGCGCGGATGGCGGTCGCGATCGCCATGGCGCGGTTGCTGGCGCCGACCTTGCGGATCGCGTGGTTCAGATAGCTGTTCACGGTGTTGGCCGTGACGCCGAGGATCATCGCGACCTCGCCGGCGGTCTTGCCCTCGGCGACCCAGTACAGGCATTCGCGTTCGCGTTCCGAAAGCGCCTCGTCGGCCGTGTCGTCGAAGAGCCCGGCTGGCGCTCGCGCGAGCAGGTAGCAGCAGGCGAGCCGCGCCGCCGGCAGCATTGACGGTTCGATCGATCCCGGCTTCCCGCTCGACAGAAGCAGATGGCAGCGTCGCGAGGCGTCCCTGAGCGGCAGTGCGTGGATCTCGGCGTGACCGTGCCGGCCGAGGACGGGGCGCAGCTTCTTCTCGGTCGCGGCTCCGTCGGCGCTCCGCGACGTGGCACGGTAAGGCTGAATCGGCGGCTCCTGCGACCCGATCGCATGCGCGAAGCGGGCCAGCGCATCGGCGCCCACCGTCTGCACAGTGTCGTAGATCCAGTTGCTCGCCACGACATGCGCCTGGCTCGCGCCACGCACATGCCGCTCGAGCAGGAGGAGATAGTGCGATGCGCCGGTCTCTGCGGCGATCCTGCCGAGGCATTGGCAGAACTGTTCGCGGGTGTGGACTTTCCCGATCGCGACGAGCGCATCGCGCGAGAGCGTCGTCCGTGGACCCGTCATCGGCGCCCCGATCGGTCGCGGTCGTCGGCCGGCAGCGGATGGATCGCGTCCAAGCCTGCCAGCGCCCGAAGCCTGCCTGCGACACACGTCGAATCATTGGACATGTCCAACGAATTCCATGTCGGGGAAGAAGGGTCAAGCGCGCGCCCGAGGCGAGCCGGGGATGAAAGGCGGGGGCGCTAGGTCGTCGCGGTCATGCGGCAGGAGACAACTTCGCCGGGAGCGGCGAGGCTCTGCAGGGCCGCCACCGGCTTGCCCTCGATACGCCCGAGCACAGCCTTCGCAACCTCGCGTCCGGCGAGGCGGAAATCCTCCTGCGATATCCACAGTTCCGGCCTGTACCAGCGCAGGAGCCGGGATGACTGCTTCGACACCACGTCGACCTCGCGTCCGAGCCTGAGCCCCGCTTCCTCGATGCCGGCGACGAGCGCGAAGGTGGCCCCGCCGCTCGCCACCACCAGCCCGTCGGGCCGGTCGCCGCGTCGCATCAACCGGGCCGTCTTGGTCCGGATCGCATCGATCGGATCGTCGATCGAAATGCCGCTCCAGGCCACCTCGGTCGCGCCGAGTTCCTGCACAGCGTCGGAAAACCCCTCGCGCATGTGCTGGTGGTAGGTCAGATCGGGCGGCGGCGGCAGGAGCGCGAGCCTGGTTCGGCCCAGTTCGATCAGTTTGCGCACCGCGGCCGCCGCAAAGGCGCGATTGTCGAAGTCGTGGAACGGGTGCTCCTCGCCGATCGCCGTGCGGCCGTGGGTGGCGAAGGGGAAATGGTGCTCCAGCAGGTAGGCCACGCGCGGGTCGTTCGGTTGCGTGCGCGACAGGATGATCCCGTCGGCCGAGCCGGTCTCGACGACATAGCGCACCGGGTCCATCGGATCGTTGCGTCGCGAATAGGGCGTGACGATCAGGTGGTAGGGCGTCTCGGCGATGGTTTCGGAGATGCCGTAGATCAAATCCGACACGAAGCCGGTCAGGTCTTCCTCCGTGTCGAGGACGAGACTGATGACGTTGGTCTTTCCCGTGCGCAGGCGAACGCCCGCGCGGTTGGGGCGATAGCCGATCTGCTTGGCGACGAGCCGGACGCGGCGCTTCGTTTCCTCGCCGATCTCCGGCGCATCCTTCAGCGCGCGCGAAACCGTCGTCACGCCGAGCCCGGTCATGAAGGCGATCGTCTTCAGCGTCGGGCGAGCGCCTTCGGCGGGCGCGGAGTCGGAACTGGGATCTGGGCTGTCCATCGGCTTCGCCTATCAGCCCTCATGGCGACTGGCAACATTACCGGGTCGCACGGCGGAAGGCCGTCTTTCGTTCATCGACTGAAACGTTACAGAAAATCTTACGTCGGGGCGAGGGGAAAGTGTCCCTGTCCGGATTTCGGTTCGGAGGCCGAGTTCCGGGATGGAGCTGTCTGCCCCTACCTGGACTCTCGAATTGTGTGCCGCAACACGAAGATTGCTGCGATGCAGCGCCTGTCGCCGGACGGGCGCATTAGTTTGGCGCTCGAAAAAAATAACAGGGTAGGCGTTTTCCCGATTGCCACCGATTTTGGCTTCCCGTATGCTTCCATCTGTAACGTTTCAGAATTCCAGGGAGGAACACCAGTGCGTTATCATCTCATGACGGCCGCCTTCGCGGCGTCGGTCGCATTCGCGGCCCCGGCCGCGGCCACGGATCTCGAGGTCACACATTGGTGGACCTCCGGCGGCGAGGCGGCCGCGGTCGCCGAACTCGCCAAGGCGTTCGACGCCACCGGCAACAAATGGATCGACGGCGCGATCGCCGGATCGGGCGGAACCGCGCGCCCGATCATGATCAGCCGCATCACCGGCGGCGACCCGATGGCCGCCACCCAGTTCAACCACGGCCGCCAGGCCGAGGAATTGGTGCAGTCGGGCCTGATGCGCGACCTGACCGACATCGCCACGAAGGAAGGCTGGAAGGACATCGTCCGTCCGTCGAGCCTGCTCGATTCCTGCACGCTGGACGGCAAGATCTACTGCGTGCCGGTCAACATCCACTCGCAGCAGTGGCTCTGGCTTTCCAATGCCGCCTTCGAGAAGGCCGGCGTGCCAGTGCCGACGAACTGGGACGAGTACGTCGCCGCGGCTCCGAAGCTCGAGGCCGCCGGCATCATTCCGCTCGCCATGGGCCAGCAGCCCTGGCAGACGTCGCTGGCCTTCCAGGTGCTGGTCGTCGCGCTCGCGGGTCCCGACGCCTACAACAAGATCTACGGCGACAAGGACGCCGAACTCGCCGCCGGGCCGGAGATGGCCAAGGTGTTCGAAGCGGCCGACAAGGCGCGCGCCATGGCCGCCAAGTCGAACGTGCAGGACTGGAACCAGGCGACCAATCTCGTGATCACCGGCCAGGCCGCCGGCCAGATCATGGGCGACTGGGCGCAGGGCGAATTCGCCGTGGCCGGCCAGGTCGCGGGCAAGGACTATACCTGCCTGCCCGGGCTCGGCGTCAACGAGGTCATCCAGACGGGTGGCGACGCCTTCTACTTCCCGGTCCTGAAGGACGCGGAGAAGTCGGCGGCGCAGGAAGTTCTCGCTTCCACCATGCTCGCCCCGGCGACCCAGGTGGCCTTCAACCTCAAGAAGGGCTCGCTGCCGGTGCGTGGCGACGTCGACATCACCGCCGCCAACGACTGCATGAAGAAGGGCCTCGACATCCTCGCCAAGGGCAACGTCATCCAGTCGCCCGACCAGCTGATGTCCGCGGATTCGCTGACCCAGGTCAACGACCTGTTCGTGCAGTTCTTCAACACGCCGGCCATGACCGCCGCCGACGCGCAGAAGACCTTCGCCGGCATCGTCGCGGCCGCCGACTGACGAAACCAGTCGCGGTTCCACCGCCGGCTCCACCCATCCGGGCGGGGCCGGCGGTTCCGCCCTCGTTACCTGTTCGACGGACTCTGGCGCGCGGGAGGCTCCTCCATGGCAGACAACCGGAACGGACGGCCGAGCCAGGTCTTCCGCAACATCAATTCCAAGGTCGCCTCGATCCCGATGGTGCTGACGGCGTCGGTCGTCTTCGTGGGAGGCACCATCTGGACGGTCGTCCACTCCTTCACGAATTCCAAGCTGCTGCCGCGCCTGAACTTCGTCGGGCTCGACCAGTACGAGCGGCTGTGGAACTCCAACAAATGGCTGATCTCGATCGAGAACCTGTTCATCTACGGCGTTTTCACGCTGATCTTCTCGCTCGTCATCGGCTTCGTGCTGGCGGCGCTGCTCGACCAGAAGATCCGCTTCGAGGACACGTTCCGCACCATCTTCCTCTATCCCTTCGCGCTGTCGTTCATCGTCACCGGCCTCGTCTGGCAATGGATCCTGAACCCGGATTTCGGGGTGCAGGCGGTCGTGCGCGGCCTGGGCTGGGAAAGCTTCAACTTCGATCCGCTCTACAACCAGGACATCGTCATCTACGGCATCCTGATCGCCGGGCTCTGGCAGGGCACGGGCCTCGTCATGTGCCTGATGCTGGCCGGCCTGCGCGGCATCGACGAGGACATCTGGAAGGCGGCGCGCGTCGACGGCATCCCGATGTGGAAGACCTACATCTTCATCGTCATCCCGATGATGCGGCCGGTCTTCGTCACCACCCTCGTCATCATCGCGTCGGGCATCGTGCGCGTCTACGATCTCGTGGTCGCGCAGACCAGCGGGGGGCCGGGCATCGCCTCCGAGGTGCCCGCCAAATACGTCTACGACGCCATGTTCCTGTCGCAGAACCTCGGCCAGGGCTTTGCGGCGTCGACCATGATGCTGGTCACGGTGCTGATCGTCATCGTCCCGTGGGCCTATCTCGAATTCGGCAGGAGGCGTCACCATGGCTGACCAGGCAACCGTCTCCGCCCCCGCCTTCGCCGCCTCGCGGGCATCCGCAGCCGAGGCGTGGGGGCCACGTCCGCGCCGTGCGCTGTCGCGCCGCAACATCATCATCTACGGCACCCTGACGGTCGTGGCGCTCTACTACCTCCTGCCGCTCTACGTGATGATCGTCACCTCGCTGAAGGGGATGCCCGAGATCCGCATGGGCAACATCTTCTCGCCGCCGATGGAAATCACCTTCGAGCCCTGGGTGAAGGCCTGGGCGACGGCCTGCACCGGATTGAACTGCGAGGGCCTGTCGCGCGGCTTCTGGAATTCGGTGCGCATCACCGTGCCCTCGGTGATCATCTCGATCCTGATCGCCTCGGTGAACGGCTACGCGCTCGCCAACTGGCGCTTCCGCGGCGCCGACATCTTCTTCACCATCCTGATCGTCGGCGCCTTCATCCCCTACCAGGTGATGATCTACCCGATCGTCATCATCCTGCGCGAGATGGGGCTTTACGGCTCGCTGACCGGCCTCGTGATGGTCCACACGATCTTCGGCATGCCGATTCTGACGCTGCTCTTCCGCAACTACTTCGCGTCGGTGCCGGAGGAACTGTTCAAGGCGGCGCGCGTCGACGGCGCCGGCTTCTGGTCGATCTACTTCAAGATCATGCTGCCGATGAGCCTGCCGATCTTCGTCGTGGCGATCATCCTGCAGATCACCGGCATCTGGAACGACTTCCTGTTCGGCGTCGTCTACACCAAGCCGGACGTCTATCCGATGACGGTCCAGCTCAACAACATCGTCAACTCCGTGCAGGGCGTGAAGGAGTACAACGTCAACATGGCCGCAACGCTTCTGACGGGCCTCGTGCCGCTCATCGTCTACTTCATCTCGGGCAAGCTTTTCGTGCGCGGCATCGCCGCGGGCGCGGTCAAGGGCTGAGCCGATGTCCAGCGTCATTGTTCGCGACGTCTCCCTCAACTTCGGCGCCGTCGAGGTGCTGAAATCACTCAACCTTGATGTCGCCGAGGGCGAGTTCATCGTGCTGCTCGGTCCGTCGGGATGCGGCAAGTCGACATTGCTCAACTGCATCGCCGGCTTGCTCGACGTCTCGGAAGGCCAGATCTTCATCAAGGGCAAGAACGTCACCTGGGAAGAGCCCAAGGACCGCGGCATCGGAATGGTGTTCCAGTCCTATGCGCTCTATCCGCAGATGACGGTGGAGGGAAACCTCTCCTTCGGCCTGAAGAACGCGGGCCTGCCGAAGGACGAGATCGCCAAGCGGGTGGCGCGCGCATCGGAGATCCTGCAGATCCAGCCGCTGCTGCAGCGCAAGCCGGCCGCGCTCTCCGGCGGCCAGCGGCAGCGCGTGGCGATCGGCCGCGCGCTGGTGCGCGACGTCGACGTCTTCCTGTTCGACGAGCCGCTCTCGAACCTCGACGCCAAGCTGCGCTCGGAACTGCGGGTCGAGATCAAGCGGCTGCACCAGAAGCTCGCCAACACGATGATCTACGTCACCCACGACCAGATCGAGGCGCTGACGCTGGCCGACCGCATCGCGGTGATGAAGGGCGGCGTCATCCAGCAGCTCGACGGGCCGCAGGCGATCTACAACCGACCGGTGAACCGCTTCGTGGCGGGCTTCATCGGCTCGCCGGGCATGAACTTCCTCGACGGGCGGGTGTCGCGCGACGGCGGCCCCGCCTTCCTGGTCGGCGACCTGCGCATTCCGCTCGACCGCTACGAGTTCTCCTCAGCCGATGGCGCCGGCGCTGCCGCGCTCGGCATCCGGCCGGAGCATGTGGCCCTGGACGACGCGGGCGCGGCGATGCCGTTCACCCAGGAGGTGGTCGTGGAGATCGTCGAGCCGATGGGTTCCGACACGCTCGTCTGGACGACGCTCGGCGGCCACAATTTCACGTTCCGCGCGCCATCGGAGCGCACGTTGAAGAACAGGGAGCGCATCACGATCGGTTTCGATCCCGCGCGCGCCTCGATCTTCGACGCTGCGACCGACGCACGCCTCTGACACCCGACCTTCGAGAAAGCGGAAAGAACCCGATATGGACTGGTCGTTCCAACTCTACAGCGCCCGCAACTTCCAACCCTGGGACCGGATCCTGAAACTGCTGGCCGATTGCGGCTATCGGCAGGTGGAGGGCTACGGCGGGGTCTATGCGGATCCGGCCGGGTTTCGCACGCAGCTGGACCGGAATGGCCTGTCGATGCCGAGCGGCCATTTCTCTATCGATGCGCTGGAGAATGATTTCGACGGCGTGCGGCGGATCGCCGACGCGCTCGGCGTGCGCCTGCTGATCTGCCCATACCTGATGCCGGATGCGCGCCCGTCCGGCGCGGCCGGGTGGCGCGGCTTCGGCGAGCGGCTCGCCAAGGTCGGCGAGCGCGCGACGCGGGACGGCTACGGCTTTGCCTGGCACAACCACGACTTCGAGTTCAAGGCGCTGCCGGACGGTTCGACGCCGCAGGAGCACATCCTGGCCGCCGCGCCCGCGATCGGCTGGGAGATCGACGTCGCGTGGGTGATCCGCGGCGGCGTCGACCCGCTGCCGTGGATCGAACGCCATGGCGGGCGCATCGTCGCCGTCCACGTCAAGGACATCGCAAAACCGGGCGAGGGGCTCGACGAGGACGGCTGGTCCGACGTCGGCCACGGCAGGGTCGACTGGCGCGGCCTGATGAAGGCGCTGCGCGCGTCGACGAAGGCTCGCTTCTACGTGATGGAACAGGACAACCCCAACGATATCGATCGTTTCGCCCGCCGCTCGATCGAAGCCGCGAACGGCTTCTGACGAAGACCGGCGAAGACTTTCCAGGAGACTTTCAATGGCGAAGAAACTAGGCGTCGGCGTCATCGGCTGCGGCAACATCTCGGCGGCCTATCTCAGGCTCGCGCCGCTGTTCCGCGGCATCGAGATGCGGGCCTGCGCCGACATCGACATGGCGGCGGCGACCGCGCGGGCGGCCGAGTTCGGCGTGCGCGCGGAGACCGTCGATGCGCTGCTTGCGGCCGACGACATCGACATCGTCGTCAACCTCACGATCCC
Source organism: Mesorhizobium sp. (assembly GCA_046292285.1). Classification (GTDB taxonomy): domain Bacteria; phylum Pseudomonadota; class Alphaproteobacteria; order Rhizobiales; family Rhizobiaceae; genus Aquibium. The sequence goes on along the minus strand of JBKBRJ010000008.1, from coordinate 58,736 downwards.
GGCGGCCCACTACGAGATCTCGCGCCGGGCGCTCGACGGCGGCAAGCATGTCTATTCCGAAAAGCCCTTCGTGCTGTCGGTGGCCGAGGGGCTCGACCTGAAGAAGGTCGCGACGAAGAGGAACCTGCGCGTCGGCTCGGCGCCCGACACCTTCCTCGGCGGCGCGCACCAGTTCGCCCGCCATGTCGTCGATTCGGGCGAGGTCGGGCGGATCACCAGCGGCACCTGCTATGTGATGAGCCACGGCATGGAGCACTGGCATCCCAATCCGGACTTCTTCTTCAAGGTCGGCGGCGGCCCCGTGCTCGACGTCGGCCCCTACTACGTCGCCAACCTGATCCAACTGATCGGTCCGGTGCGCCGGGTGGCGGCGTTGTCGTCCATACCGGCCAGGGAGCGGCTGATCACATCGCAGCCGCGCGCCGGCCAGACCATCGCCGTCGAGACGCCGACGACGCTGCACGCGCTGCTGCATTTCGAGAACGGCGCCGTGGTGACGCTCAATGCGAGCTGGGACGTCTGGGCGCACGGCCATTCGCCGATCGAGCTTTATGGAGAGGAGGGGACGCTGTTCGTGCCGGACCCCAACTTCTTCGGGGGAGAGGTTCGCTACACGCGCCGCGACCAGCCCGTCACGACGCAGGCCAGATGGGAGCATCCCTTCGCGGTGCCCAACCAGGAAAGCCCGCGCGGGCCGCTGGCCAACTACCGCGCATCCGGCCTTGCCGACATGGCCGCGGCGATCCGCGACGACCGCCCGCACCGCTGTTCGCTCGAATCCTCGCTGCATGCGATCGAGATCATGACCTCGATCCTGAAATCCGGCGAGACGGGCAAGTTCGTCGAGATGAAGACCACCTGCGAGCGCCCGGCGGCCCTGTCGCCCAAGGACGCCAAGGCGCTGCTTGCGTCCAGTCCCGAAAAACCTGCCCGCGCGGCCTGACAAGCCGCGCCCCTCCCGGGACCCGGTGCGGCGGGACGGCCGCACCGGACGCCGCGATGGCGATCGCGGTGATTGCTGCAAATGCCGCACTTGCCGCCTGCGGTTGACGGCGCCGCCCTTCTTGGCGTGCGCGCCGCAACCTGCTAGGAAACCTTCCAGCGGGCAGAAGGATTGCCGGCGGAAGGATCGGGCGGCCGTGAAGGCTTTGCGGAAAGTATCGGGCAGGTGGACGGCGCAGGTCGCGCTGATCATCCTGCTCGTGCAGCTTTTCGCCGCCGGCCTCGGCTCGGCCGTCCATGCGGCGGCGCCGCAACTCGACGCCTTCGGCAACGTCCTGTGCCTCGGCGGCGAGCCGGGGGCCGACATGCCGTCAGGCAAATCGTCCGGTTTCCATGACTGCTGCACCTTCGGTTGCGGCAACGCCTTCTCGCCCCTTGGCGCGCCGCTCGATCCGGCGGTTCATCCGGCCTTCTATCCCCAGGCCACCAAGATCGTCATGGCCGAGCCGGCGCAGGTCGCCGCTCCAGACAGGCTGACTCGACCGGGCAGCCCACGCGCACCTCCGATCGCGATTTGATTCCTGCCGCCTCGCGCGCCGAGGCGGGTCCCCGCGTGATCATCGATTCCGCGACCGCGGAAACCATCGCCTAGTCTGGAGAACCATCATGTCCACTACCTCGCGCGCCTCGGCGCTCGCTTTCGCCCGCCGTACCCACATCGCCGGCGTCCTCACCGCGACAGCCCTGTCGCTCGCCGCGCTCGTTGCCTCCGTGCCTGCTTCGCATGCGCACGAATACAAGGCCGGCGACATCGTCATCGATCATCCCTGGTCGCGCCAGGCGCCGGAAGGCGCCAAGGTGGCCGGCGGCTTCCTGGTCCTCACCAACACGGGTTCCGAGGCCGATCGTCTCGTCGGCGTGTCCTCGCCGATTTCGATGAAGGGGGAGGTCCACGAGATGGCGGTGGATGACAAGGGCGTCATGACCATGCGTCCCGTCGAGGGCGGCCTCGAGGTGCCGGCGGGAGGCTCGGTCGAACTGAAGCCGGGTTCCTATCACCTGATGTTCATGGGCCTGACGGCGCGGCCCGTCGAGGGCGAGACCTTCGAGGCCACGCTCGAGTTCGAGAAGGCCGGCACGGTGGCGGTGGAGTTCAACGTCGAGGCGATGGGCGGCGCGCCCAAGGCCGCGGGACACTCCGGCCACGGCGGCTGACGCCGGGCCGAGCCCACCAGGCCAAACGACCCGCGACACGCGGCTGCACCACAGCGGCCGCCTCGTCGCTCCGGACATTTCCGGAGCGAGCGCTCTTCCTTTGCCCGGCGTCATGCCGGCCATCAAACCAATCAGGAAAGACTCCACGTATGTCGAAATCACTCCTCACCGCCTGCGCCCTTGTCATCGCCACGGCGGGCACGGCCATGGCCCATGCCACGCTCGAGCCAGGCGACGCCGTCGTCGGTGCGAGCTACAAGGCCGTGTTCCGTGTGCCGCATGGCTGCGACGGCAAGCCCACCAACACCGTCCGCGTCCAGATTCCCGAGGGCGTCATTACCGCCAAGCCGATGCCGAAGGCGGGCTGGACGCTGGAGAAGGTTACCGGCGCCTACGCCGCCTCCTACGAATACTACGGCCGCACGCTCACCGAGGGGGTCAAGGAGGTCATCTGGAGCGGCGGCAATCTCGGCGACGACGAGTATGACGAGTTCGTGGTGCGGGTGTTCCTGACCAAGGGGCTGCCGGTCGGCAAGATGCTCTACTTCCCGATCGTGCAGGAATGCCCGGCCGGCGCCGCCGAACGCTGGATCGAGATTCCTGCCGAAGGCCAGGACCCGCATGACCTGGAGGCTCCGGCCCCGGGGGTCATGCTCATCGAGAAGCCGCAGGCTCATTGATCGACGTCGGGCGGGCCGCTCGGGCCCGCCCGACCTGCCCATGGAAGCGACCAGAATGCACCTGTCCACCATGCCGCCAACTGCCCGCCGCGCCTTCCGCCTCCCGTTTTTCGGCGGAATTCTCGTCGCCATCGGTTTGCTGCTTGGCGGGATGACCGGCGCGCTGGCCCATGCCTCGCTTGCCTCCTCGGACCCGGCCGACGGCGCGGTGGTCGCCGAAGCGCCTGAGGAGATCGCGCTCACCTTTTCGGAGATCGTGTCGCCGCTCGTCCTTCGGCTGGTCCTGCCCGACGGTTCGTCGCGGGACCTCGACGAGGTTTCCTTCAGCGGCAACACCCTGCGTGTCCCGCTGCCGACGCTCGCGGCCGGCACCCACGTCCTGTCCTGGCGTGTCGTTTCGGAGGACGGCCACCCTGTCGGCGGCTCGGTCGTCTTTTCCGTCGGCGCTCCGAGCGCCACGCCCGGGGCGGCTGTCGAAGACGTAGACAGCGTGGTGCGCGGCCTTGTCTGGGTGTCGAAGCTCGCGCTCCATGGCGGCATCGCCTTTGGCGTCGGCGGCGTTTTCGCGTTCTCGTGGTTCGGCGCCGGACGCGAAGCCGGGTCTGATCTCGCGGCCGGTTTCGTCATCGGCGGCATGGTCGCGGCCGTGCTTTCGGTAGGCCTGCAGGGGCTCGACGCGCTTGCCGAGCCGGTCTCGCGCCTCGTCGATCCGGCTGTCTGGCGGACGGGCCTTCACACCTCCTTCGGCCGAACGGCGCTCGGGCTTCTCGCCGCGTCCGTCGCGGCCATGATCGCAATCGTCCTTCCCGGGCGCACGGGCCGCGCCCCCTCGCTGGTCGCGATCCTCGGCGCGGGTGTCGCCGTGGCCGCGAGCGGCCATGCCGCCTCGGCGGAACCGCAGTGGCTGACACGGCCGCTGGTCGCGTTGCACGTCGCGACCATGGCAGCGTGGATCGGCGCACTGATGCCGCTCGGATTGGCCTTGCGGGCGGGCGGCGAAGGCGGGGTCGCCATGCTCGGGCGCTTCTCCCGAACGATTCCCTGGCTGCTGGCCGGGCTTGTCGTGTCCGGCGTCGTTCTCGCCGTCATCCAGATCGGTAGGCCGACGGCGCTTCTCACGACGGCCTACGGGATCGTCCTGCTGGCGAAGCTCGGGCTCGTCGCCGGCCTGCTGGCGCTCGCGGCTTTCAATCGCTGGCGCCTCACGCCACAGATCGCGCGGGGCGACGTCGCCGCTCGCCGTTCGCTATCCCGCGCGATCGTCCTGGAACTGGCGATCGCGGTCCTGATCCTCGGGGCGGTCGCGGGCTGGCGCTTCACGCCGCCGCCGCGCGCGCTGGAACGGGCCGCCGCGGAGCCCGCCTGGGTGCATCTGCATGGCGCGCGCGTGATGGCCGACATCACCTTCACGCCCGGCCTCGCCGGTCCCGTCACGGCGACCGTCGCCCTGCAGGGCGGCGATTACGGCCCGCTGGCGGCCAGGGCGGTGACGCTGATCGTCGCGCGGCCGGACGCCGGAATCGAACCCATGCGGCGCGATCTCGCCGCCTTGGGGGAGGGCGCGTGGCAGGCGAGCGACCTCATTCTGCCCCTGCCGGGCCGGTGGACGCTGCGTATCGACATTCTCGTCAGCGACTTCGAACTCGTGAAGCTCGAAGGCGAGATCGACATCCGGCCGTGAGGCCATCCGAAGATCCACAACCGAAGCAGGAGGAACATCATGAGACGTTCGAAGCTTTCCCTCTCCATCGCGCTGGCGCTCGGCCTCGCCTTCGCAGCGCCGGCCGCCGCGCATGACAGTGCCGACGGTGGCGCCATTCGGCATCTGATGATGGCGACCTTCGACAAGCCCGAAGCGCCGCTCACCGTGGAGCCGATCGTGGTTCGGGGCGATCTGGCGGTGGCGGGCTGGGCGCAGGGCGAAATGGGCGGCCGGGCGCTGCTGCGCCGCCAGGGCGACGCCTGGCAACTTACCCTGTGCAGCGGCGATGCCCTGAAACAGGCCGCCGCGCTGATGCATTTCGGCCTGAACGAGACCGAGGCGGCCGATATGGCGGCAGCGATCGCCAAGGCCGAAGCGGATGTCGATCCGGCGCTCCTGGCGAAGTTCTCGAGTTTCGACGGGGTCGTCATGATGGACGAGGAAGGCCATCATCCCCCGGCGCACGGATCGGATCACAAGCCGCATTCGTGACGGGCGGCGGCCGGCCAGCGGCGGCGCTCACTTGCCATGTTGACATAAAGATATCCTTATGTGCATATCCAAAATCCATCGGATGTGCGCGTGAGGGTCTCCACCATGGCTTCCAACCTCGACGATCTCTTCGGCGCCCCGGCTCCCGCCCGCGACGGCGCGGAGATCCGCGCCGCGCTCCAGGCGGCCGCGCGCGAGCGCATCCTGATCCTCGACGGCGCGATGGGCACGGAAATCCAGGGGCTCGGCCTCGGCGAGGAGCATTTCCGCGGCGACCGTTTCGAGGGCTGCGCCTGCCACCAGCAGGGCAACAACGACCTGCTCATCCTCTCCCAGCCCAAGGCGATCGAGAGCATCCACTATTCCTACGCCATCGCAGGCGCCGACATCATCGAGACCAACACCTTCTCCTCCACGCGGATCGCGCAGGCCGACTACGGCATGGAGGAGATGGTCTACGACCTGAACCGCGACGGCGCGCGGCTGGCCCGGCGCGCCGCGATCCGCGCCTTCCAGGAGGACGGCCGGCGCCGCTTCGTGGCCGGCGCGCTCGGGCCGACAAACCGCACGGCTTCGATCTCGCCCGACGTCAACAATCCGGGCTATCGCGCGGTGACGTTCGACGACCTGAGGCTGGCCTATGGCGAGCAGTTGCGCGGGCTCGTCGACGGCGGCGCGGACATCATCCTGATCGAGACCATCTTCGACACGCTCAACGCCAAGGCGGCGATCTTCGCCTGCAACGAGGTGTTCGCCGAAAAGGGCATCGACCTCCCCATCATGATCTCGGGCACGATCACCGACCTGTCCGGGCGCACGCTGTCGGGCCAGACGCCGGCCGCCTTCTGGCATTCGGTGCGCCATGCCCGGCCGGTGTCGGTTGGTCTGAACTGCGCGCTGGGCGCCGCCGCCATGCGCCCGCACATCGCGGAGATCTCGGCCGTCGCCGACACGCTCACCTGCGCCTATCCGAACGCGGGCCTGCCCAACGCCTTCGGCCAGTATGACGAGAGCCCGGAGTTCATGGCGGCGCAGGTCGAGGCGTTCGCGCGCGAAGGACTGGTCAACATCGTCGGCGGCTGCTGCGGCTCGACGCCCGAGCATATCCGCACGATCGCCGCGGCGGTGGCCAAGCACCCGCCGCGCGCGATCCCGGACGTCGCGCCGCTGATGCGGCTGTCGGGGCTGGAGCCCTTCGTGCTCACCGACGACATTCCCTTCGTCAACGTCGGCGAGCGCACGAATGTCACCGGCTCGGCGAAGTTCAGGAAGCTGATCACGGCGGGCGACTACGCCGCCGCGCTCGACGTCGCGCGCGACCAGGTCGAGAACGGGGCGCAGATCATCGACGTCAACATGGACGAGGGCCTCATCGATTCGAAGAAGGCGATGGTCGAGTTCCTCAACCTGATCGCCGCCGAGCCCGACATCGCCCGGGCGCCCTTGATGATCGACTCGTCGAAATGGGAGATCATCGAGGCCGGGCTGAAGTGCGTCCAGGGCAAGCCCGTCGTCAACTCGATCTCGCTCAAGGAAGGGGAGGAGGCCTTCCTGCACCAGGCGCGGCTCTGCCGGGCCTACGGCGCGGCCGTCGTCGTCATGGCCTTCGACGAGAAGGGCCAGGCCGACACCAGGGAGCGCAAGATCGAGATATCGAAGCGCGCGTTCAAGCTGCTGACCGAGCAGGCCGGCTTCGATCCCTGCGACATCATCTTCGATCCCAACATCTTCGCGGTGGCGACGGGCATCGAGGAACACGACAACTACGGCCACGACTTCATCGAGGCCGCACGCGAGATCACGGCAAGCCTCCCCGGCGTCCACGTCTCGGGCGGCGTATCGAACCTGTCCTTCTCCTTCCGCGGCAACGAGCCGGTGCGCGAGGCCATGCACGCGGTGTTCCTCTACCACGCCATCCAGGCGGGGATGGACATGGGCATCGTCAACGCGGGGCAGCTCGCCGTCTACGAATCGATCGATCCGGAACTGCGCGAGGCTTGCGAGGACGTGGTGCTGAACCGCGCGCCCAAGGCAGGCGGCACGCCGACGGAGAATCTTCTCGAACTCGCCGAGCGCTACAAGGGCGCCGCCGGCAAGGAGGCACGCGAGAAGGACCTCGCCTGGCGCGAATGGACGGTCGAGAAGCGGCTGGAGCACGCCCTGGTCAACGGCATCACCGAGTTCATCGAGGCCGATACCGAGGAGGCGCGGCAACAGGCCGAGCGTCCGCTGCACGTCATCGAGGGGCCGCTGATGGCCGGCATGAACGTGGTCGGCGACCTGTTCGGCTCCGGCAAGATGTTCCTGCCGCAGGTGGTCAAGTCGGCGCGCGTCATGAAGCAGGCGGTGGCCGTGCTCCTGCCCTACATGGAAGCGGAAAAGCTGGCGAACGGGGGCAGCGGGGAGCGACGGAGCGCCGGCACGGTCCTGATGGCGACCGTGAAGGGCGACGTCCACGACATCGGCAAGAACATCGTCGGCGTCGTGCTGGCCTGCAACAACTACGAGATCATCGACCTCGGCGTCATGGTGCCGGCGACGAAGATCCTGGAGACCGCGCGCGAACGCAAGGTCGACATCATCGGCCTGTCCGGCCTCATCACGCCGTCGCTCGACGAGATGGTGCATGTGGCGTCCGAGATGGAGCGCGAGGGCTTCGACATCCCGCTGCTGATCGGCGGCGCGACAACCAGCCGCGTGCACACGGCGGTGAAGATCCACCCGCGCTATCATCGCGGCCAGGCCATCTACGTCACCGATGCCAGCCGCGCCGTCGGCGTCGTCTCCAGCCTGCTCTCGCCGGAGATGAAGAGTGGTACCGTCGAGACGGTACGGGCCGAGTATCGCAAGGTCGCCGCCGCGCATGCGCGATCCGAGGCCGAGAAGCAGCGCCTGCCGCTGGCGCGGGCCCGCTCCAACGCCCATCGCGCCGACTGGGCGTCCTACGATCCGCCGAAGCCTTCCTTCCTCGGCACGCGCGTCTTCCAGGACTGGGACCTGGCGGAACTCGCCCGCTACATCGACTGGACGCCGTTCTTCCAGACCTGGGAGCTGAAGGGCCGCTATCCGGCGATCCTCGACGACGAACGGCAGGGCGAGGCCGCGCGACAGCTGTTCGAGGACGCGCAGGCGATGCTGACCCGGATCGTAGACGAGAAATGGTTCGCGCCGAGGGCGGTCGTCGGCTTCTGGCCGGCCAATGCGGCGGGCGATGACATCGCGCTCTACGCCGACGAGACCCGCGGGCAAGAGATCGCGTCGTTGCGCACGCTGCGCCAGCAGCTTCCGCGCCGCGATGGCAAGGCGAACCTCGCGCTCGCCGATTTCGTTGCGCCGAGGGAAAGCGGACGGGCCGACTATGTTGGCGGCTTCGTCGTCACCGCCGGCATCGAGGAGGTGGCGATCGCCGAACGCTTCGAGCGGGCCAACGACGACTACTCCTCGATCCTGGTCAAGGCGCTGGCCGACCGCTTCGCGGAGGCCTTTGCCGAGCGCATGCACGAGGTGGTGCGCAAGGAGCTCTGGGGCTATGCCGCCGACGAGCGCTTCGCACCTGACGAGCTGATCGGCGAACCCTATCGCGGCATCCGCCCCGCGCCCGGCTATCCCGCGCAGCCGGACCATACCGAGAAGGCGACCTTGTTTTCCCTGCTCGACGCGGAAGCGGAGATCGGCGTGCGTCTGACAGAGAGCTACGCCATGTGGCCGGGCTCCTCGGTCTCGGGGCTCTACCTGTCGCATCCGGAGAGCTTCTATTTCGGAGTGGCGAAGGTCGAGCGCGACCAGGTCGAGGACTATGCCCGCCGCAAGCGCATGAGCGTCGAGGAGGTGGAGCGCTGGCTGGCGCCGGTCCTCAACTACACGCCGACCGCCTTCGCGGAAGCGGCCGAGTAGCGCGGCACGTTTCCGTCGAACCGTTGCCGCGAGGTGATTGGCCGCGGGCGCGTCATGCACTAAGGATCGCGTGCGGGGTCGGGGAGGCCTCGCATTCCGACCCGCCTCCGGAGTGCGCATGAAGATCTTCGCCTACAAGCCCGGTCATGACGGCCACGTCGCCATGATCGAGGACGCCACGCTCGCCTTCTCGATCGAAGCCGAGAAGGATTCCGGCCCGCGCTACGCGCCGGTCACGCCCGAACTGGTGCTGCGCGGCCTCGGCCTGTGCGACTCGATTCCGGAGGTGCATGCGCTGTCCGGCTGGATGGGCTCCTTCCGCCCGTTCGGCCAGCCGCTGGGCTCCGGCTATTTCGGGCATGACGAGAGCGGCATCATCGATCGGCCCCAGATGTTCGCGGGCAAGCAGGTGCGCTTCTTCTCCTCGTCGCACGAGCGGTCGCACCTGATCGGCAGCTACGCCATGTCGCCCTTCCCGCAGGGCCAGGCCTGCTACGCGCTGGTTTGGGAAGGGGTGCTCGGCTCGTTCTACCGCATCGACGAGAAGCTGAAGGTGACGAAGCTCGGAACGCCGGTCACCGGGCCCGGACACAAGTACGGCTTCCTCTACGGCCTCGCTGATCCGACGCTGCCGGTCGATGCGCGCAAGTCGCGGCGCGAGGATGCCGGCAAGCTGATGGCGATCGCCGGCTATGGGAAGGATGTGCCCGCCGCGCCCGAGGAGCGGGCCTTGATCGAGCGGCTGCTCGCTTGGGACGCGGTGGCCGCGCCGCTGCGCAAGGCCGACTTCACCGATACGCCCTTCCTCGACATCGGGCTCGAGACCGACGCTTTCCGCAATCTCGCGCGACGTTTCCAGGATGCGATCTTCTCGAGATTCCTCGACTTCGCCAGGGCGAACATGAGAGACGGCCTGCCGCTGCTCGTATCGGGCGGCTGCGGATTGAACTGCGACTGGAACAGTGAATGGAAGGGCGCCGGCCTGTTCGAAGAGGTCTTCGTGCAGCCCTGCACCAATGATTCCGGCTCGGCCATCGGCACGGCGGCGGATGCGCAGTTCCGCATCACCGGCAACGCCAAGATCGAGTGGACCGCCTATGCCGGCGAGGACTTCGTGCACGACGACGCCGATCTCTCCGGCTTCGACGCGGTGCCCGCCGCCGACGACGTCATCGCCGAAGCGCTGGCCGGCGGGGCCGTCCTTGCCTGGGTGCAGGGACGCTACGAGATCGGTCCGCGCGCGCTCGGCAACCGGTCGCTGATCGCAGCCCCCTTCACCAAGGAGATGCACACGCGGCTGAACGCCATCAAGAAGCGCGAGGGATTCCGTCCGATCGCGCCGATCCTGCTGGAGGAGGAACTGGACCGGCTGTTCATCCATCACGGGCCGAGCCCGCACATGCTCTACTTCCAGCGCGTCAAGACGGACGCCCTCAAGGCGGTGACCCATGTCGACGGTTCGGCGCGGGCGCAGACGGTCACGGCCGCGCAGAACGCGCGCATGCATTCCCTGCTGACCGCGTTCAAGGCGCGCACCGGCTATGGCGTGCTCTGCAACACCTCGCTAAACTTCTCGGGCAAGGGCTTCATCAACCGGATGAGCGACCTGGTGCGCTACGCCCGCGACACGGGCCTCGACGGCTTCGTCGTCGGCGAGACGTTCTACCGTCGCGGCCGGTAGAGCCCCGACATCGGGTCCAACTGCGTCAGGCCGCTTCACGCACCATCAGCACGTTCTCGGCCGTCTCGCCGGCGCGGCGATAGCCCTTGTCCGCCAGGACGGCGAGGCAGTCGCGCTCCCACAAGGACGCCAGGACGGTCTCGATCAGGATCGCCTTCGGCCAGAGCCTCTCCGGCGCCTGGTCGAACAGCGGCAGCAGCGCGCGATCCTCGAAGCCCTCGACGTCGATCTTCAGGAGGTCGACCGTCTCGATGCCTTCTTCGGCGAGGACGGCGGCCAGCGGCGCGACCGGCACCGTCTGCGTGCTGCGCACCGCGCCGGCGCCTTCCCGCAGGAGCGAGGCGTGGCCGATGTTGCCGCCGCCGTCGGAGTAGAGGTCCATGGTGCCGGCCGCGGCGGCGATGGCGAGGTTTTTCGCGTCGACGTTCGTCGCGCGGTTGGCTTCGAGATTGTAGGCGAGCTTGGCGAAGGTGCGCGGATGCGGCTCGAAGGCGAGCACACGGGCGGCCGGGCCGGCTCTGGTCGCAACATGAAGCGCATAGGTGCCGACATTGGCGCCGATGTCGACGAACACCATGCCCGGCTTCAGGAAGGGTGCGATCAGGGCATGCTCGGCGGCCTCCGGCAGTTCGCCCCGGCCGACCAGCATGCGGTCGTCGCGGTTCTCGGCCGGATAGGCGCGAAACGCAATGCCGCCGGCCTCCACGTCGAACGGGCCGGCGCAGCGCCTCGCGAAATGCTTGCGGATCGCCTTGCGGCGCGGCTGCGGGATGTCGCCCGAAACCGTCAGCGACCAGACGGCTCGCGCAAAGCGGCTCGCTGCGCGCTGGCCGAAGGCGGTGGTCGTGTCGAGCGGAGCAAGGAGGAGGGGCATGCGGGCGGCGTCTGTCCGTTCTTCGTCAGAGTGCGGCTGCCGCGGCCTTGCCGGCATCGAGCCCGCCGGCCTGGACGTCGTCGATCACCGCTCGCACCGATCCGGTGATCGCCTCCTTCTGCTCCTTCGTCAACTCCTCCGCCTTCTGGCCGTCGGCCAGCCGCACCGTCACCTCGCGGTGGGCGAAGCGGATGCCCTCCATGCTGAAGACCTCCCGGATCGCGGCGTAGACCACCTTGCGGGTGACGAACTGGTCGCCTGGCCGGGTCATGAACTTGACGCGGATGATCATGGCCGAATCCTCCATCGCGTAGACGCCCTGCGACTTCAGCGGCTGCAGGAAGAGGTGGCCGACGACCGGATCCTGGAGCAGCCGTTCACCGATCTTCTTGACCAGCTTTCGCACCTTCTCGACATCCGTGTCGTAGGTGAGCCTCAGCGGCAGCTTCATCATCACCCAGTCGCGGGAATAGTTGGTCAGTTGCTGGATCTCGCCGAAGGGCACCGTGTGGACGGCGCCGAGGTGATGGCGCAGCTGGAAGGAGCGCATCGATATCTTCTCCACCACGCCCTTGACGCTGCCCACCTCGATGTACTCGCCCTTTCGGAACGCATCGTCGATCAGGAAGAAGGCGCCCGAGAAGATGTCGCGGATCAGGGTCTGCGCGCCGAAGCCGACGGCGATGCCGATCACGCCGGCGCCGGCGAAGAGGGGGCCGATATCGACGCCGAGATTGGCCAGAACGATCATCGTGCCGAAGACGGCGAGCATCGAGACGATCACGTTTCGGAAGATCGGCAGCAGCGTTGCAAGCCGCGACTGGCCCTTGCCGCTCTCACCCTCGCCCTCGCCGGGATTGCCGGCCTGGCCGTCCAGCGTGCCGCCCTCCTCGACGATCTTGTAGTCGATGAAACCGTTGACGGCCCGGTACAGCGAGACGGCGACGATGAGCACGAGCAGGATGTCGAGCGCGGCGGCGATCGGATGCCCGCCCTCGCGGCCGAGATCGGCGCCCCACAGCCGGGCGAGCTCCCCGGCGCAGACCACCAGGATCGTCGCCTGGATCGTGCTCTGGAAGAACGCTCTGAACGCGGGAAAGTACGGCTTTACCTGCGCCGTCGGTGCCTGCATCGGCGTCATCACGGTCATCTCGTCGCCGTCTTCCAGCAGGTCGCGCACGTCCTCGTTCATCTCGGACATCAGTTCCCTGGACGCCTGGGCGCGGCGCCAGGCGCGTCTCTCGGCCTGCTGCCTGAGAAGCTGGCGACGCCGATGCGAGGCGGCGCGGCGTTCGTAGACGATCTCGAGCAGATAGGCGGCGATGGCATAGGCGAATACACCGACGACGAAGACGATGATCGGGGCCAGCACCGGCACGTAGCCGCCTGGCAGGCCGAGCGTCAGCCTGACCGAACTCACCAACCAGGCGAGGATCAGGTAGACAATTGCCAGCGGAAGGGCGGCGACCGCGAAGACACGGTTCAGCAGCGGCGCCTTCCTCGGATCGCCAGGGCCAAGGATGATGCCGGTCAGTTCGCGTCGGTGGACGATGGCGAGTGCCCCCATCATGAGCGCGCAGAGCAGCATGCCGAGGATGAAGGCGAGGTTCTGCGCGTCCTGGTTCACCGCTACCATCGACATGTCGGTCATGATGCCCGGCGGAGTCAGGATGAGGATCCAGCGGCAGAGGCCGATGACGATGGCGCCCACCGACAGCACGATGGCCCAGTTGCGGAAGATCCGCTCGGCCGCGGCGTCGGACAGATTGATCAGCCGGTGCGCGGGGGAGTTCGGTGCGAAGAAGTTCCAGAAGATGACGGACCTGACGATGCGATAGACGACGTAGGTCGAGACGACCACGAAGATCGTGTCCCGCGACGGCTGGTGGCCGGAATCGAAGACCACCGCGACGAGGATCGCGACCACGAACATGATGCCGGCGCTCAAGAGCATCCAGCCGGCGCGAAACAGGATGTAGCCGAGCTTGCGCGACAGGAGCGTCTCGTCCTCGCGGTAGAGGTGGCTGAAGTGGCCGCGTGCCCACCGCGTGATCTGCCAGAAGACCAGCCGTCCGGCGACCAGCCCGCCGACTGCTGTGGCGATGGCGAGGACCAGCCAGAGGACGGTTCCGTCCGGGCTCGCGGCCTTCAGCGATTCGGGAAGATAGTCGAGGTAGATCCATGCGTTCGCGACCATCCGCTTCAGGCTCTCGCGCGCCTTCAGCAGGCTTTCGCTAGACAGCGCCATCGCCATCGGTATGTCGGGGGTCTCCGCCTGCTGCTCGCCCGGCCGAATGACGATGACGGTGGAGCCGTCCTTCTCAGCCTGCTGGAGGAGCGCATCGATCCCGGAAGACGACTGGGCATCGGAGGCCTTGGTCTGCGACAGCATCTTGAGCGGCATCTGCGCCTGGGCGGTCGGGGCCGCCAGGGCGGACAGGAGGACGAGCGCGGCGACAATCCACATCTCCGGCCAGACGCGCATCAGTTTCGCCACGACACCCATGACCGCTCCTTTCGCCTTGATCGTTGTCAAGACACATGCCCGCCGATAGGCATGGCATAGCCAGTGGCGATGACAAGATAAATGATGATCAACAACACGCTCTTCCTCGTGAGGCACGGCAGGACGGCCTGGAACGAGGAGGGCCGCTTCCAGGGGCTGACCGATCTTCCGCTCTCGCCGGCGGGAAGGGCGGACGCGGAAGCGAATGCCAAACGGCTTGCCCGCCACCTCGCCAGCGTCGGCATGGGCCACGCGCCGGTGCGGCTCGTGAGTTCACCGCTCGCACGCTGCCTGGAAACGGCGCGCATCCTCGCCGGTCCTCTCGGCCTCCCGGAGACGCAGGTCGACACCGACGAACTCCTCGTCGAAGCGGGCTTCGGGCATTGGGAAGGCCTGACGACGCACGAGGTGAAGGCGCGGTTTCCCGACGAACGGCGCGCGCGCAAGGCCGACCGCTGGAATTTCGCGCCCGTCGGGGGCAGAAGCTATGCCGATCTTCAGGCGAGAATGAAATTATTCACACACAATCTCGCCACCGACGCGTTACCAATCGTGGTGACACACAGCGGAAATCTGCGTGTCATGATGGGGATGCTACTGGGGCTGGGCAGGGACGAGACCTTGCGTCGCGCGATACCGCACGACCGGGTCTTTCGCTGGTCAAGCGGCAGGCTCGCCGAAGTGTGAGCGCCGAAATGTAAGTTTGGGGGCATACTTGCAGCAAATTGACGTTGGGGCGCTTCCGCCTCTTGCCGCCGGGAGAGGGAATTGCAAAACTCCCGGAAATTCCTCGCCCGGTCAGGCATCTCGCCGTTGCCGGCCGCAGGGTCAAGGCGGCCGGGCGTAAGAGACCGTCAGGGATGGGACAGATCGACTTGGGCGACAGACGAGACTTGCTGCGTATCGAGGACTTGCGCATCTCGATCGCGATACAGCAGAGCAGCATCGAAGTTGTGAAGGGCGTCAGCTTCCGGATTCCGGCGGGCAAGACTGTCGCGCTCGTCGGCGAGTCCGGTTCTGGCAAGTCCATCATCGCCCAGGCGATCCTCGGCATTCTGCCCAGGGTCGCGAAGGTCACAGGCGGCCGCATCCGTTTCCGCGATCCGTTGCAGCCGGGCACCGAGACGGACATTGCCGCGCTGGATCCGACGAAGGCCGAGATGCGCGATCTGCGCGGCGGCCGCATCGCCATGATCTTCCAGGAGCCGATGACCTCGCTGTCGCCGCTCCACACGATCGGCAACCAGGTCGAGGAAGCACTCGTCCTGCACCGCGAGGTGGCGCGGGGCGAGGCCCGCGGGCTGACCGAAGACATGCTCAGGCTCGTCAATTTCCCGGATCCGTCGCGCGCCTACGACATGTATCCGATGGAGCTGTCGGGGGGCCTGCGCCAGCGCGCGATGATCGCCATGGCGTTGATCTGCCGGCCGGCGCTGCTGATCGCCGACGAACCGACGACGGCGCTCGACGTGACCGTCCAGGCCCAGGTGCTCGGCCTGTTGAAGTCGCTCCAGGCCAGGCTCGGCATGTCCTTGCTGCTCATCACCCACGACCTCGGCGTCGTCGCCAACATGGCCGACGAGGTCGTGGTGATCTATCACGGCCGGATTCTCGAAGCCGGGCCGCTGAAGGACATCTTCACGAATCCCGGCCATGCCTACACCCGCGCGCTGATGAAGGCGGTGCCCGATCTCGACATGGATCGCGGCGAGAGGCTGGTGGCGCTGCGCGAGATCGAAAAGGTCATCCCGGCCTCGATGCGCCGGGCAAGCGAGGGCCGCTGCTCGTCGGAGAAGCCGCTGCTCACCGTCCGCGACCTCCACAAGACCTACACCATCAAGTCGGGAAGCTGGTTCGGCGGGCAGAACCGCCAGATCCACGCAGTCAATGGAGTATCATTCGAGGTCAAGCGAGGCGAATGCTTCGGCATCGTCGGCGAGAGCGGTTGCGGCAAATCTTCCGTCAGCAAGCTCATCATGCGCGCGACAGAGGCGGACGGCGGCGAGATCCTGTTCGACAACGGCGAGATCAACTGCGATGTCCGCAAGCTGCATGGCCGCGCCCTGAAAGAGTTCCGCAAGCGCATCCAGATCGTCTTCCAGGATCCTTTCGGATCGCTGAGCCCGCGTTCGACGATCCTCAACACGCTTCGCGAACCGTTGGAGATCCATCGGCAAGGCGGCGCGCGCGAGATCACGCAGACGGCCGCCGACCTGATGGCCATGGTCGGCCTTCAGACCAGCCATCTCAACCGCTACCCGCACTCGTTCTCGGGCGGCCAGCGCCAGCGCATCGGCATCGCGCGAGCCCTCGCCTTGGCGCCCGACCTCCTGATCTGCGACGAGCCGGTGTCGGCGCTCGACGTCTCCGTCCAGGCGCAGATTCTCAACCTGTTGAAATCGCTGCAGGAAGAATTGTCGCTGACGATGGTCTTCATTTCGCACAATCTCGCGGTGGTGAAGTACATCGCCGACCGCATCGCGGTCATGCGGCGCGGGCGCATCGTCGAGATCGCGGATTGCGAGACGCTGTTCGCCCGACCGGTACACCCCTATACGCAGAAGCTCCTGAGCGCCGTTCCGAGCGTCAACCTGGAACACAAGCTCGACTTTTCAGCTCAGGGCGACGACGAATCCGATCCGAGCGACCAGTGGCCGGCGGAGTTTCAGAGCTTGGGCGGCGACGGGAGGGATCTGTCGCTCGTTCAGGTCGGCGAAGGACATCTCGTCCTGGCGCGCGACATGCCATCCCGTGAAAGGATCTACGCATGACCACGATCATCAGCCGTGCCAGAGGGCTTGCGGTGATGGCCGCAGCAGCAACATTCACCCTCGTTTCGGCGAGTTTCGCCGAGGAGCCGCCTTCATTGAAGGACGCGGTGGCCAGCGGCAAGCTTCCGCCGATGGAGGAGCGCCTGCCCGACGTCCCGCGCGTCATCGACATGGCCGCCCTCGGCAAGAGCAACGGCTCGTACGGGGGCACGCTCCGGATGCTGATGGCCGACGCCAAGGACATCCGCATGATGACGATCTACGGCTACTCGCGGCTCGTCGGATTCAACGAGAACCTGGAGATCGTTCCAGACATCCTGGAGAGCTTCGAGGTCGAGGAAGGCCGCATCTTCACCTTCCGCCTCCGGCCAGGTCACCGCTGGTCGGACGGCGAGCCCTTCACGGCGGAGGATTTCCGCTACGCCTGGGAGGACGTCGAGACCAACGAAGCCCTGTCGCGCGGCGGCGCCTCGGCCGTGATGCTGGTCGATGGCGAGCCTCCGGTCTTCGAGGTGATCGACGAACTGACCGTCCGCTACACCTGGTCGAAGCCCAACCCGCAGTTCCTGCCCTCGCTGGCGGGGGCCAGCCCGAACTATATCGCGCAGCCGGCCCACTACCTGAAGCAGTTCCACGAGAAGTATGTCGACGCCGATGAACTCGCCGCCAAGGTCAAGGCCGCCGGTTCGCGCGACTGGGTGGCGCTGCACACGGTGAAAGCGCGCGCCTACCGGCCCGAGAACCCGGAACTGCCGACCCTCGAGCCCTGGATGAACACGACGCCGCCGCCGGCCGAGCGCTTCGTCTTCAAGCGCAATCCCTTCTTCCACCGCGTCGACGGCGAAGGCCGGCAATTGCCCTACCTCGACGAGGTCTATCTGGGTATCAGCTCCGCCGACATCATCCCGGCCAAGACCGGAACGGGCGACAGCGACCTGCAGGCCCGCTACCTGCGTTTCGACAATTTCACCTTCCTGAAGGAGTCCAGCGCGCAGCACAAGTTCGACGTCAAGCTCTGGAAGGACGGCACCGGCTCGCAGGTCGCCTACCTACCGAACCTCAACGTCAACGATCCCGTCTGGCGCGAGCTCTTCCGCGACGTCCGCTTCCGCCGCGCGCTGTCGCTCGCCATTCACCGCGACGAGATCAACCAGCAATTCTACTATGGGCTCGCCCAACCAGCGGCCAACTCGGTCCTGGAGGGTTCACCGCTCTACAAACCGCAATTCGCCCAGGCCTGGGCCGACTACGATCCGGAAAAGGCGAACGCACTGCTCGATGAAATCGGATTGCAGCGCGGTCCCGACGGCGTGCGGCGGTTGTCCGACGGACGCCGGGCCGAGATCATCATCGAGATGGCCGGCGGCACCGAGGAGACGGACGTCACGCAGCTCGTCACGGAATACTGGGGCGCGCTCGGCATCAAGGTCTTCCCGCGCGCCATGCAGCTCGACAACATGCGCCGCCGCTTTCTGTCCGGCGAAACGATGATGTCGGTGTGGGCGGGTCTCAACGTGGGTCTCGCTACGCCCGACATGCCGCCGGAGGAACTGGCTCCGGTCTCGTCCGTGCAGGGCATCTGGCCGAAATGGGGCCAGCATCTGGAGACCAACGGCATGGCCGGCGAGAAGATCGACGTTCCGGAAGTCGCCCAGCTTGCGGAGCTGTTCCAGCGCTGGCGCGTCTCCTCCACCACGGAGGAGCGCGCCGCGATCTGGGACGAGATGCTGACGATCTTCACCGACCAGGTCTATACCATCGGCACGGTCAACGGCGTCCTGCAGCCGGTGGTGGTCCGCAACACGCTGAAGAATGTCCCCGACGAAGGCATCTACGCCTTCGCGCCGGTCAGCTTCTTCGGCGTCTACATGCCGGACACCTTCTGGTTCGACAAGGAGTAGCGGGCATTGCTGCGCTACATCTTCTACCGCCTACTGGCCGCGATACCGACGCTGTTCCTCATCAGCGCGCTGGTCTTCACCATCATCGAGTTGCCGCCTGGCGACTTCTTCGAAAACTACATCGCTGAGCTGCAGGCGCAGGGCGAGACCGTCGATCCGAGGAAGATCGAATACCTCAAGGAGGAGTATGGCTTCGACAAGCCTCTGATCGAGCGCTACTTCACCTGGGTCGGCGGCATGCTCCAGGGCGATTTCGGCTATTCGTTCGAGTATGAACTGCCGGTCAGCGACGTGGTGGGCAACCGCCTGTGGCTGACCATCCTCGTCTCGACCGTCACCATCATCTTCACCTGGCTGATCGCCTTCCCGATCGGCATCTACTCGGCCACCCACCAGTATTCCTGGGGCGACTACGGGCTGACATTCCTCGGACTGCTTGGCCTGGCGACGCCCAACTTCCTGCTCGCATTGATCCTGCTCTACCTCGCCAACGTCTGGTTCGGAACGTCGATCGGCCACCTGATGGACGCGCAGTACATCGACCAGCCAATGAGCTGGGCGAAGCTCGGCTCCATGGCCGAGCATATGGTGATCCCGGTCATCGTCATCGGCACGGCCGGAACAGCGGGCATGATCCGGCGCCTGCGCGCCAACCTGCTCGACGAACTTCAAAAGCAGTATGTCGTGACGGCCCGGGCCAAGGGCGTGCCGCCGACCCGGGCGCTGTTGAAGTACCCGCTGCGCATGTCTTTGAACTTCTTCATCGCCGACATCGGCTCGATCCTCCCGGCGGTCATTTCCGGCGCGGAAGTCGTCGCCATCGTGCTTTCGCTGGAAACCACCGGCCCGCTGCTCATCCGCGCGCTGCAGAGCCAGGACATGTATCTCGCAGGCTCATTCCTGATGTTCCTCGCCACGTTGACCGTCATCGGCGTCCTCATCTCCGACATTGCGCTCGCGATCCTCGATCCGCGCATCCGGCTCCAGGGGGGAAGTCGATGAAGTCGTCCATCCCGTCGGACGGAGAGGCGATCAGCCACTTCGTGTCGCAGACCCCGTTCGACCCGCAGGGTGTCGAGAAGCTCTCTCCGGAGCAGGAAAAGGTCTATTTCGCCTCCCAGTTCACGCTGATGTGGTGGAAGTTCAGGAAGCATCGCGCGGCGGTCTGGTCCGGCATCTTCCTGCTGCTTCTCTACCTGTCGATCCTGATCAGCGAGTTCCTCGCGCCATACAGTCTGGAACGGCGCGACGTGAAGGCGATCTACATGCCGCCGCAAGGCATCCACCTCTTCCACGAGGGCAGCTTCGTCGGTCCGTTCGTCTATGGCTACGATTTCAAGCTGAACATGCAGACGCTGAAGCGTGAGTATGTCCCGAACACGAACGACGTGCAGCCGCTGCGCTTCTTCTGCCGCGGCGACAGCTACCGCTTCTGGGGCATGGTGGAGAGCGACCTGCATCTGGTCTGCCCCGCCGAGAACGGATATTTCTACCTGCTCGGCACCGACAGGCTTGGCCGCGACGTGCTGTCCCGCGTCATCTACGGCACACGAATATCGCTCACCATCGGCCTGATCGGCATTACCGTCTCCTTCCTGCTGGGCATCACCATCGGCGGCATGGCGGGCTATTATGGCGGCTGGATCGACCATGTCGTGCAGCGCATCATCGAGGTCCTGCAAAGCTTGCCCAGCATCCCGCTGTGGCTGGCGCTCGCAGCCATCATGCCGGTGACGTGGTCGCCGATCGTGGTCTATTTCGGCATCACCATCATCCTCGGCCTGATCGACTGGACGGGGCTTGCCCGTGCGGTCCGGTCCAAGCTCCTGTCGCTGCGCGAGGAGGAGTATGTCCTGGCCGCCGAGCTGATGGGCGCCTCGCCGCCGCGCGTCATATTCCGGCACCTGATCCCGGGCTTCATGAGCCACCTGATCGCCTCGGCGACGATCACGATCCCGACCATGATCCTCGGCGAAACGGCGCTTTCCTTCCTTGGGCTTGGCTTGCGCCCGCCGGTCACGAGCTGGGGCGTGCTGCTGAACGAGGCGCAGAACATCAACGTGGTGGCGCTCTACCCCTGGCTGATCCTGCCGGTGGTGCCGGTCATCCTCGTCATCCTCGCCTTCAATTTCCTCGGCGACGGATTGCGCGACGCAGCCGATCCCTACCACGCGGCGTGACGGTCACCATGGCCGGCTCAGGCCGGCCGCCCATCCTGCATCGCGGCGCCGGCCGCGATCAGGGCGTCGGCGCTCTCGAAGGCGAAGCCGCGCTCGACCTTCAGCCAGGCCACCAGTTCGTCGAGCGTCGCCCAGGCGCGCTCGTCATGGACGAGGTGGTGGGTGAGGATGCCGAGGGGCGCGCCACCTCTCCCGCGCGCCTGGATCAGCCGGCGCAGGAGTTCGCCCGCCGTCCAGGCGATGTCGCGGCCGCAATGGCCTCCGGCCCAGTCCATCACGTCGATCTGCGTGTTGAGCTCGGGCAGCCGCGTGCCCTTGCGCTGCCACGACCATGTCGACAGTCCGGTGAAGCCAAGTTCGTGCAGTCGCGCCGCGACGTCGGGCGCCATCCGGTTCCAGGGCGGCACCAGGATACCCGAGAGTCTGTCGCCGAAGAGATCGAGGAGCCGCGCCCGTCCCGTCGCGAGACCGGCGAGGACGTCCTCGGACGGCCGCGCGCCGCCGAGTTCCAGCGACGGCGTACCCGGTAACGCGTTGTTCTCATGCGCGATGCCGTGCTGGCAGGGCCTGATCAGCGGCTCGTTCGCGAGCCGTTCGGCGAGCGCCTTCGTCGCGCGCGAGGGCACCACGGCCAGCAGCACCGGAACCGCATGCTTGCGGGAAAAGGCGATCAGCCGGTCGAGAGCCGGCGTCGGTTCCACGGCGTCGTCGTCGCGTAGCCAGAAGCGTGGCGCCAGCCCGTCGGCGTCCCAGAGCGCCAGTTCTTCCTCGACGGCGGCGAAGGCGGTCATGGCGAGACGGCCACGGCGGGTCGCGCGCCTGCGAGCGGCAGGAGCGCCGACCTGAGGCTCGCGGCGGCGGCATCGAGCCCATGCTCGCGCGCGACCTTCGCCCGCCCGCCCGCGCCGAGCCTGGCACGCTCCCGCGGTGAAGCGAGAAGACTGGCGAGGTTCGCGCGATAGGCCGCGACGTCGAACGCCGGCGCCAGCAACCCGCTCTCGCCGTCGGCGACCACCACCGGCACGCCCGTCGTGGCGAAGGCGACGACCGGAAGGCCGTTCGCCTGCGCTTCGAGGTAGGCCACGCCAAACGCCTCCCGCACACCCGGCCAGGCGAACAGATCGGCCCGCCGCATCCAGCCGAACACCTCGGGATGCGGGATCGCGCCGGTGAACCGCACGCGGTCGCCGGCGAAGGCGAACATCGCCTCCACCTCGTTCCGCCCCGGTCCGTCGCCGACGATCGCCAGTCGCCAGGGCCGGTCGGCGAGGCCGGACAACGCCTCGGCCAGCAGCCGGTAGGAGTCCATCTTGGCGCCCGGCCGCATCATGCCGACCGCAAGGATCAGCGGGCCGTCGGCGGGGCTGCCGAAGCTATCCACCTCCGCCGCCGCAGGCAGGTCGGCCAGATCGATGAAGGGCTTCAACGGCACGATGCTGGAGGAGTCGGGCAGGATGCTCTCGAGATAGGCCCGGTCCGTTGGCTTGAGGCAGAAGTTCGCCGTCGCCTGGCGCACGGCTGCCTGCACCACCGCGCGGCCCTCGGCCCAGTCGGCGTCGGTGTCCTGCCGGGTCCGGCAGGCCTCGACGCTCACGTAGGGGATGGCCAGCGCGCGGCTGATCGCAGGGCCGATCCAGTCGGGCGCCTTGCAATAGGGATGATAGGTCATCCAGAGGTCCGGTTTCAGCGCGGGCTCGGCCCGCCATGCCGACAGCAGCCGGTCGACCTCGGCCTCGCAGGGTGCCTTGCGAGCACGGAAAAGCTCGGCCGAAGGCCGCTTCTGGTAGGCGATCGCCTCGCTGGCGACGAAGGGCTCGAAGCCGGCCAGCGCCAGCGCCTTCACCAGGTTGCGCGCGATCTCCCGGTCGCCCGACGGAATCGGGTGGTTCGGCGGCTTCAGTGGCGCGTAGAAGGCGATCCTCGTCATCGGCGCGACCGTAGCGGCAAGCGCGTGCGGGTCAAGCCGGGCCCGCTCTGCAAGCGTCAGGCCGCGGGATCCTCGCCCTTCGCGATGGCGGCCAGCATGCGGGCGGCGTTGGCCGCGCCCTTGATGTCGAGCGACGAGCGGTCGGGCGCCGGCCCTGCCATGGCGCGGTCGATGGCCGCGGCGATCGCCTCCGGCGTCTCGTCCTCGTGGCCGATCGCGATCGCCAGCCCCTTCTGCTGCATCAGCGCGGCGCGGGTGATCTGCTCGGTCTCGATTCCGTCGGAGAAGGGCACGACGATCGCCCGGCATCCGGCCGCGTAGATGTCGGCGGTCGTGTTGTAGCCGACGCGCGAGATCGACAGCTTCGCGGCCGCGAGCCTTGCTGGCAGGTTGGGGATGAAGCGTTCGAAGACGACATTTCTGTCGGCCAGCGCTTCCAGTTCCGCCTTCTGTTCGGCCGTCGCGGCGAGACCGGTCAGAACCACCCAGCGCGCATCGGAAAGCACCGAGAGCTTGCGGGCCTTCAGCGCGGCGACGAGGAGCTTGTGGCCGAACGCGCCGCCGCCGACCGACACCACCACGTCGAAGGCCTCGTCGCCCGTGGAGGCAACCGGTGGCTCGGGCGCGACGATGCCTGTGTAGAGCAGCTTTCCGGCGATCTCGTCGCCATGCGGGAAGGTGTGCTCGATGCGCACGAAGCCCGGATCGCCGTGCACCAGCACCCGGTCGAAGTAACGGTTCAGGATGTCCACGACCTCGCGGTCGCGTTCGGGCTTGGAGCTCTCCTGCAGGATGTCGCGCACGGAGGCGACGATCGCCGGGCGCGGCGCGCGGGCTTGCGCGGCTTCCATCAGCGGCAGGAGTTCGAAGCGCATCTGCCGACGGCCGAAGGGAAAAGCCTCGGTCACCACCACGTCGGGCCGCGTCTTCGCAAAGATGTCGAGCAGCAGGTCGCGGCGGCGGTTCCTGTAGGCGTCGTCGACGGGGTTGCCGTCGCCGTCCTCCAGCCTGTTGAAGACCTCCAGCCCCGCGCGCACCGGCGGCAGGTAGTGGATTCGCGCGTCGGCGATGTCGAGGTTGGGGATCGGCACGCCGCCAAAGACGAGGTCGACCTCGACGTCATGGTTTCGCAGCGCGCGCACGATGCGGGTGGCGCGGAAGACATGGCCGACGCCGACGAGGTGCTGGACGTAGAAAAGGACGCGGGGGGTCACGAGGCTTGCTTCTCCCTCTGGTTCTCGCCGACGAGGCCGCTCGCCTCGAACAGCGCGATCAACTGGCCGATCGTGCCGCGGTGGTCAAAATGCGCATGGACCCGCTCCATCGCGGCGTCGCCGAGGCGCGCGCGCAGGTCCGGCGACCGGATGGCGTCCGCGATCGCATCAGCAAGGGCGGCCGGGTCGTCCGGCGGCACGAGCAGACCGGTGCGGCCGTCGTCGATGAGTTCGGGAATGCCGGAGATCGGCGTGGAAATGCAGGGCAAGCCCTGGCTCTGCGCCTCCACCAGCACGTTCGGCAGGCCGTCGCGATCGCCATCGTCGGCAATGCGGCAGGGCAGGACGAAAAGATCCGACGACCGGTAGGCTTCGAGCACCTCGCTCTGCGCCCGTGACCCGAGGATGGCGGTGCGCGAGGCGAGCCCAAGCCGTTCGACCTGCGCCTTCAGGTCGTCGGCCAGTTCGCCGCCGCCGACATGCGTCCATTGCCAGGCGAGGTCCGGGGGCAGTTGGGCCAGCGCGTCGGCCAGCGTGTCGAGGCCCTTCTTTGCGACGGCCCGTCCGACCGACAGGATGCGGACCGGGTCGGCCTGGCTGGTTCCATCGCGCGACGATGGATGACGCCGGGGCTTCGGGAAACGCGCGAGGTCGATGCCGTGATAGACCAGCGTCACCCTGGACGCGTCGGTCGACAGATCCTTGAGATGACGGGCGCCGCCGGCCGTACAGGTCACGGTCCACCTGGCGGCGGCGAGCTTTTCCGAAAGCTCCCAGTCCGGCGAGGTCCAGATGTCCTTGGCATGCGCGGAGGCGCTCCACGCGATGCCGGTCATGTCGCTCGCATATCGCGCGACCGACGAGGGCGTGTGGATGAAATGGCTGTAGATCCAGCGCGCGCCGGCCGGAAACTCCGCGGCCATCACCAGCGCCTGGCCGAAGCGGCGGATACGGTTGCGCGTCGCATCGCGCGAGAGGTCCCCGAGCCAGTGCCGGACGGCCTTGCCGTATCCGGGAAGCCGGCGCGCCTTCCACCACGCCTTCGCGACTCGCATGGGCTCGTCGTGCAGGTATTCCGGCAGGTAGGTGATCGGGGCACTGATCTCGTCGTTGATGGGGTGGCGCTTCTTGTCCGTCGGATGGCGCAGCGAAACGAGATGCAGGTCGTAGCCGGCGCGCTCCAGCTCAAGCAACTCCTGCGCGATGAAGGTCTCCGACAGGCGCGGATAGCCCTTCAGCACGACGACGATGGCAGGCTTCATGAGGAGGCGGCTTTGCGCAGTTCCGATGCCGCCAGGATCTCGTCGCGCCGGTCGAACAGAATCTCCGTCAGGGCGCAGATGCGGTTGAGACCATCCAGGTCGGGGCGCGCGACGGCGGCTGAGGGTTTCGGGCGCTCGAGCACCGTGTTGATGGCGGCGAGAAACCGGCGCGGGTTCTTGGCCATCTCGATGTCGATCACGTCGACCCAGCCAAACTCGGCGGCGCGGTTGGCGCGGATCGCCTGCTCGCGGCGCGGCGCCGTGCGCGGCACGAACAGCGCGCGCTTGTCGAAGGAGATGACTTCGCAGAAGGTGTTGTAGCCGCACATGCCGACGACGGCGCTGGCGTGTGCCACCACGGCCTCGAGATTGGCGTCGAAATCGATGATGCGGACGTTGGGCAGGCTGCCCGCGCGGGCGGCGATTTCAAAGCGTTCCCGCTCCGTCATGAAGGGCCCGAGCACGAACAGGAACTCCCGGTCCGGGGTCCGGTCCTGGCGTACCGCGTTCAGGGCGGCGGACATGAGTTCGTAGCCGTCGCCGCCACCGCCCGCGGTTACCAGCACGTAGTCGCGGCCGTACTTCTCCGTAACGTCCTCGTCGGCCATGGTGCGCGGGAGGAAGCCGGTATAGCGGGTCTGCGACAGGATGGCCTCGGGCAGGTCGATGCCCGCCAGGGGATTGTAGAAGCTGCCGGGTCCGTAGATCCAGATCTCGTCGTAGAGTGCCAGGTGCTCGACGATGTGCTTGCGATGCCATTCCTCGCGCAGGAGTTCCGGCGCGTCGAGCACGTCGCGCAGTCCCAGCACCGTGATGGCGCCCTGCGCCTTGGCCCATTTCAGCGTCGAGAGCATCTCGCGGGCCAGTCCAAGCGGCTCCTTGTCGACGATGATCATGTCGGGGCGAATGCGCTCCGCGGCCTTACGGATCACCGTCTCGCGGGCGGTCACCGTCTGTTCGAAGGTCATTTCGCCGCTGCCGGACGCGTAGGTCCCGTTCGACAGTTTGTTGGCAGGCGGAATCTGGATGTAGTCGACGCGATCCTCGAAGGGAAAGGCGCCGACGACCGGCGAGCCGGAGACGATCGACACTCGGACGCCGGGAAAATGGGAGACAAGCGCATGAGCGATCGTGCGGCTGCGCCGCAGATGTCCAAGGCCGAACGTGTCGTGGCTGTACATCAGTACAGTAAAATCGAAGACCGGGTCCATGCGCGCCTGGTTACGTTCGGCAAACACCTCGTTGCCTCGGTGTCGGACAAGGACCGTAGAGGCACCGCGTGCGCCCAGGTCCTCGCCTCCCCCGAGACGGGACAGCCATTCACGGTTCCCTCGGTCCGTCGCACTCACGATGGGCGGGCCAGCGACCAACAGCAGGGTGAACATTCACGCTCGCCGCGCCGAAATCAAGTCCCAAAGCGAAAAGTCGCGGAACCTTCACATTTCACGGCTCGTCGCGCACCGGCGCGGGAGGACGCCGCGCCTCGATCGCGGTCTGTGCCGCGCCCGCCACGGCCTCGCGCACCTGGTCCGACAGCGGCTGGTCCGACAGCACCTCCACCTTGACGTTGCGCTGGGCGAAGTGGATGCCGTTCTTCTCGAAGGCGTCGCGCAGCTTGTGGTAGGCGTCGCGGCGAATGACCCACTGCGCACCCGGCCGCGCCATGAACTTGACGCCGACCACCATGTTGAACTCCTCCATCCTGCGCACGCCCTGCGACTTCAGCGGCTCGATGAAATAGTGCCCATAGGCGGGGTCGGCCAGCAACTCGGCGCCCACCTGCTTGACCAGCTTCTTGACCAGCCTGAGGTCGGTCTCGAATGGCACGCGGAACTCCAGCTTCAGGATCACCCAGTCGCGGCTGTAGTTGGTCAGCGACTTCAACTCGCCGAAGGGTATCGTATGGACGGCTCCGCGATGATGCCGAACCCGCATGGACCGCAGCGACATCGACTCCACCGTGCCGCGCAGGTTGCCGATCTCGACATATTCCCCGACGCGGAAGGCATCGTCGACCAGGAAGAAGATGCCCGAGACGATGTCGCGCACCAGCGACTGCGTGCCGAAGCCGACGGCGACGCCGACGATGCCCGCGCCCGCGAGCAGCGGCGCGATGTTGACGCCGACCGACGACAGCACGGTTAGCCCGCCGATCACCAGGATGGTCACCAGGAGGATGTTGCGCATCAGCGGCAGCAGGGTCGCCATGCGCGCTTCCGGACCCGGCGCCTCGCCGGGCGGCGGCGCGACGTAGCCGGCGAGGCGGCGGTCGATCGCCGTGCGCGCCCAGACCCAGATCAGGTCGGCCAGCAGGAGCACCGCCACGACGTTGATCGCGACCTTCACCACGCGGCCGGCGACGGTGGGCGTCTCCGAAAGGGCGAAGATGTCGGTGTCCCAGGCCGCCGCGAGCGCGAACAGCGTGGCGACCGCGATCAGGAACCGCGCGAGGCGACGCACGATCGGCCGATACATGGCGTACCGCTCTTCGGGCGGGGCGGGCGTGTTCGACGGCGGCGGCGCTTCCGCGCCGGGTTCAGCGGAGGCCGCAGAAGGCGCATGGTCGACGCCGCTGCCGGCGATCATGCCGCCGGAACCGCCCGAAGGCCGGTCCCGCATCGCCGCGGCTTCCTCCGCCCGGTCGAAGAAGTGGTCGATCATCGCCCGCGCGAGCGTGGTTGCCGGAACGAAGAGCCCGACGATCAGCACCGTCCACATCAATTCCTGCGCGCCCGATACCCACAGCAGAAACGCCACGGCGACGACGAGCGACTGCGCCACCGGGAGCAGCCGGACGGCGACCGGTTCCAGCCGACCGCGGGCAAACCTCGGGACGGCGCCGTCACGCATGATCCTCGGCGTCATCGACCAGATCATCGCCAGCACGGCGATCGCCGTTAGCGCGCCGAGGCCGACCGAGACGGCGAGCGCCGCGCTCTGCGCCTGCTCGGAGCCCGACGCGGTGCGGGCCAGCGCCGTCAGCGTATCGGACACCACAAGGGACGCGACGAAGACGATGGCGACGAAGACGTTCCATCCATGAACCTTCGATGCCAGCCGGTCGTCGAGCGGCACCAGACGAAGTGTCTGGAAACGCGGCGCCAGCAGGAAGCGCGACAACGTGGCAAGCGCGCGCACGGCAATGACGGCGATCAGCAGGTTGACGACGACTCGCTCCAGGAAGCCGGGCCAGTTGAAGGCCAGGAAGGCGCCGACGCTGCCGATCGAGAAGATCGTGATCGCGAGCGCCTGAAGGAAGAGCCGTGCCCCGGCGGCGGACAAGCGCCGCATGAGGGTTTCGGGGACCGTGTGCTCGACCCGGACCAGCGTGGGATGGAAGTACTGCCAGAACAGCCATTCCAGCCCGCCGCCCACGAACACGAAGATGATCACGTAGGTCAGGCTGCGCAGGGCCTCGCCGGGCGACAATTGCGAGCGCCAGGCCTGCATGAGCACCTCTGGGATCAACGGGAAGTTCGACCAAGCCCGCGCGAGCTCGGCCATACGCCACCGCGCCGCAGCAAGGCGCTGCTCGAAGGCTGCCCGCAGCGATGACCCGTCGGTCTCCGTGGCGGAGGGCGCAGCCTCCGCCGCGTCTTTCAGCCACTCCACCACTCGCGGATCGCCGAGGATGCGCAGCAGCTCCTGCACGTCGTTGGCCGAGGGCGCGCCGCCGGTCGTCGCGGCAGCCGCCGGTTCCCGCTGCGCAAGCTGGACGGCGCTCTGGGCTATCGCGACCGCCGGGAACAGCAGGAGCGCGAGAAGCAGGGTCGCGAGGCGGGCGCGCATCACGCGGAAATCCCTTCCACCGGCGCCGTTTCCGATGCGCGGCGCAGGTCGCGCGGGCGGACGTAGGGCGCCAGCACCCGCTCCACGGAAAGTGTTCCCGGTCCCGGTCGAAGCTGGCAGGCAAGGCGCTCGCCGGGGGTGGCGCCGACGCGGGCGAGCGTCCGCGCCTCGTCCGCGTCGGGCATCGGCGGCGCCGCGTCGCCTCCCAGGATGTGCACGCGACAGGTCCCGCAGCGCGCGCGGCCACGGCACAGATGCGCGATCGCGACGTCGTGCTGCTCGGCGATCTCCAGAACGCTCAGCCCGGCGCGGGCGGATACGGAAGGTCCGTCGGCGAAGGCGATCCGCAGCGTGTTGCGCTCGCCCGCAAGCCGGACCTGCCGGGCGATCAGCACCGCCGCGACCATGGCGATGTAGAGGGTGAAGACCGTCCAGTTGATCCGGCTGAGGATCGCCAGGATTTCGCCGCGGGAGAGCCCGGCGGCGGCCGTCGGGACTTCCTCGGCTCCGCCGGACGTTTCCTCTTCCGCCCCGTATTCCGCGACGGCGGGCGGTGCGTCGACCGCCACCGCGGGCGGATTGTTCCGCGCCTCGATCGCCTGATTGCCGGCCTCGACGAAGCCGAGCAGAGCCATGACCGGAATGGCGACTGCGAGGGGGTGCAGGAAGGCGCCGGCGTGGCGCCACCATGGCTGGATGCGTGCCCAGGTGAACACGCCGACGCAACCGTGGATCCACAGGAAGGCGAGCAGCAGCACCTGGCGCAGGCCTTCCTCCGGCGCCCAGATCCAGAAGTAGGGGATCAGCGAGGCGAAGCTCGGCTCGATGCCGAACCGCGCGGCGATCGCGGTGCCGACGACGTGCGGCGCAAGCAGCGGCACCACCACGAGGCTGGCGGCGATCTGCACGCCGTCGGTGGGCGACATGCGCAGCGTGTTGCGCCGGTAGATCGCGAGGAGGCCGAGCGCGAAATGCCCCAGGAAGGCAGCCATCAGGACGAGGCTCCCGATCGGGCTCGCCCACAGACCCATGAGCCAGGGTCGCGCCGCGTCCATCGCCTCGATGGAGCGCAGCCCGAAGGCGACGTTGACGAGGTGCATCGCCACGAAAGCGAACAGCACCAGTCCCGAAACGATCCTGATTGTCCTGACCATGCGCCCCACGCCGTGCTTCCGGGAGAGCCAAGACCTTACTAGCATTGCGGGCCTGCTGGAACGGCGACCGGAGCAAAAGGCGCGCCGCCGCCCGCCTTGCCGGCCCCGCTTTCGCCGCCAGCACGTTCTTGCCAAGTCGGGAGCCAGGGTCTAATCCCTCGGGACCACCCGGGCCGCGCCCCGCATGGGACGCCGGCGCGGAGAAATCCGTCCCGCGGCGAGGTTCCGGAGACGTCCTTCCCGAAACGAGAGACAGGCCATTGCCGAACGACACGAAGACCGGGCACGCCGCCCCCTTCCAGCAGGCCGGACTCTCCTTCCCGCATGCCGCGCCGCCGCCGACTGGCGAACTCGTCGAGATCGCGCCCGGAATCCTGTGGACGCGCATCCCGCTGCCGTTCAGGCTCGACCACGTCAACATCTTCCTGATCGAGGACGGCGACGGCTGGGCGGTGGTGGACACCGGCATATCCAACCAGCCGACCCGCGAGGTCTGGGAGGCCTTGGTCTCCGGGCCGCTTGCCGGGCGCCGGCTCACGCGCCTCATCGTCACCCACTACCATCCCGACCACATCGGGCTTGCCGGCTGGCTGTGCGAGCGCTTCGACATCCCTCTCTTGACCAGCCAGACGGCCTATCTCGGCTGCATCAACATCTCGCTCAGCCCCGGCGCGATGGAAGCGAAGCCCTACCGCGACTTCTACCTGCGCCACGGCATGAGCGAGGAGACGGCGGCGATCGTGTCGACGCAGGGCCACGGCTACCTGCGCATGGTCACGCCGCTGCCGATGAGCTTCGGCCGTCTCGTGGCGGGCGACACGCTGACCATCGGCGGCCGGCGCTTTGACGTTCTGTCCGGCGACGGCCACGCGCCCGAGCAGATCATGCTCCATGCGCCCGACGACAACGTGTTCCTCGCCGCCGACCAGGTGCTGGCCAAGATCACGCCCAACATCAGCGTCTGGGCGGTCGATCCGGAGGGCGATCCGCTCGGTCTCTACATCCGCTCGCTCAACGCCATCCGCGACCGCATCCCGGCAGACGCGCTTGTGCTGCCCGGCCACCAGTTGCCGTTCTTCGGCCTGCACGCCCGCTGCACGGAACTGATCGAGCACCACGAGGAGCGCTGCGACCGCATCGCGGAAGCCTGCGGGCAGGGCCCGCGCTCGGTGGCCGAACTCCTTCCCGCCATCTTCCCCCGCCCGCTCGACCCGCACCAGCTCTCCTTCGCGTTCTCGGAGGTCCACGCCCACGTGAACTTCATGCTGCGGCGCGGGCAGTTGACCTGGGAAGACCGCAAGGCGCCGATGCTTCGGGCGGTGTTGGGGTAGGGTGAGGCGTGACAGAAGCACCTGAACGCTCCAGTCAGGTCGAAATCGCATTGCTCCTGGCAACTCCCATGTTTCGGGAATACCGACCGGGCGGCTGTCCGACGTGGCGGCTGAAGGCTGTGCTGAACGTACTCGCCGACCCGTAGCCAACGCGCTCGGCGACTTCGGCGATGTCGACTTCTTTTCGGCGCAGCAGGTCCCTGGCCAACGCCATTCGCCACGCGAGCAGATATTCCATGGGCGTAGCGCCCACATTGCGCGTGAACCGTTCGAAGAACGCCGAGCGCGACAGCGCGGCCTTCTGCGCCAGGCGGGCCATCGTCCAGCGTCGTGCCGGATCGGCATGAATTGCGCGGATCGCTTCGGCCAGACGTGCATCGCCAAGGCCGCGTAGCAGTCCCGGCGGAGCGTCCGGCTCCTGCGTCAGCCGCAGGGCTTCGACCAGAAGGATCTCCACGAGACGATTGAGCACCATGTCGCGTCCCGAATTTGCCGCTGCCGCTTCTTCGATCAAGAGCTTCACCAGGATTGAAAGCCGTTCGACACCACGGACGTGAATCTGCCCCGGAAGCAGTGAGACGAGCAGGTCGGAATCCTCTCTGTCGAAGACGAAGAAGCCGCCCAGGATGCGGACGCTCGGCGGGCCGACCTGTTGGCCGTGACGAACTTCCCCGGTCGCAAGTGCGGCGAGATGCGGATCGATGAATTCGGGAATGACTGGCTCGAAACCTGACAGCGTGAAGCCGGGCGTGGTCGGCAGCAGGACGAAATCTCCGGCCTGCAGAGCCAGTTCCCTTTGCCCCTCGACGGCCAGACGACAGGACCCTTCGATGACGATCGCAAAGCTGGGATGGCCGAAATCCGAATAGCGGACCCCCCAGCGGCCCGCGCCACTGATGCCCTTCGTGAATACCGTGCGAGGTCGGAGCAGATTGATGATATCGGAGAGCGGATCGATCATGAACAGGACGATAGCGAATAAAATATGGACGATCAATCGTAGATCGTACGGCTGGCTGGGAATAGCTTGGCGACATCCCCAACCCAATGATGGAGATGAACCATGCACACCATAATGATCACCGGATGCTCGTCGGGCTATGGCCTCGAGATCGCGCGCCATTTTCTCGCGAAGCGATGGAACGTCATCGCCACCATGCGTACCCCGCGCGAGGACGTGCTGCCGCGCTCGGGAAACCTGCGCATCCTGCCGCTCGACGTGACGGACGAGGACAGCATCGCACGGGTGATCGAAGCCGCCGGGCCGATCGACGTGCTTGTCAACAATGCCGGAATCGGCGTCGTCGGCGCCTTCGAGGCGACGCCGATGGCCCATGTCCGCAAGGTGTTCGACACCAACACGTTCGGCGTCATGGCGATGACACAGGCTGTCGTTCCGGGAATGCGCACGCGCCGGTCGGGCGTCATCGTCAACGTGACGTCCAGCGTCACGCTGGCCGCGATGCCTCTGGCGGCGGCCTACACCGCCAGCAAGCAGGCGATCGAGGGCTTCACCGGTTCGCTGGCGCACGAACTCGCGCACTTCAACATACGGGCCAAGCTGGTAGAGCCTGGCTACGCCCCCACGACCCGGTTCGCTCAGAATACATCCGTCCGCGTCGAGGATCTCATCCCGGCAGCCTATGCCGATTTCGCCGGCCCGATCTTCGCCGGCTTCGCCCAGCCGGCGCTGACGACTCGTGAGATCGACGTTGCGGAAGCGGTCTGGGCGGCGGTGAACGATGAGACCGGAGCACTGCGCTTTCCAGCAGGTGCGGATGCGGTCGCGCTCGCCCGCGCCGCGTGAGCGCTGCGAGTGCAATTAGGCGGTGATTGCCGCGGGGTTGCCCGTCGTATGGTGGGCGTTGCCTCGCTCTCGTCCTCCTACGACCCCTCCGCGAACAGATGGCACCGCACCCTCGCGTTGCCCCTGTCGAGCACCGGCGGAACCACCGTCTTGCATTGCGGCATCACGAAGGGGCAGCGGGGGTGAAAGTGGCAGCCGGGCGGCGGGTTGACGGGGTTCGGGATCTCACCGGCGATCGTCAGCCGCTCCTTGCCCTCCATCTCGATGTCGGGCACCGCGTCGAGCAGCATGCGGGTGTAGGGGTGCTTCGGGTCGGCAAAGAGCTCGCGCGCCGGCGCTTCCTCCACCAGCCGCCCGAGATAGAGCACGCCGACGCGGGTGGCCACGTGGCGCACGACGGCGAGGTTGTGGCTGATGAACAGGTAGGTCAGGCCGAGCCGATCCTGCAACTCGCGCAGCAGGTTCAGCACCTGCGCCTGCACCGAGACGTCGAGCGCCGAGGTCGGCTCGTCGCAGACGATGAAGTGCGGCTCCGAGGCCAGCGCGCGGGCGATGGCGATGCGCTGGCGCTGGCCGCCGGAGAACTCGTGCGGGAACTTCTGGCCGTCGCGCGGGTCGAGCCCGACGAGCGAGAGCAGTTCGCCGACGCGGGCGGCGCGATCCTTCGCGTCGGGGATCATGGCGAAGGCCCTGATCGGTTCCTCGACGATGGCCCGCACGCGCCAGCGCGGGTTCAGGCTCGCATAGGGATCCTGGAAGATCATCTGGATGCGCCGACGCATACGGCGCTGCGCATCGGCCGATTTTTCGCCCCAGACGTCGATGCCCTCGATGGTGATGGAGCCGGCGGACGGTCGCAGCAGACCCACCGCCATCTTGGCGATCGTGGATTTGCCCGAGCCGGATTCGCCCACCAGCGCATAGGTCTCGCCGCGCCTGATGGAAAAGTCGACACCATCGACCGCCGTCAGCGTCACGCGCCCGCCGCCTTCGATCAGGCGGTTGAGCAAGGGCTTCGACAGGTCGAAGACCCGGCGCAGACCCTTCACCTCGACCAGCGGGGCGGCCGAAATGGCGCCGGCTTCTCGGGGCAGGGTTCCGGCGGCGTTCATCGAGCGGCCTCCTCTGGCGCGCGGGAAACGCGAATTCCGGCCTTGGCGGCCTGTCCGGCGATCGCCAGCGGCGGCGGCGTCCCGGCGTCGTGCAGGAAGCACGCAGCTTGCGTCGACCCCGCCGGATAGGCGTTCGGCCGCTCGGTCCTGCAACGATCGAAGGCGAAGTCGCAGCGCGGATTGAAGGCGCAGCCGCGCGGGATGGCGCCGAGCCTCGGCATCGACCCGGGAATCTGTGCGAGTTTTTCGTCCGGATCGCCGGCGAGCGAGGGGATCGCCGCCATCAGGCCGCGCGCATAGGGGTGTTGCGGATGCTTGACCACTTCGCGGACCGGGCCGATCTCGGCCAATCGTCCCGCATAGAGCACGCAAACGCGGTCGGCCGTCTCGGCGATCACGCCCATGTCGTGGGTGATCAGCATCACCGAAGCGCCGCGGTCCGCGCAGATGCGCTTGAGCAGCGCGATGATCTGCGCCTGCACCGAGACGTCGAGCGCGGTCGTCGGCTCGTCGGCAATGACGAGTTGCGGGTCGACGGCGAGCGCCAGCGCGATCACCACCCGCTGCCGCATGCCGCCTGAGAACTGGTGCGGATAGGCCGACAGCCGTTCGCCTGCGGCCGGAATGCCCACCTCCTCCAGAAGGCGCAGCGCCTTGGCGCGTGCCGCCCGGGCCGAGAGGTTCTCGTGGGTGAGGATGGTCTCGGTCAACTGGTCGCCGATGCGGTAGAGCGGGTTGAGGCTGGTCAGCGGGTCCTGGAAGATCATGCCGATCCGCTTGCCCCGGATATGTCGCATGCGCTCGGACGGCAGGTTGTCGATGCGCTCGCCCGAAAGCCGGATCTCCCCGCCCGCCACCCGGCCCGGCGGCTCCAGTAGGCCGATGATCGCGGCGCCCGTCAGCGACTTGCCGGCGCCGGATTCGCCGACCACGCCCAGCACTTCGCCAGGCGCTATGTCGAAGGAGAGGTCGTCGATCGCCCTCAGCACGCCGCGGCGCGTCGGGAATTCGACGATCAGGTTGCGAACGGAGAGGACCGGCTCGGTCATGCCTACCTCAACTTCGGATTGAGCGCGTCGCGCAGCCAGTCGCCGAGCAGGTTGACCGACAGCGCGAGCGCGAGCAGGGCGATCGACGGGAACAGCAGGATCCACCATTCGCCGGAGAACAGGAAGCCCTGGCCGATGCGGATCAGCGTCCCGAGCGACGGCTGGGTCGGCGGCACGCCGACGCCGAGGAACGACAGCGTCGCCTCGGCAATGATGGCGAGCGCCAGGCTGATCGTGGCGATGACGAGGACCGGCCCCATCACGTTGGGCAGGATGTGCCCGAGCACCATGCGTACCGGACGCACGCCGATCACGCGCGCGGCCTGGATGTATTCCTTGTTCTTTTCCACCAGCGTGGCGCCGCGAACCACGCGCGCGAACTGCACCCAGTCGGACAGGCCTATCGAGACGATCAGCACCCAGATGGCCAGGTCCTCGCGCATGGACGGCGGGATGAGGCCGCGGGCTATGCCGAAGATCAGCAGGGCGATCAGGATCGAGGGGAAGGAGAGCTGGATGTCGGCGATGCGCATCAGCGCGCTGTCCACCCAGCCGCCGCGCCAGCCGGCGGTGAGGCCGAGGCCGATGCCGAGCACCATGGCGAAGACGACGGCCGAGAAGCCGACGAAGAGCGAGATGCGCGCGCCGTAAAGGATGGTCGAGAAGATGTCTCGGCCCTGGTTGTCGGTCCCCAGCCAGTAGACTTTGCCGGAGATCATGTTCGGCTGCATCGGCGGGGTGAAGCCGTCCATGAGATTAAGGGTCGCCGGGTTGTACGGGTCATGCGGGGCAAGCAGCGGCGCCAGCGCCGCCGAAAGGATGATCAGGAGCGCGACGAGGGCCGCGCCGATCGCCACCGGCGAATGACGGAAGCTCCAGGCGACGTCGCTGTCCCACATGCGGGCAAACCGGCTCATCCCCGCCTCCTCAATGCCGCGAATTCGCCCGTTCGATCCGCAGGCGCGGATCGATGGCGTAGTAGAGCAGGTCGACGACCAGATTGATCACGACGAAGATGAGCGCGATCAGCATCAGGTAGGCGGCCATCACCGGGATGTCGACGAACTGGACTGAATTGATGAACAGCGCGCCGACCCCCGGCCACTGGAACACCGTCTCTGTGATGATGGCGAAGGCGATGATCGAGCCGAGCTGGAGGCCGGCGATGGTGACGACCGGTACCATGGTGTTCTTCAGCGCGTGCCCGAAGTGGATGGCCCGGTTCGAGAGGCCGCGCGCGCGGGCGAACTTGATGTAGTCCGAGCGAAGCACTTCGAGCATCTCGGCGCGCACCAGGCGCATGATCAGCGTCATCTGGTAGAGCCCGAGCGTGATTGCCGGCAGGACAAGGCTCGCCCGCCCGGACGGCGTCAGGAATCCCGTCGTCCAGTATCCGAGGCGCACCGTCTCGCCGCGACCAAAGGAGGGGAGCCATCGCAACTCGACGGCGAAGAGCCAGATCAGCAGGATGCCAATCAGGAAGGTGGGCAGCGAGACGCCGATCAGCGACAGCGTCATGATGGAGTTCGAGAGCATGCCGCTGCGGTGCAGGGCCGTGTAGACGCCGAAGCCGACGCCGACCACGAAGGCCAGGATGCCGGACACGAACGCCAGTTCCAGCGTCGCGGGAAGCCGCGACAGGATGAGTTCCATCACCGGCTGCTGCAGCCGGTAGGAGATGCCGAAGTCGCCTCTGACCGCGCGCCCGAGATAGTTCCCGAACTGGATGAAGAACGGGTCGTCGAGGCCAAGGCGCTCGCGCAGTTCCGCGCGGTCGGCCACGGTTGCCTCCTGGCCCATCATCGTGGCGACGGGGTCGCCGACATAGCGGAACAGCGAAAAAGAAACGAGGCCGACCACCAGCATCACGAGGATCGACTGGAAGAGCCGGCGCAGGATGTAGGCGATCATGCCATTCCCCGGGGCAGGCGATCCCGCGCCGGAAGCCTTTGCTCCGACGCGGGCCGCATGTCAGTTCCAGCCTACTTGAACGTGACGTCCGTCATATGCGGCTGGTTTTCGGGGTGCACCGCGATCTCGATGTTGGCCTTGGTGGCATAGGCCAGGACCTGGTTGTGCACCATCAGGAACACGCGGTCGTCCTGGACCTGCTTCCAGATCTCGGCAATCGTGGCGTTGCGCTTGTCGAGGTCGGTCTCGGTGGCCAGCGACTCGATCTTGGCGTCGATGTCCGGGTTGCTGTATCGCGACCCGTTCCAGCCGCCGCGCGCATCGTCGCGGCTGTGCACCAGGAAGTCGAAGACGTACTGGCTGTCGAAGGGCGGCACGCCCCAGCCGAGCAGGTAGAAGTCCACCTGCAGGTTCTGGATCGCCGGGAAGTGGACGGTCCGCGACTGGCTGACCAGGTTGGCCTTGATGCCGATGCGGCCGAGCATGCCCACGAAGGCCTGGCAGATCGCTTCGTCGTTCAGGTAGCGGTCGTTCGGGCAGTGCAGGTCGACCGTAAAGCCGTCGGGATAACCGGCCTCGGCGAGCAGAGCCTTGGCCTTGTCGTAGTCCGGCGGGCCGTAGGCGTCGAGCGCCGCGTCGTAGCCGTTGACGAAGGGCGGAGCATTCTGCGCACCGGGCACGGACTGGCCGCGCATGACGACGGTCTTGATCGCATCGCGATCGAGCGCGAGCGCCATCGCCTCGCGCACCTGCGGCTTCTTGAACGGATTGTCGCCTGAAAGCGAGATCAGGCTGTCCGAAGTCATGTCGTAGGAGAAGAAGATCGTCCGGTTCTCCGGCCCGGTCGTCACGCTGACGCTCGGCGTTTCCTGGAGGCGGGCGATGTCCTGCACCGGGACGTCCTGCACGAAGTCGACCTCGCCCGACAGAAGCGCGGCGACGCGGGTCGCTGCTTCCTTGATCGGCGTATAGATGATCTCGGTGACGGCGGGTTTCTCGTCCCAGTGGTTCTCGTTCAGCTTCAGGACGGTACGCACTTCGGGATCACGGCTCTCGAGAACGTAGGGGCCGGTTCCGTTGGTGTTGCGAACGGTGAACTTCTCTTCGCCGGCCTTGAAGTCCTGGGGCTTCTCGACGCCGTTCGCCTCGATCCAGCCCTTGTCCATGATGAAGAAGTTGGTCAGGTTCTGGACGTAGAGCGGCGAGGGACCCTTGGTCTTGATATGGACCGTGTAGTCGTCGATCGCCTCGGCGCCTTCGACCGCGGCATGCAGGCCCTTGAAGTCGGAGGTTTCCGAAGTGACGCGGGTCACGCTGGCCACCACGTCCTCGGCGGTGAAGTCGGAGCCGTCGTGGAATTTCACGCCTTCGCGCAGCTTGAACACCCACACCGTCGGATCATCCGAATGGATGGACCATTCGGTGGCGAGGCGCGGCTGCAGGCTGCCGTCCAGGGCACGCGAGACCAGCGTCTCGTAGACGTGGTGCAGCAGCGTGGAGGTCGGACCTTCGTTGGCCGAATGCGGATCGAGCGTCAACGCATCGCCCACGCGGGCCCAGCGCAATGTCTCGGCATGCGCCGCGGAACCCAGAAGCAGGCCGGCCGCGGCGGCCAGCAACATCTTGCGGCCAGGCATAGCAAGGCCATTCGTACGGAATCGTGCGATCATCAAAAAACTCCCATTTTTGGCACCGGCCGTCATTGCGCGCGGCCCGTCATGCCCAAGTCCGTACTATCCGAGAAAGGCAATGCCAAAGCAACCCGTGTCGGTCGCGCCGGTCGCATCGCTCCCGGATTTGGTTTGCGGGCGCCTACGGAAACCCGGCCGCTCAGATGTGCAGCGCGTGGCCGAGCGCACGCAGCGCCGCTTCCTGCACGGCCTCGCCCAGTGTCGGATGCGCGTGGATGGTGGCCGCCACGTCCTCCAGACGGGAGCCCATCTCGATGGCATGGGCGAAGTAGGACGCCAGTTCCGAGACCTGCGTACCGGTCGCCTGAATGCCGATGATCACATTGTCGTCAGGGCGGGCGACGATGCGCACGAAGCCCTCGTCGCGCTCCAGCGTCATGGCGCGGCCGTTGGCCTGGAACGGGAACAGTCCCACCCGCACGTCGATGCCGGCCTTCGCCGCGTCGGCCGGCGACAGCCCGGCCGAGACGATCTCGGGATCGGTGAAGCAGACGGCCGGGATCGTCCGCTTGTCCCAGGCGCGGCGGTGGCCGGCGGCGATCTCCGCCACCATCTCGC
The DNA here is from genome assembly GCA_046292285.1 of Mesorhizobium sp. Classification (GTDB taxonomy): domain Bacteria; phylum Pseudomonadota; class Alphaproteobacteria; order Rhizobiales; family Rhizobiaceae; genus Aquibium. The sequence continues at coordinate 19,093 of JBKBRJ010000008.1, read as the reverse complement.
CTTGCGCCATCGCGCGGTGCGCCAGCATCGGCTCGCCGGTCACGTCGCCGATGGCGTGGACCCCGCGCATCGAGGTGCGGCAATGCTCGTCGATCGCGATGGCGCGGCCGTCCATCGTGAGGTCCAGTTCCTCCAGGCCCCAGCCGCGCGTCGCCGGCCGGCGGCCGACCGTGACCAGAACCTTGTCGGCGGCGATCGTGCGGCTCGCGCCGGCGGCGTCGAGGAAGGCGAGGGTCTTCGAGTTCTCGGCATAGCCGTCGGCCCTGGCATGGGTCAGCACCTCGATGCCGAGCTTTTCCAGCCGCCGTACGACGGGGCGGGTCAGGTCGGCATCCCAGAGCGGCAGGATGCGCTCGGCGGCCTCGATGATCGTCACCTTCGCGCCGAGCTTGGCGAAGGCGGTGCCGAGCTCCAGCCCGATATAGCCGGCGCCGACGACCGCGAGCCGTTCCGGAACGCGGGTCAGCGCCAGCGCCTCGGTCGACGACAGGACGTTGCCGCCGAAGGGCAGGTCGGGCAGCGCGACCGCTTCCGAACCGGTGGCGATCACCACCGTCTCCGCCATGATGCGCTGTGGTCCGGTCGAAGTCTCGACCACCACCGTCTTGCCGTCGCGGAACTTCGCCCAGCCGTCGACCTGCTTGACGCCGGCCTTCTTGAGCAGCCCCGAGACGCCGCCGGTCAGCCGGCGCACGATGCCGTCCTTCCACTCGACCGTCTTCGCCAGGTCGATCGCCGGGCCTGCCGTCGTGATGCCGAGCGGCGAGGCGCCCTGCGCGAAATGGACGAGCTTGTGGAACTCCTCCGCGGCGTGGATCATCGCCTTCGAGGGGATGCAGCCGACGTTGAGGCAGGCGCCGCCGGGCTTCTTCGCCTCCACGATCACGGTATCGAGCCCGAGCTGCCCGGCGCGGATGGCGCAGACATAGCCTCCGGGTCCCGCGCCGATGACCAGGAGCTGGCAGGTGATGTCTCTCATGGTCGTTTCCCTGGCCATCCCTCACCCCTCGATGAAGATCGCGGCGGGCGTCTCGAGCAGTGCCTTCACCCGCTGGACGAACACCGCCGCGTCCCAGCCGTCGATGACGCGGTGATCGAAGCTCGACGACAGGTTCATCATCTTTTTCGGCACGAACTGGGCGCCGTCCCACATCGGCCGCACCTGCATCTTGTTGACGCCGACGATCGCGACCTCGGGATGATTGATGACGGGCGTCGTCGCGATGCCGCCCAGGGCGCCGAGCGATGTGATGGTGATGGTCGAGCCCGTCAGTTCCTCGCGCGTCGCGGTGCCGTTCCTGGCGGCCTCGGCCAGACGCGCGATCTCGGCCGCCGCGCCCCACAGGTCGAGCGCCTCGGCGTGGCGCACCACCGGCACGACGAGACCGTTTTTCGTCTGCGCGGCGATGCCGCAATGCACGCCGCCGAACTGGCGCACCACGCCCGCCTCGTCGTCGTAGTGGGCGTTGATGTTGGGCTGTTCCCTCAGCGCCTTCACCATGGCCAGCACCAGGAAGGGCAGGAGCGTCAGCTTCGGGCGGTCGTCGCGGCGCGAGGCGTTCAGGCTGGCGCGCAACTGCTCCAGCGCATCCATCTCGATCTCGTCGACATAGGTGATGTGGGCAATGCGCCCCTTCGAGCGCGCCATCTTCTCGGCGATCCTGCGGCGCAGGCCCACCACCTTGAACTCGGTCACGCGGTTGTCGGGCGCCTTGCCCGCGGGAGCCACTGGGCGCGCGCCCTGCTCGGCGTAGGCATCGAGGTCCTCGTGGGTGATGCGCCCGGCCGGGCCGGAGCCGCGAACGAAGCGGAGGTCGATGCCGCGCTCGCGCGCCCTCAGCCGCACCGAGGGCGCGGCAAGCGGCTTCTCGCCCTCCTTGCGGGCATGCGCCGGCAACGCCCGCCGCGGCGATTCGGGTTTTGCCGGCGGCTCAGGGTCTTCGTCGTCGTCGTCGTCGTTGACGGCGGCGGCCGGCGTGGCCGTGGCCGGGGAAGCCTTCGCCTTCGCGGTGGACGCCGAGGGCTGCGTCCCGCGCTCGGGCGGCGGGGCCTCGTCCGCCGCGACGTTGCCGTCGCCCGCCACGGCGAGGCGGATCAGCGGCGCGCCCACCGCGATCTGCTCGCCGATCTCGCCGCCGAGCCAGGCCACCGTGCCGTCGGTGGGCGAGGGGATTTCGACCGTCGCCTTGTCGGTCATCACGGCGGCCAGCACCATGTCCTCCTTGACCGGGTCGCCGACCTTGACGTGCCACTCGACGAGTTCGGCCTCGGCGATGCCTTCGCCGACATCCGGCATCTTGATCACGAATACGCCCATCTCAGCTCTCCATGACCTCAACGAGCGCCGCGGCGACCCGCGCCGGACCGGGGAAATAGGTCCATTCCTGCGCATGCGGGTAGGGCGTGTCCCAGCCGGCGATGCGGCGGATCGGCGCTTCGAGATGGTAGAAGCAGTGCTCCTGCACCAGGGCGGCGAGCTCCGCGCCGAAGCCCGAGGTCAGCGTCGCCTCGTGCACCACCACGCAGCGCCCGGTCTTCCTGACCGAAGCCACGATCGTGTCGAGGTCGAGCGGGTGAAGCGTCCGCAGGTCGATCACCTCGGCATCGATGCCGCTCTCCCGTGCCGCCGCATCGGCAACATGGACCATCGTTCCATAGGCGAGCACGGTCACCGCCGCGCCTTCGCGCCGCACGATCGCCTTGCCCAGCGGCACGGTGTAGTGGCCGGCCGGCACCTCTCCCAGCGGGTGCTTCGACCAGGGCGTGACCGGGCGGTCGTGATGGCCGTCGAAGGGGCCGTTGTAGAGCCGCTTCGGCTCCAGGAAGATCACCGGGTTGTCGTCCTCGATGGAAGCGATCAGCATGCCCTTGGCGTCGTAGGGGTTCGACGGCACCACGACCTTCAGCCCCGAGACGTGGGTGAACAGCGCTTCGGGCGACTGGCTGTGCGTCTGGCCGCCGAAGATGCCGCCGCCGGTCGGCATGCGGATGGTGATCGGGCAGGTGAAGTCACCGGCCGAGCGGTGGCGGATGCGCGCCGCCTCAGAGACGATCTGGTCGTAGGCCGGATAGACGTAGTCCGCGAACTGGATCTCGACGCAAGGGCGCAGGCCGTAGGCCGCCATGCCGATCGCGGTGCCGACGATGCCGGCCTCGTTGATGGGGCTGTCGAAGCATCGCTCCTTGCCGAAGCGCTCCTGGAGGCCCTGGGTGCAGCGGAAGACGCCGCCGAAATAACCGACGTCCTCGCCATAGACCACCACCTTGCCGTCGCGCTCCATCGCCACCACGTGGGCGTCGCGGATCGCCTCGATCATCGTCATCCTCGACATGGCGTCAGAACCCCGCTTCCTGGCGCTGCCGGCGCAGGTTCGGCGGCATCACGTCGTAGACGTCCTCGAAGATGTCGCGCGGCGAGGCCTTCGGGCCGGAATGCAGCGTGCCATTGGCCTCGGCCTGGCGCTGCGCGGCCAGAACCTCCGCGTCGATCTCGGCCTCGGCCTGCGCGTGGCGTTCGGGCGACCAGGCGCCGATGGCGATGAGGTGGTTCCTGAGCCGCTCGACGGGATCGCCCAGCGGCCAGGCGTCGCTCTCCTCCTTGGGGCGGTAGGCGGAGGGATCGTCCGAGGTCGAATGCGCGGCGGCGCGGTAGGTGACGTATTCGACCAGCACCGGGCCGAGGTTCATGCGCGCCCGTTCGATCGCCCATTTCGCCACCGCGTGGACGGCGAGGTAGTCGTTGCCGTCGACGCGTAGCGAGGGAATGCCGAAGCCGTGGCCGCGCGCGGCGAAGGTTCCCGAGCCGCCGCGGGCGATGCCCTGGAAGGTCGAGATGGCCCACTGGTTGTTGACGATGTTCAGCACCACCGGCGCCTTGTAGGTCGAGGCGAAGACGAGGCCCGCGTGGAAATCGCTCTCGGCGGTGGAGCCGTCGCCGATCCAGGCCGCGGCGATCCTGGTGTCGCGGCTGATGGCCGAGGCCATCGCCCAGCCCACCGCCTGCACGAACTGGGTGGCGAGATTGCCCGAGATCGTGAAGAAGCCATGCGCCTTCGACGAATACATCACCGGAAGCTGGCGGCCCTTTATGGGATCCTTCGTGTTGGAATAGATCTGGTTCATCATCTCGACCATCGGGTAGCCGCCGGCGATCAGCAGGCCCTGCTGGCGGTAGGTCGGGAAGTTCATGTCGCCGTCTTCCATGGCCTTGCGGAAAGCGCAGGCGATCGCCTCCTCGCCCAGGCACTGCATGTAGAACGAGGTCTTGCCCTGGCGCTGCGCCATCAGCATGCGCTTGTCGAAGGCGCGCACGCGCATCATGTCGCGCAAGCCGGCCAGCGCCTCCTCCGGCGTCAGCGTGCCTGCCCACGGACCGACCGCCTCGCCCTTCCGGTTGAGCACGCGGATGATCGACCAGGCCATGTCGCGGATCGTTTCCGGGGCGACGTCGACGGCCGGCCGGCCGACGCTGCCGGCCTTGGGGATATTGACGTTGGAGAAGTCCGGCTTGCCGCCAGGCCTGACCTCGGGCTCGGGGACGTTGAGGCGAAGCGGAACAGTATCTGCCATGGCGTGTCTCTTCCCAAGGGCACCCGTGCCGCGCGATGCCGCAGCGGCAGGCCAGCCTCATTGTTCACCACGGACAAGCGCGGACAAGGGGGAAACGGTTCCCAGGTAAAGATAGCAAGAAGCGATCCGGCGGGTGGCTGCGCCGCGACATCTTGTTGCCGCAAGCGCCGCCCGGCCGGATTATTCGAACCCGCGCACCGTCTCGGCGTTGAGCGTCACGAGGTGCCGGCGGTCCGACGGAAGCGGCACGAAGGCGACCGAGAGCCCCGACTCGCGCAGCGTGCAGTGGCCGAAGGACCCGCCTGCGTGGATCTTCAGGCCCTTTCGATAGGTCGGGTCGATGAAGTCGTGCAGGCCATTGCCGACAATCACGGGCACGCCGTGCCAGTTCGCCACCCCATCGTGATGGATATGGCCCGTGAGGATGCCCGCGACCGGCCGGCCGGCGAGGGTGCGGCGAAGCCGCTCGGTCCCGGCCTCGTCCAGGCTCTCCCAGGCGAAGGGCGATTCCGTCACGATGCGAGGGCCGTGGTGCATCACCACGATCTTCGGCAGCGCCGGATGGCGCAGCAGGGCGGCGTCGAGGAAGGCGAACTGTTCGTCGCCGAGTGCGCCGCTCACCTTTCCCGGGACGCTGGTATCGAGCACGACGACATGGACCCCGTCGAGCGCCTGCTCGTGGAAATAGGGCGAATCCGCGTCCCGGGTGCGATCGAGCATTCCTTCGTAGAAGCCCGGCCTCGAATCATGGTTGCCCAGGGCGCAGAGGACGGGCATTCCGAGGGTATCGAGGCGGTCGCGCACGGCGCGGTAGCTCGACGCGTCGCCCTTGTCGGTCAGGTCGCCGCTGACGATCATGAAATCCGGTGCCGGATCGATCGCGGCGATCATCGCCAGCGCCGAGTCCAGGTTTGCCATTGTGTCGATGCCGTCCACCTCGCGCTCGCAATGGGCGTGGAGGTCGGTCAGGTGGATGAAGGTCGGCGATCTGGGCATCGGGAATGGTCATCCACGGGACGGGAAGGGATGTCATCGGCGCGCTGGCATAATCCGTCTCACAGGCGGGCGCGCCGTTCAAGAGAGCGTTCAGGCGGCGACGGCTTCCGGTTTGATGCGGGCGCGCGAGGCGAGCGCCTTCGTGGCGTCGACCGTTTCCTGCGCGGCATACCAATAACGCTGGTTCAACTCGATGTTGAAGAGCACGCCGCGCGGGAAGACGCACTCGGCGATCAGCGTCTCCCACGGGATATCGCCCCAGCCGACCGGCAGATGCAGGTCGCCGTGACCATAGGCCAGCCGCTCGCCTTCCGTATACATCCAGATGTCGTCCTGGCGCCCGAAGCTGTCATGCACGTGCAGGTGGCGCGCCCAGGGCGCGAGCGCGACGATCTCGTCGACGAAATCGCTTCGGCGGCCTTCCCAGTCGAGCATCAGCCAGGAATGCGAGAAATCGATCGTCGCCATCACGTTCGGATGCGCGATCGCAGCGAGTTCCGACGCCAGCCGGCGCGGCGAGGAGGCGTGCCCCTTGCCGTCGAAACCGGCGAAGAGCGTCTCGACGCAGAGCACGATGCCGTGGCCGCGCGCGATGTCGCCAGCCCGCGAGAGTGCCTCGCGCTGGCGCCCGTACGCGGCCTCGATACCGTCGCCCTGCTGCACCGGCGCGAGGCCGGAATGGAGGACGTAGTTCCGGGTCCCCAGTTCGGCCGCGACCTCCAGCGAGGCGGAAAGCACATCCATGTGGCGCTGTTGCCTGTAGGCTTCGTCCATGAAGTTGATGGCGAGCGGCCCATGCACGCTGTACCCGACCGAGCGGCCCGCGCAGGCGCGCTTCAAGGTCTCGAGTTGCGGCCTGCGGATGCGGCCGCCCACGACGACGTCCATGTCGAAGGTCGACAGCTCGACCCACTCGACGCCGAGGCCCTCGATCATGTCGAGTTCGTCGGCGAAATCCGACAGGTCGTTCAGGCGCTTGTGAGCGGTGATGCCGGTGCCGGCGACGCCGTTCGGAAGCATGCGACGTGTCCTTTCCATTGAACAATGCAGGCCGTGGCGGGAGACGCGGTACGTGTATCCAGACCTCGCACGGTCCATCGCAGCCTTGTCTGACAGGCGCGTGACGGTTGCCGTCAGCCGGCGGCCACCACCTCGACCTCCACCTTGAATTCCTCTCGCGTGAAGCCGCCGACGATCATCAGCGTCGAGGCGGGAGAGGGCGCCGGAAACAGCCGGTCGCGAACCGCCATGTAAGGCTTCATGTGCTCGCGCCCGGTCACGTAGGCGTTGATGCGCACGACGTTCCGAAGCGTCATGCCGGCGGACGCGAGGATCGTCGCGATGGCCGCGAAGCAGAGCTCCGCCTGTGCCTCCGCGCTCTCGGGGATCGCGTCCGTGGGCGAGATACCCAACTGGCCGGAGCAAAACACGAGCCGGGCGCCCGCCGCGATCTCCACCGCATGGCTGTAGGCCGCGAAGGGCTTTCGCACGCCGTCGGGGGTGAGATGGGTGAGCATGGCGGTTGTCCGGGATCGTGGCCGATGTCGTCATACCTGCATGCGGCGGCCGCGGTGACAAGCGGTCAGTCTGCTTTCCGACGCTCCGAGGGCACCCACCCGTGCAGGCATCATCCGGGACGAGCCTGGCCTCCGCCCGGGAGGCGCGGCGATCTGGTGCGATAATACTTAGCCATCCGGCGAAGTTTCTGCTTGCGCCGCTCGTTGATCGGGTGATAGTTAGCGATATGTCTAAGCATGATCCCGACCTGTCGCTCCTCTTCCATGCGCTGGCTGATCCGACCCGCCGGTCGATCCTGACACGGCTCGCGGAGAAGCCTGCCCCGGTGACGGAACTGGCCGGCCCGACCGGGCTGCGGCTGCCGACCGTGATGCGTCACCTGTCCGTGCTGGAAGAGGCGGGATTGATCGCCACGTCGAAGGACGGGCGGATACGCACCTGTGCCATCGTGCCCGAGGCGCTGGACCCGGTGCGGACATGGATCGATGAACAGCGCGCCATCTGGGAGGCTCGCCTCGACCGGCTGGACGCATTCGTGATGAACGTGATGAAGGAACGCGAGACATGACACAGGGTCTGGCTGCCAGCAGCGCCGTCGGTGAAGCACCCGCCGGTGGAGTGAACCGTTTTGCGACACTCGCCTTCGAGCGGAACCTGGCCGCGCCGCCGGCCGTGCTCTGGGAGGTCTGGACCGCTCCGGCCGCGCGAGCCGTCTGGGCCGCGCCCGCGCCTTCCGTCACCGTGGAATTCCTGGAGGCCGACACACGGGTGGGCGGTCTCGAGATCTCGCTCTGCAAGGTCGATGGCCAGCCGGACATCCGCTGCGAGAACGGTTGGCTCGTGTTGCAGCCGCCGAGCCGCAGCGTGAACTACGAAGTGATATCATCCAAAGGCGTGACGCAATCGGTCTCGCTCGTCACGGCGGATATCTCGGGCTCGCGCGAGCGCAGCCGGCTGGTCGTGACGGTGCAGCTTTCCTCGCTCGCCGAGGACATGGAGGCTGGCTACCGGGACGGCTTCGGCGCGGGTCTGGAAAATCTCGCAGGCGTTGCAGAGCGGACGATGGTGCTGCAGCGGGTGATCAGGGCGCCGCGATCCATGATCTGGGGCGCCTGGATGAATGCCGAAACGCTGCCGCAATGGTGGGGGCCGGCCGGCTTTTCCTGCCGCACGCAAAGGATCGATCTGCGCGCCGGCGGCGAGTGGGTGTTCGACATGATCGCTCCCGACGGCACGGTCTTCCCGAATCACCATCTCTACCACGAGGTGCGGCCTGAAGAGCGGATCGGATATTCGCTGCTTTGGGGCGAGAACGGGCCGAAACACGCCGATGCCTGGGCCACGTTCGAGGATCAGGACGGTACGACGAAGGTCACGCTGGGCATGGTATTCGATACGGCCGACGCATTCCGCGAGGCGAAGGGCTTCGGCGCCGTGGAACTGGGGCAGCAGACACTGGGCAAGCTGGAAAGGTTCGTGACCTCCCGCTGAAACGGACCCCAATCAGTCGATAGCGGGCATGTCGCCATAGCCGAGGCATCGACGCTCCATGGGCCGGTCACGCTTTGCAACGGGCCGATAACCTTCCGTCAACACTCTCCACTCACTGTCAGACAAGCCGGTCGCGAGCGATTCGGCCGCGAGGTTGCAGTTCCAGCCGCCTGTAGCGACGCCCAAGTGACGGACGGCACGACTTCGTGTCGATCCGGCCCGGGTCTTCGTCGCGCATGCTGCTGGCCAGTGGGAGAGACGTCTTGAGCATCGAGTCCGCCGCGGAAGCCAATTCGAACGAGGGAAAGAGCCGCGTCATCGTCTTTCCGCTGTGGCGCCGGGCCGAGACGGTGCGCCGGGTGGCGATGAACCTGGCCGTGCTCAACGGTTCCGAGGAAGCCGATGACTATCGCTACGAGATCGCGGACCGGTTCTTCGCCGAACTCTCGGGCATGGGCGTCGAGGAGTTCGAGCAGGACGAACTGGTCGGCGCCTTCTTCCACCAGGTCGATCTGACGCTCGAGGTTCTTTACGACGACGTCAGCGAAAGCGGACGCTGAGGCGAACGCCGCCGGCCCGACAGACACTTCATACGCGACATCCTTGAGGCCCCTGCTCGTCGGGGGCCTTTGTCGTTTCGGGCATGGACCTTTCGCCGTCGCCCAAGCCCGCCGGCCGGATGCGCCGCGTTCGCGTCGCTCTTACATGGGCGAATCACTCGCCGCCCTTCGCGTCAGGCGAACCGGATCCTGCGTCCCCAGCGTGATTTCGACCGCTGCCGGTTAACGATGGTTGCCGAATCCTTGCCACGCCCTTAGGGCGGCGGATCCGTTCTCATCTCCCGAAAACAGCGTGAAAACCGATGGTTTCGGGGAGATAAACCTATGCCGGTCGGTCGGCGACCGTCGGTTCCGGCAAGGTGTCAACGACGATTTACCCTTTGTTAAGCACGTTCATTCACAAATATTAAGAGGCGGCAATCGGTCGAACCGGCCAAGGGGGAACGATCGCTGCATCGGGGTGACAATTCGACTCGGAATGATGTCCGGGCAGATCATGAAGGGGCCATAGCGTGTCCAGTATTCTGACCAACGCCGCAGCGATGACCGCGCTGAAGAGCCTGCAGGCGACGAACAAGTCGCTGGAGATGACGCAGGCGCGCATTTCCACGGGCTACCGAGTCGGACAGGCAAGCGACAACGCTGCCTACTGGTCGATCGCCACGACCATGCGCTCCGACAACAAGGCGCTCCTGACGGTCCAGGACGCCCTCGGGCTCGGCGCCGCCAAGATCGACATCGCCTACACCGGCGTCAGCGAGACAATCAAGGTGGTCGACGAGATCAAGGCGAAGCTGGTCGCGGCTCGCGAGCCGGGCGTCGACCGCGCCAAGATCCAGGCAGAAATCTCCGCGCTCCAGGGGCAGCTCCTGGGGAACGCATCGACCTCTTCCTTCGCGGGAGAGAACTGGCTCGCGGTCGACTCCGACTCCACGGACTACAATTCCTCCAAGTCGATGGTGGCGTCCTTCACCCGCGCTTCGGACGGCACCGTCTCGGTGTCCACGATCACGCTGAGCACTGATTCCATCAAGCTATTCGATGCGGCCGCCGACGTGCCGCCCGCCGGTGTCGGCGACGTGGAGACCGGCGTCGGTATTCTCGACGCCGCCTACGACGAGGACACCGGCCAGCGCATCACCAACACGTCGATCTCGACCTTCTAGGTCTCGACGCTCGACATCTCGACGCTGACCAACAACGCCGCCGACCTCGACATCCTGGACAACTACATCGCAGGCGTGGACGATGCGATCAGCCGCATGACCATCGCCGCCAGCGACCTCGGCGCGGCCAAGAAGCGCGTCGACCTCCAGGTCGACTTCGTCAACAACCTGATGGACGCCATCGATCGCGGCGTCGGTTCGCTGGTCGATGCCAACATGAACGAGGAATCGACCCGCCTCCAGGCGCTGCAGGTGCAGCAGCAGCTCGGCATCCAGGGACTGTCGATCGCCAACGCCAGCGTCCAGGGCATCCTCTCGCTCTTCAAGGGCTAACCAGGCAGCGGCCCGTGACGGGCCGCGCGCCGCCCCTCGTCGTCACCCTCACGCGTACCCGCGCTGGAACCCACCCCGTTCCGGCGCGGGTTTTCCGCGTCTCGACCGGCGGGCGCTTTCGCGGCCCGAGGCGAAGGCCGCGGACGTCGGAAAAGTGTTTCGTCCGCAGCGGTTGGGCTTACACCGTTAAGAGGGGTTAAACGATTGCGTGCCAAATGTAGCCTTCGGTGGCTTGGCGGATTTCGCCAGAGGCATGAAGCCGCGACACCGACGCCGGTCGTACCGGGATGTACAGATTTCGCGCCCTAGGGGACAAGGGATGGCGACTGCCCGAGTGTACGATCACGATATTTCCGCGCGCCTTGATTTCATGGGGCTCGACGCTTCGGCGCGGGCCCATCTGAAGAAACTCAAGCCGGTCATCGGCGGCGCGATCGACGAAGCTCTCGACGCCTTCTACGGCAAGGCGCGCTCGACTCCGGCCACGAGCAGGCACTTCTCCGGCGACGATCATATGGCGAGCGCCAAGCGCCGCCAGACCTCGCACTGGAACGTCATCGCCGATGGCGAGTTCGGCGATTCCTACGCACGGGCGGTCCTCGCCATCGGCAATACCCATGCGAGGCTTGGCCTCGAGCCGCGCTGGTACATCGGCGGCTACGCGCTGATCGCCGAGAAGCTGATCGGCGCCATCATTGCCGACCAGTGGCCGCGGTTCAGCGTCGGCGGCGGGGGCGGCGCCGCGATGGCGGCCTCGATCAGCAGCCTGATGAAGGCTGTCCTGCTCGACATGGACCTCGCCATCTCGACCTATCTCGACGCGCTCGACCAGGAACGTGAACGGCTCGACCGGCAGGCGCGCGAGACGCGGGAGCGCCAGGATGTCGCGATGGCCTCGATCAGCCGTGCGCTTTCCGACCTCTCGCAGGGCGACTTGCGGGTGCGGATCGACGAGCCCCTCGCGCCGGAATTCGAACAGCTCCGCGCCGACTTCAACGCGACGGCCGGCGCGCTCGAAGTCGCGATCGCGAAGGTCGCCGGCGCGGCCGTGGGGATCGGTGGAAGCTGCGACGAGATCGGCCAGGCGTCCGACGACCTGTCCCGCCGCACCGAACAGCAGGCCGCGAGCCTCGAAGAGACCGCCGCCGCCGTGGAGCAACTGACCGCCAGCGTGCGACGCGCGTCGGAAGGCGCCCATGTCGCGGCGCAGAAGGTGATCGCCGCGCGCAAGGAAGCGGAGAATTCGGGTTCCATCATGCAGGACGCGGTGCGGGCCATGGCCGGTATCGAGAAGTCCTCGCGTGAGATCTCCCAGATCATCGGGGTCATCGACGAGATCGCCTTCCAGACCAACCTGCTGGCGCTGAATGCCGGCGTCGAGGCGGCGAGGGCGGGCGAGGCGGGACGCGGCTTCGCCGTCGTCGCGCAGGAGGTGCGCGGGCTGGCGCAGCGCTCCGCGGAGGCTGCCAAGGAGATCAAGGGGCTGATCCAGGCGAGTTCGTCTCAGGTGGACGACGGCGTCAAGCTGATCGACGAGACCGGCAAGGTCGCCGAGCGGATCGTCCGGCAGGTCGTCGAGATCGACATGCTCGTCGCCGAGATGGCCTCCTCGACCAAGGAACAGTCCACCGGCCTGTCGGAAATCAACACCGCCGTCTCGCTGATGGACCAGGCGACGCAACAGAACGCCGCGATGGTGGAGCAGACGACCGCCGCCGTCCATTCGCTCCGGGTCGAGGCCGCCGAACTGGTCCGCTCCATCGCCGGCTTCAGCGTCGGCGTGGCCGGGACCGCGAGCGGAGCCGGCCAGGCGAAGACGGCGAGGGCGCCGGTGCGGAGCGCTGCGCCAAGGGCTGCCACGGCGCCCGCTGTACACGGCACGTCCGCCCTCAAGATCGCCGGCGAGGCGGATGGGTGGGAAGAGTTCTAGTCCTAGGTCCCAGGGGAAAGAAGAATGAAATCAGCCATGTCTACTGCATTGGCCCTGCCGCCGGTCCTCGACATCACCGCAGCCGGACCTCTCGCCTCGGAGTTCCTCCGCGCCCGGGGGAAGGACGTTTCGGTCGATGCGTCGAAGGTCGAACGCGTCGGCGCCCAGTGCATCCAGGTCCTGCTGTCGGCAGTGGCGACCTGGACGCTCGACGGAATGGAATTCGACCTCGCGAACCCGTCCGACGCGCTCGTGGAAGGCCTCGACATCGCGGGGCTCGAGCCGGCCAACTTTATTGCAAGGAACGCTTGAGATGACGAAAACGGTACTGACTGTGGACGACTCCCGCACGATCCGGGAAATGCTCCGCGCCGCGCTGACCGAGGCCGGCATGAACGTGTTGCAGGCCGAGGACGGCGTGCACGGGCTCGAAGTATTGGACGGCGCCATGCCGGACGTGATCGTCACCGACATCAACATGCCGCGGATGGACGGCTTCGGCTTCATCGAGGCGGTGCGAGGCAGCAACAAGCATCGGGCGATCCCGATCCTGGTCCTGACCACCGAGAGCGTCGACGACAAGAAGGACCGCGCCCGTCGTCTTGGCGCCACGGGCTGGATCGTCAAGCCGTTCGACCCGGCGAAGCTGGTGAACGCCATCAACCGCGTCGCGGCCTGATCAATCAAAGACCGGGGGAGCTTGCCAGTGGATACGATGGCGGCAATCAAGCAGACGTTCTTCCAGGAATGCGAGGAGCAACTCGCGGAACTGGAGACGGGACTGCTTGCGATCGAAAGCGAAGAGCATGACGAGGACACCATCAATGCGGTGTTCCGAGCGGTCCACTCGATCAAGGGCGGCGCGGGTGCGTTCGGACTGGAGGAACTCGTCCGTTTCGCGCACACGTTCGAAACGACGCTCGATCTCGTCCGCAGCGGGCAGATCCAGCCCGACCCGGCGTTGCTCAAGCTCATGCTGCGATCGTCCGACATCCTGGCCGATCTCGTGCGCTTCTCCCGCGACGGCGGGGAGATGGACGAGAGCCGCGTTGCACAGATCCATGACGAACTGACCCGCGCGGCCGATCCGGGCGCTGCCCCGCCTGCGCCCGCCGCACCGGTCGCCGCCTCGTTCGCGCCGCTGGCGGCTCCTGACGCTGGCAGCGCCGACGACGACTTCGTCCCGATCACGATCTCGTTCGATGACATCCTGGGCGGCGGCGAGCCGGCCGCCGACGAGCAGGTCTTCGTCGTCAGCTTCAAGCCGAAGCCGGAGCTCTACGCCAAGGCCAACGACGCCATCAAGCTGCTGCGCGAAATCCGCGCGCTCGGAAACGCCGACGTCGCCTGCGACATTTCCGAAGTGCCGCTGCTCACGGAACTGGACCCGGAAGGCGCCTATCTGTCCTGGACGATCCGTCTCGGCGGCGATGTGACCGAAGCGCAGGTCCGCGAGGTCTTCGAATTCGTCGAGTTCGACTGCGACGTCTCCGTGACGCCCGAGCCGAAGCCGGATGCTGACTTCCAGTTCGTCCCGGCGCCGGTCGCCGAGATCACCGAACCCGTGCTGGCCCTGTCGGAAGACGGCCCGATCATTCCCGAGTCCGTGCTCGCCAAGATCGCGCAGGTCAATGCCGAGCCGGCCAAGGCGGCGGCCGGCAACCAGGCGCAGCCGGCGCAACAGGCCCAGACCACGATCCGCGTCGACCTCGACCGCGTGGACCGCCTGATCGATCTCGTCGGCGAGCTCGTCATCAACCAGTCGATGCTGTCGCAGCGCGTCACCGAGGCCGGCATCGCCCGTCTCTCCGAGGTCGCCGTCGGCCTCGATGATCTCGAGCAACTGACCCGAGAGATCCAGGATTCGGTGATGGCGATCCGCGCCCAACCGGTGCGGCCGATCTTCCAGCGCATGTCGCGCGTGGTGCGCGAAGTGGCCGACATGGTGGGCAAGTCCGTCCGCCTCGTCACCGAGGGCGAGAACTGCGAGGTCGACAAGACCGTCATTGAACGGCTGGCCGATCCGCTCACCCACATGATCCGCAACGCCGTCGACCATGGCCTGGAGAAACCCGAGGATCGCCTGAAGGCCGGCAAGCCGGAACAGGGCGTCGTGCGCATGACCGCCGCGCACCGCTCCGGCCGCGTCATCATCGAGGTGTCCGACGACGGCGCCGGCATCAACCGCGCCAAGGTCAAGGAAATCGCGATCAAGCGCGGCGTGATCGATCCGGGCGTCCAGCTGTCCGACAGCGAGATCGACGACCTCATCTTCGCGCCCGGCTTCTCGACCGCCAGCACCGTGTCGGACGTGTCGGGCCGCGGCGTCGGGATGGACGTCGTCAAACGCTCGATCCAGGCGCTCGGCGGGCGCATCTCCATCTCGTCGAAGCCGGGGCAGGGAACCACCTTCACGCTCAGCCTGCCGCTGACGCTCGCCGTCCTCGACGGCATGGTGGTCACCGTGGCGGGCCAGACGCTGGTGGTGCCGCTCACCGCCATCGTAGAGACGCTGCAGCCCAAGGGGCCTGACGTCCACGGGCTCGGCGAGCGCGCCAAGGTCATCGCCATCCGCGGATCGTTCATCCCGCTCATCGATGTCGGCTACAAGCTCGGATACCGCCACGACGAGGCCGATCCGTTGAACAGCGTGGCCATCATGGTCGAATCCGAGAACCGGGCCCAGAGCGCGCTGATGGTCGACGCGATCATCGGCCAGCAGCAGGTGGTCATCAAGAGCCTCGAAACCAACTACGGCCAGGTCTTCGGCGTGGCCGCCGCAACAATCCTCGGCGACGGCCGGGTCGCCGTCATTCTCGACGTCGACGCCATCGTCGCCGGCAACCGGTCCTAGTCGGCGCAGACCGATCACGCCAACTCGAAGAGGAACGCAGATATGATGCACGTCAAGGAACACGACCTGTCGAACAACAGCGAACTCATCGCCTTCCGTCTCGGAGGCCAGGAGTTCTGCGTCGACATCATGTCCGTCCGCGATATCCGCGGCTGGACGCCCACAACGCCGCTGCCGCATTCGCCCGGCTACGTGAAGGGCGTCATCAACCTGCGCGGCTCCGTCCTGCCGGTGATCGACCTCGCCGCGCGCCTCGGCTTCCGCTCCACCGAACCGACCGCCCGGCACGTCATCATCGTGACCCAGGTCGGCAACCAGTCGGTGGGCCTGCTGGTCGACGCGGTCTCCGACATCCTCACCATCAACGCCGACACGATCCAGCCGACGCCCGACGTGGCGTCCGAACTGGCGCGGGCCTTCATGAAGGGCGTGCTGGCGATCGAAGGCCGGATGATCAGCCTGATCGGGCTCGATAGCGTGCTGCAGTCGACCCGCGAGAACTCGGGATTCCTCAATTGAAATCCACCGCCGCGTCCATGTCGGCCGGGATCGTGCCCGGAGAGTACCTGCTGACGGCGGAAGACTTCCGCCAGATCGCGGGGATTCTCCACGATCACGCCGGCATACAGCTCACGGAAACCAAGGCCGCGCTCGTCTATGCGCGGCTCGCCAAGCGCCTCCGGGCGCTGGGGCTGGAGAGTTTCCGGGACTACTGCGCCTATGTCGCCAAGTCCGAAGGGCTCGACGAACGGCAGCGCATGGTTGCGGCGCTGACGACCAACGTCACCAAGTTCTTCCGCGAGGCGCATCATTTCGAGCATCTCAGGCGCACCGTCCTGCCGCCGCTGCTCGAGGCTGCGCGCCGCGGCGCGCCGGTCAGAATCTGGTGGGCGGGATGTTCGAACGGCCAGGACGCCTATTCGGCGGCGCTAGTCATCCTGTCTATGATGCCGGACGTCGGCCGCCACGACGTCAAGATCCTGGCGTCCGACATCGATCCCAACATGATCGCCGAGGGCAAGGCAGCGATCTATCCCGAACAGGCGCTGACCGACGTACCGGCCGACCTGAAGAAGCGCTGGCTGCGTCGCGCGCCGGGCGGCTTTGGCGACCAGCAGCTGTGGCAGGTCGCCGACGAGGCGCGCAACCTGGTGGCGTTCCGGGAGCTCAACCTCTTCGCCCGATGGCCGATGCAGCGCAAGTTCGACGTCATCTTCTGCCGCAACGTCGTCATCTACTTCGACAAGGTCAAGCAGGCGGCCCTGTGGACGCGTTTCTCCGAAGCGCTGAAGCCCGATGGCTGGTTGTACATCGGCCATTCCGAGAGGGTCTCCGGACCCGCGGCCGACAATTTCGTCAGCGACGGGATCACCACCTGGCGCCATTCAAGGGGAGGTGCACGATGAAACCGGTCCGCGTCCTAATCATCGACGATAGCGCCACGATGCGCCGGATCATCGGTTTCGCGCTGTCCTCGAACCCGGCCATCCAGGTCGTGGGCGAGGCGCCGGATCCCACCGAAGCCTTCAAGCTCGTCGATGCGCTCGATCCCGACGTGATCACGCTCGACATCGAGATGCCCAAGATGAACGGCATCGATTTCCTCCGCCGGGTCATGAAGCATCGGCCGCGGCCGGTCATCATGGTGTCGACGCTCACCGTGAACGGCGCGGCGGTGACGATCGAGGCCCTGGCGCTGGGGGCATTCGACTGCGTCGCCAAGCCTTCGCTGAAGGACGATCGCTCGTTCGAGGACCTGATCGAGAAGGTCATCGCGGCTGGCGCGGTGCGCGCCCGGTCCAGCGCGGGCATGGCGCGTCCGATCCAGGCCCGCGAGCCGTCGGCCCCGACCCCTGCGCCGGCGGCACCGCCGATGTCCGGCGGCGCCCTCGAGCGGTTGATCGCGATCGGCGCGTCGACCGGCGGCGTCGAAGCCCTGATCTCGGTGCTGTCCGAGTTCCCCATGGACTGCCCTCCGACGGTCATCACGCAGCACATGCCCGCGAACTTCACGCGCTCCTTCGCCGAGCGGCTCGACCGGTTGTGCCGGCCCACCGTGCAGGAGGCGGAAGATCGCCGGCCGCTCCAGCGCGGCAACATCTACATCGCGCCGGGCGGCGGACGGCACATGGAGATCGTGCGCGGAGGGGGCGGCCTGGAGACCCGCCTGCGCGAAGGGGAAACGGTGTCGGGGCACCGTCCGTCGGTCGACGTGCTGATGAATTCGGTGGCCGCCGCCGCGGGGCGAGATTGCGTCGGCGTCATCCTGACGGGCATGGGCCGCGACGGCGCCCAGGGACTTTTGAAGATGCGCCAGAACGGCGCGAGAACCATCGGGCAGGACGAGACGTCCTCCCTGATCTACGGAATGCCGCGCGTGGCCTTCGAGGTCGGCGCGGTCCAGAAGCAACTGCCACTGAGCCGCATCGCCCGGGAGATCTTCGCGGGCGCAAGGTCGACGAAAGAAGGGACCGTGCTATGTCACTCCTAGCTCAGCTGAAGATCCTCGTGGTCGACGACACCACCACCAGCCGCATGCTGCTGCGCGATGCCCTGGAAACCATCGGTTTCAGGAACATCTCCGTTGCGGCCGACGGCGAGCAGGCCATGCAGGTGATGATGTCGCAGCCTTGCCACCTGATCATCTCCGACATGAACATGCCGAAGATGAACGGCCTGCAGCTTTTACATGCGATCCGCAGCTATCGGCCCACCTCGCGCGTTCCGTTCATGATCCTGACGGGCAACAACGACAAGAACGTGCTGATCGAAGGGCGCAAGATGGGCCTCAACAACTACCTCAACAAGCCCTTCACGACCCCCGATCTGAAGAAGGCGCTCGAAGCGATCGTGGGGAGGCTGCATTGATCCTGCCGGGTCGACCCGACCGCATCCACGTCATCCAGGGGGAGTGCGTTGTCTCCGACAAGCCGGAGGCGGTGCTCACCACCGTCCTTGGCTCCTGCGTCGCGGCCTGCATGCGCGATCCGGTGCTGAAGATCGGCGGGATGAACCATTTCCTGCTTCCGGGCGAGGGCGAACGGTCCCGCCTCAACGAGGCGGAGCGCTTCGGCGTCTACCTGATGGAGCTTCTGGTCAACGGCCTGCTCAAGCGGGGCGCCCGGCGCGAGAACCTCGAGGCGAAGCTGTTCGGCGGCGGTCGCACGATCCAGAACTTCACCGACATCGGGGCGAAGAACATCGAGTTCGCCCGGCGCTTCCTCGACAATGAGGGGATCAAGCACACGGGCGGCAGCGTCGGCGGCGATCAGGGCCGCAGGCTGGAGTTCCAGCCCCATACGGGGAAGGCGCGGCAGTTTCTCCTTCCGAAGGCGGTCGCGCCGATACCCGCGCCCGAGCCACGCGTCCTGGCGCCCGCCGCCGGTGGCGAACTCGAACTGTTCTAGGGATAGGGATTTCGCCTGCATGTCGCTTCCAGCCAAGACCGCCGAGCACGATCCACACCACGAGACGGTGCGCGACGTCATCACGCGTATCGAGGCGGAACTCGAGACGATCGCCCATGCGATCGACGTGAACCACGCCCACATCGCGGTCGCGGTCGGGGACGCGATCCAGGGCAAGCCCGGCTTCATCCGAGCCATGCAGGAGGGCGACCTCATCTACCAGAAGGTCTCCGGCATCGCCGGCTTCCTGCGCTCCCTGATGGAGGTGA
>JBKBRJ010000007.1:0-128534 GCA_046292285.1 Mesorhizobium sp. | reverse complement strand
GCCTGGCGCCGGCCGGCCGGCGAATCGATGCGGCCCATGCGCTCGGTGGAGGCGACGACCACGCCGTCGCCGATCATCGACGGCGGCTCGAGCGGCACGCGCTCGCCGCGCGAACGGCGCTGCGTCCAGTCGGCCACCAGCTTCGCCTCGGCAAGCCCGGCGATGGAATCGCGCGGCGCCGGCAGGGTCTTCTCGGCGTAGGTGGCGAAGGCGGCCTCGAAGCTCGACTTCTGCGACTGGTAGGCCGAGACCAGCGTCTCGGGCTGCGACATCGGCGGGCACATGCCGGTCGGCGAGAAGGTGGCGTCGCCCTCGGGCACCTGGTTGAAGACGTAGCGCTTCTCGCAGACGTCCACCTTGGGCGGCACCTTGGTGATCTCGAAATGATCGTAGCCTTCCTTGAGCATCGTCCAGAACGCGTAGTTCGGGTCGTTGCGGTAGCGCGCCATGTTCTCGGCCGTCATGCGGAAGGGGAAGGCCTGAATCTGGAACTCGCGCTGGCCGCCGGCGAAGGCGTCCCGGGCGAAGGCGTATATCTCCTCGACCTGCTCGTCGGTCATGGAATAGCAGCCCGACGAGGAGCAGCCGCCATGCACCATCAGGTTCGAGCCGGTGCGGCCGTGGGCGCGGTCGTAGGCGTTGGGATAGCCCATGTTGAAGGCGAGATGATAGCTGGAGCGCGGGTTCAGCTGCGCCGGGCCGACGGTGTAGAAGCCCTCCGGCGCCTGGCGGTCGCCCTCGATGAACTTCGGCCCGAGCTGCCCGGACCACTTGCAGATGTCGTAGGAAGCGATGAGGTCGAAGCGGCCGTTGGTCTTCTGCTTCCAGATCTCGAGCTTGCCTTCCTCCTTGAAGACGCGCGCCATGACGGGCGAGGACTTGGGCATGCCCTTGGCCTTCATCTGCGTCACGATGCGCTCGGGAAGCTGCTTGTTGGCCTTGGCGCCGACGGCCGATTCGAGCGCCGATTCCGTGCAGCCCGCCAGCGCCACCGTGGCGGCGAGAAGTCCGATCCGGGTGATTTTCGAAATCATCGTCAAGTTGCCGCACCCTGGCCGAAAAAGGTCCCGCGCGCGGTGCCGCGCGCTCGCACCGGTAAACCTCTACGGGCGTTAACCTTGCCAAACCCTTACCGCAAGGCGAACGACGCGTTTCTCACGCGAAGTTCATTGCGGGCAAGGCATGGCGACAGTGTGGCGGAAGGGGGAACGAAGCGGACGCGCCGGCGGTCAGAGACCCCGGCCGATGGCCAGGAACTTGTCGCGGCGGTGCTCGCGGTAGTCCATGTTCTGCGCGGCCAGTTCCGCGAAGGCGGATGCGATCTGGTCGCCGGCGGCGTCGATGGCGGCCTCGGCACCGCGATGCGCGCCGCCGAGCGGCTCGGCAATGATGCCGTCGACGACTTTCATCTCCATGAGATCCCTGGCGGTGATCTTCATCGCGGTGGCGGCGTCGCGGGCGCGGGTGGGATCGCGCCACAGGATCGAGGCGGCGCCCTCCGGCGAGATCACAGAATAGATCGCGTGCTCGAGCATGTAGACCCTGTTGGCCGTGGCGATGGCGATCGCCCCGCCCGATCCGCCCTCGCCGATGATGACGGAGACGACCGGCACCTTCAGCCCGAGCGACACCGAGGTCGACCGCGCAATGGCCTCGGCCTGGCCGCGCTCCTCCGCGCCGATGCCGGGATAGGCGCCGGCCGTGTCGACCAGCGTCACCAGCCGCACGCCAAAGCGGTCGGCCAGTTCCATGATGCGCACCGCCTTGCGGTAGCCTTCCGGCCGCGCCATGCCGAAATTGTGCTTCAGGCGCGTCTTGGTGTCGGCGCCCTTCTCCTGGCCGAGGATCGCCACCGGCTCGCCGCGAAACCGCGCGAAGCCGCCGATGATGGCGTTGTCCTCGCCGTAGAGCCGGTCGCCGGCGAGCGGCGTGAAGTCGGTGAACAGGCGCTGGACGTAGTCGAGGCAGTGCGGCCGGTCGGGATGGCGGGCCACCTGCGCCTTCTGCCAGGGCTGGAGCTGGCGGTAGATGTCGCGCAGCGCCTCGCTGGAGCGCTTCTCCAGCCGTGCGATTTCCTCGGCGACGTCGACGGCCTCGCCGCCTTCCGAGAGCGTCTTGAGCTCCAGGATCTTGCCTTCAAGGTCCGCGACGGGCTTTTCGAATTCGAGATAGTTGTACATTCGCTGCTGTGCCGGGGGGACGCGCGGAAGGCGTCGTTTCGGGTGCGGAATTGCTCTGTGAACGCCCTGCGGCGCTGAAAAGTTGCTCTCCCATATCGATACCGCGCCTAGTCGGCAAGCGGGTGATGCTCGTTGACGAGCTTCATCAGCCGCTCCTCCAGCACGTGGGTATAGATCTGGGTGGTCGAAATGTCGGAATGGCCGAGCAGCAGCTGCACGGCGCGCAGGTCGGCCCCGTTCTGCAGCAGGTGGCTGGCGAAGGCGTGCCGCAGGACGTGCGGCGAGACCGCCGAGGCCGGAAGGCCGGCGCGCGCGGCGAGCGCCTTCAGGTCGCGTGCGAAGACCTGGCGCGGCAGGAAGCCGGTGTCGGAGCGGGCGGGGAAGAGATAGGGGCTGTCGGCGGCGGCCGGATCCTCCCCCCGCACCGCCAGCCAGGCCGTCATCGCCGCCCGCGCCTTGCCCGACAAGGGCACCATGCGCTCCTTGTTGCCCTTGCCGCGCACCACGAAGAAGCGCTCGTCGCGCAGCGCCACCGAAAGCGGCAGTCCGACCAGTTCCGACACGCGCAGCCCGGTCGCGTAGAGCACTTCCACCAGCGCATGCAGCCTGATGGAAGCTTCGGCCGCGATGCCGGGCGGTGGCGAGCGCGCCTCTTCCGCCGCGCGGTCGAGAAGCCGTCCGGTCTCGGCCTCCGACAGGACGCCGGGCAGCATGCGCGGTTTCTTCGGGCTCTCCGCCGTAACCGTCGGGTCGTCGCCGCGCATTCCCTCGGCGTAGAGGAAGCGGAAGAACTGCCGCAGCGCGGAGAGCTTTCGCGCCTGCGTCGATGCCGCGAAGCCTTGCGCGGCGATGCCGTCCATCAGCCAGGCGATGTCGGCGGCGGCGGCGTCGGCGAGGCTGGCCCTGCCAGTCATCGAGCGATGCGCGTCCTCGAGGTCGCGGCGATAGGCGTCGAGCGTGTTCCGGCTGGCGCCCCGCTCCGCGCTCATCATTTCCAGGAAGGCCTCGATCGCGGAGGATGTGTTCATGGCGGTGCGGGATCAATCGCGCGGATTGAGCTTCTCGGCGGGAATCCGAACCGTCATCTCGCCCGTCCTCGGCTCCACGAAGGTGACGAGCGCGAACATCGCCCCGTAGACGATGCCGACGAGAATGGCGATCGTCGTCAGGAATCGGAAAAGGGTGGGCATGGGTACTGCAGATCCCCGAGGTCGTCCGCCGGGCCTCGTTATGCGTTGGACGGGGGATGAATACAACCCCGGCCAGGCCGGGCCGATCCCCCGCGAAGGCTGTCCGCTATCGCCCCGATTCATGGCGATTGCTTGACGCGCCGCGCCTTTTCATGCGCATACGGCTCGGCGAGGGAAGACAACAATGAACGCCTTGACCCATGCCGACGAAAGGACGCTGCGCGACAAGCTCGGCGGGCGCGCCATCGTCTTCGTCGGCCTGATGGGAGCGGGAAAGACGGCGATCGGCCGCCGCGTCGCGCAGATGCTCGGCCTGCCCTTCGTCGACAGCGACCATGAGATCGAGTCGGTCTCGCGCATGACCATTCCCGATCTTTTCGAGCGCTACGGCGAACCGGAATTCCGCGCCCTCGAGCGCCGCGTCATCACGCGCCTGCTCGAGGAGGGCGAACGCGTCATCTCCACCGGCGGCGGCGCCTTCATGAACGAGGAGACCCGGCGCGCCATCGCCAGGCATGGAGTGTCGATCTGGCTCAAGGCAGACCTCGACGTGCTGATGGATCGGGTCGCCAAGAACAGGAACCGCCCGCTCCTCAAGAACGACGACCCGCGCGCCGTCATGCAGCGTCTCATGAAGGAACGGTACCCGGTCTATGCGCTCGCCGACGTGACCGTTCCGACGCGCGACGAAACCAAGGACATCATCGCGTCGGAGGCCGTGCACGCGCTGGACGGCTGGCTCGACGCGCAGCGAGCGGGAAAGAGCAGCGACAATGGACGTGCAGGCAACTGACCAACCGGTGCGCGTCGAGGTCGGCCTCGGCGACCGCGCATATGACATCCTGATCGGTGGCGGCCTCGTCGCCCGCGCCGGCGCCGAAATCGCCGCCCGGATGCCGGGCGTCCGCGCGGCGGTCGTGACCGACGAGAACGTCGCGGCGCTCCATCTCGCGGCGTTTTCCGCCAGCCTCAAGGCCGCCGGCATCCCGTCGACCGCGATCGTGCTGCCGGCCGGTGAGCGCACCAAGAGCTTCGAGCATCTGCAGCGGGTGATCGATGCCGTGCTCGACGCCCGGCTGGAGCGCCGCGACGTGGTGGTGGCGCTCGGCGGCGGCGTGGTCGGCGACCTCGCCGGCTTCGCGGCCGGGATCGTCCGGCGCGGCATGCGTTTCGTGCAGGTGCCGACATCGCTGCTGGCCCAGGTCGATTCCTCCGTTGGCGGCAAGACCGGCATCAACACCGGCCACGGCAAGAACCTCGTCGGCGTCTTCCACCAGCCCGGACTGGTGCTGGCCGACACCGACGTGCTCGACACGCTGCCGCTCAGGGAGTTCCGGGCCGGCTATGCCGAGGTGGCGAAGTACGGCCTGATCGACCGGCCGGAGTTCTTTTCCTGGCTGGAGGCGAACTGGCGCGAGGTGTTCGCCGGCGGCGCGGCGCGCACGCGGGCGATCGCCGAATCCTGCCGCTCGAAGGCCGAGATCGTCGCCCGCGACGAGTTCGAGACCGGCGACCGCGCCCTGCTCAACCTTGGCCACACCTTCGGCCATGCGCTGGAATCGGCGGTGGCCTACGACGGCGCTCGGCTCGTCCATGGCGAGGGCGTGGCGATCGGCATGGCGCTGGCGCACCGCTTCTCGGCCAGGCTCAACCAGTGCAGTCCCGACGACGCGCGCCGCGTCGAGGCGCACCTGAAGGCGGTGGGCTTGCCGACCAGGATGGCCGACATTCCCGGTCCGCTCCCTGACGCCGAGCGCCTTCTCGCCTATATCGCACAGGACAAGAAGGTGTCGCGCGGGGCGCTGACCTTCATTCTCACGCACGGTGTCGGCAAATCCTATATCGCTCGTGACGTTCCGGCGTCGGAAGTCCTGTCCTTCCTCAAGGAGAACCATCCCGGATGACGACCGAACTGTGGGTGATCGGCGGGATCATCCTGATCCTTATCTGCTTCTCGTTCCTGTTTTCGGGCACCGAGACGGGCATGACGGCGGCGTCGCGGGCGCGCCTTCATTCCCTTGCCGCCAGCGGCGACAGGCGCGCGACGGTCGTGGAGCGCCTGATCGAGCGCAAGGATCGCCTGGTCGGCGCGCTGCTGATCGGCAACAACCTCGTCAACATCCTGGCCTCGTCGCTGGCGACGAGCGTGCTTCTCTCGGTGTTCGGCGACCGGGGCGTCGTCTACGCGACGATCGGCATGACGGTCCTGCTGGTCATCTTCTCCGAGATCCTGCCGAAGTCGCTGGCCCTGTTTCGGCCCGAGCAGTTCGCGCTGTTCGTCTCGCCCTTCGCCCGGGTCGTCGTCTTCGTGTTCGGACCGATCTCCGGCGCCGCGAACTTCGTCGTGCGCGGCATACTGCACCTCTTCGGCGTCAACCTGTCCAGCGATGCCAACATGGTTTCGGCGCACGAGGAAATCCGCGGCGCCGTGGAGGTCCTGCACCGGGAAGGGGCCTTCGTGAAGCAGGACCGGGACCGGGTCGGCGGACTGCTCGACCTGGCCGAACTGGAAGTCTCCGACGTCATGATCCATCGCACCGCGATGAAGCTCGTCAACGCCGGCGACGCGCCGGACGTCGTGGTGCGCGAGATTCTCTCGAGCCCCTACACCCGCATGCCGCTCTATCGCGACGAGACCGACAACATCGTCGGCGTCGTGCACGCCAAGGATCTGCTGCGGGCGCTGCACGAGGTGGGCAACGATCCCGCCCAGGTCGACATCATGAAGGTGGCGACCAAGCCCTGGTTTGTCCCCGACACCACCACGCTGCGCGACCAACTGAACGCCTTCCTGCGCCGCAAGGCGCATTTCGCCATCGTCGTCGACGAGTATGGCGAGGTGGAGGGCCTCGTCACGCTGGAGGACATCATCGAGGAGATCGTCGGCGAGATCGCCGACGAGCACGACGTCGACATCCAGGGCGTCAAGCAGGAGGCGGACGGCTCGGTGGTGGTCGACGGCGGCGTGCCGATCCGCGACCTGAACCGTGCGCTGGACTGGAACCTGCCCGACGACGAGGCGACCACGATCGCCGGGCTCGTCATCCATGAGGCTCAGATGATCCCCGAGGAGAAACAGGCCTTCACCTTCCACGGCAAGCGCTTCATCGTCATGAAGCGCAACAAGAACCGGATCGTGAAGCTGCGGATCAGGCCGCTGGAGGTGGGGTAGTCCGAAAACTCTAGAACCGGTCCTGTCGCAGCACGTCGGCGGACGTCGCGACCCAGACCATCCCGTAGGCGGTCAGGAGCGGCGCCACCGCGTCCCGCAGGGCGGCGGCCTTGTCCCGGCTCACCACGGTCCAGAACAGAACCTTCGTGTCGGCGCCGGCGACGAGGTCCTCGCTCCACTCGCCGCCTTGGCCTGCTCCCCCAAGTGTGGGCAGGATCGTATAGCCCGCGATGCCGGCCTGCCGCGCGATCTCCGTGACCCGCGGCACAAGCGGCGCGTCCAGGAGGATTTCGATCTTGCTGTATCCGGTGTCGGTCATCAGCCCAGTCCCGTTGCCATGAGCGTATAGAGAGGGATGCCCAGGGTGATGTTGAAGGGAAACGTCACCGCCAGCGACATTGCAAGGTAGAGGCCCGGATCGGCCTCCGGCAGGGCCAGTCGCATGGCGGCGGGCACCGCGATGTAGGAGGCGCTGGCCGCCAGCGTGGCGAGGATGGCCACCGTGCCCACGTCTAGGCCGACCGCCGAGCCGAGGACGGCGCCGATCGCGCCGTTGAGGATGGGCATGAGGATGGCCAGCGCCGCCAGCCGCGCCGTCAGCGCCCGCGAGCCGCGCAGGCGCCGGGCGGCGACCAGTCCCATGTCGAGCAGGAACAGGCACAGCACGCCCCGGAAACCGCTTTCGAATACGGGTGCGATGCTGACGAAGCCGTCCGGACCGATGACCAGGCCGATCAGGAAGCTGCCGGCGAGCAGCACCACCGAGCCGTTGAGCAGCGTCTCGTGCAGGAGGCCCGCGCCGCCGGTCCCCGTCTCGCGGCTTCCCGAGCGTGCGAGCATGAGGCCGACGACGATGGCCGGCGTTTCCATCAGCGCCAGCACCGCCACCATGTAGCCCTGCGGCGGCAGGCCGGATGTCGACAGGATCTCGACGCCGGCCACGAAGGTGACGACGCTGACCGATCCGTAGTGGGCCGAGACCGCGGCCGCGTTGATCCGGTCGAGCCCGCCGAACCGCCGCAGCATCCAGAAGACGGGCAGCGGCAGCAGGCAGCTCAGCGCCAGGCCGGCGAGGCCGGCCATCAGCATGTCGATCGAGAAGCCGGCCTCCGCCACCTCAATGCCGCCCTTGAGGCCGATCGCCGCCATCAGGTAGAGCGACAGCCCCTTCGCGATCTGCTCGGGGATCGTGAGATCCGATCGCGCGAATCCCGCGGCGGCGCCCAGCGCGAAGAACAGGATCACCGGCGAGAAGAGTGGCGCGAGCATCCCCGACATGGGCGTCATCCGGAACTGGCAAGGGTTTGGACGCGCCTTTGGCCCGCGTCCTTGAAAGCGGTCTCGGCAAGGCCTCCTGGAAGAATGCCCCGCCGGCTCCGTTATCTGGTCCGGGATGGCCTCGCGGCAAGCCCCAAGGTCAATCTGGCCGGCCCCGGCGCCTTCACCAGCGCGTCTTCTCGCCCGGCGCCGCGGGTTCCAGCGCCAGCGCGTGGACGCTGCCGGCGAGTTCCTCCGCCAGCAGTTCGTTGATGGCGCGGTGGCGGTCGACCCGGCTCAAGCCCGCGAAGGCCGGCGCGACGATGCGGACGCGGAAATGCGTCTCGCCCTCGCCGTCGAATGTGTCGTGATGCCCGGAACCGGAATGGTGATGGCCGGCGTGGAGATGGCTTTCGTTGACGACCTCGAGCCGTTCCGGAGCGAAATGCCGCTTGAGCTTGACTTCCATGCGGGACTGGATGGACATGCGCGAATTCTCCCACCATATGCGCCGCTTCGGCGCAAAGGTCATTCAAATCACGGGTTAGGGGCATCCTTCCCGAAATGTCAATTCTTGTATCGCAGGGCGAAGCACCCATAATCGCGGGACGATGAACGCCAATTCGAAGATATTCGACCGGATTCGCGTCCGCCCCGACCGGGACGCGGAAGCGAAGTCGCGCGCCCCGCGCTGCCAGTGGGACGGCTGCTCGGAGCCGGGGCTTCACCGCGCGCCGGTTGGCCGCATGAAGGAAGGCGAGTACTTCCGCTTCTGCATCGACCACGTGCGCGCCTACAACAAGGGCTACAACTACTTCTCCGGCCTCGGCGATTCCGATATCGCCCGCTTCCAGAAGGAGGCCCTGACGGGCCATCGTCCGACCTGGGTGATGGGCATCAACGGGTCGGCCAGGTCGAGCCCGGACTTCGCCGCCAAGCGCTCGGGCCGCGCCGGCTACTACAGCCGGGTGCGCGATCCGTTCAACCTGTTCGGAGAGGACCGGCCGCGGCCGCAGGCGCAGCGCAAGGCTCGTCCGCTGGAGGCCAAGGCGCTGGAAACGCTGGGCCTGGACGAGAAAGCGACTGGCGCGGACATCAAGGCGCGCTATAAGGAACTCGTAAAGCGCCACCATCCCGATGCGAATGGCGGCGACCGGGGTTCGGAAGACCGGTTCCGCGACGTGCTCCAGGCCTACCGTGTGCTCAAACAATCGGGTTTTTGTTGAGCGCCGCGTCTGCTAAGGACTGCCCCCGAAAAACTGTGACTGGACGAATGGCAGCGCCCGCGAACGGCCCGGCGCTGGAGGCATGATGAACAAGATCGATCGCGACATATCCAATCTTCCGGACACCACCATTTCGGTGAAGGACGTCTTCGGCTTCGAGTCGAGCATGGTGGTGCCCGCCTATTCCGTGCCCGACCCGCATGTGCCCGACGTCGATCCGGACTATCTGTTCGATCGCGACACGACCCTCGCTATTCTCGCGGGCTTCGCCTTCAACCGGCGCGTCATGATCTCGGGCTATCACGGCACCGGCAAGTCGACCCACATCGAGCAGGTCGCGGCGCGGCTGAACTGGCCGATGGTGCGCGTCAATCTCGACAGCCACGTCAGCCGCATCGATCTCGTCGGCAAGGACGCGATCGTGCTGAAGGAGGGCAAGCAGGTCACGGAGTTCCGCGACGGCATCCTGCCCTGGGCCTACCAGCACAATGTTGCGCTCTGCTTCGACGAATACGATGCCGGCCGCCCGGACGTGATGTTCGTCATCCAGCGCGTGCTGGAATCGGCCGGCCGCCTGACCCTGCTCGACCAGAGCCGCGTCATCAGGCCGCATCCGGCCTTCCGCCTCTTCGCCACCGCGAACACGGTCGGTCTCGGCGACACGACCGGCCTCTACCACGGCACCCAGCAGATCAACCAGGCGCAGATGGATCGCTGGTCCATCGTCACCACGCTGAACTACCTGCCGCACGACAAGGAAGTCGATATCGTGCTGGCCAAGGCCAAGCACTATCGCAACGACAAGGGCCGCGTGATCGTCGATCGCATGGTGCGCGTCGCCGACATGACCCGCTCGGCCTTCGTCAACGGCGACCTCGCCACCGTGATGAGCCCGCGCACGGTCATCACCTGGGCCGAGAACGCCGAGATCTTCGGCGACGTCGGCCACGCGTTCCGCCTCACCTTCCTCAACAAGTGCGACGAGCTGGAGCGCGCGGTCGTGGCCGAATTCTACCAGCGCGTCTTCGGCGAGGAACTGAAGGAGAGCGCGGCGAACGTGGTTCTGGGATAGGGTGCGGCCACGGAACCGCGTCGGTGGGAAAGACGATCGAGCGGATGCGGTCCAACCCGAGGGGGGACTGGCGGATCGCCGACGTCGAACGGGCCTGCGCGGAAGCCGGCGTCACTTGCATGAAGCCGTCGGGCGGATCACACTTCAAGGTCGGAAACCCGCATGGCGGCCGGCGCCTGACGATTCCCGCCCGGCGTCCGATCAAGCCGGTCTACATCGCAATGCTGGTCAGGTTCCTCGACGAGGAAGGCAGACGATGATCGAGAAAGCGAAGATACTCGTTTCCGACGGATCGCCATTCGATCCCGCCGCCTATGCGGTCAGCCTGCGTCCGCTCCACGCGTCGGAGGGCGGCGGGTGGCTGGCCGTCATCCCCGAGCTTCCGGGCTGCACCGGCGACGGCGAGACCGAAATGGAGGCCATCGAGGACGTTCGCCTGGCCGCCTGGGAATGGGCGTCGGCGGCCGTGTCCGACGGCGATCCCGTACCGGCCCCCTCGAGACGAAACCCCCTGGCGGCCGAGTAGACCAATGGCATCTCCCGGCGACAACCAGCGCGGCGGCAAGCCGAAGACGGGCGGCGAGGGCGAGGCCTTCAAGCGCGCCATGACCGTGACGATGCGCGCCATCGCCGGCGAGAACGACCTCGAGGTGTCCTTCGCCAAGGACAAGCCGGCGCTCGCCGGTACACGCGCCCGCCTGCCGGAACTCGGCAAGCGGCCGACGAAGGCCGAGGTGGCCGTGACGCGCGGCCTGGGCGATTCCATGGCGCTGCGCCGCGCCTGCCATGACAACGCCATCCACACGCGGCTCGCGCCCGAAGGCAAGCAGGCGCGCGCGATCTTCGACGCGGTCGAGCAGGCGCGCGTCGAGGCGATCGGCGCCAACCGGATGGCGGGCGTGGCCGACAACCTCGCCTCGATGCTGGAGGACAAGTACCAGAAGGCCA
Source organism: Mesorhizobium sp. (assembly GCA_046292285.1). Lineage (GTDB taxonomy): Bacteria > Pseudomonadota > Alphaproteobacteria > Rhizobiales > Rhizobiaceae > Aquibium. Next base: position 117,489 of record JBKBRJ010000007.1, on the reverse strand, counting down.
ATCTCGCCGGCGTCACCGAGCAGGCCGACGCGCCGCTCGAGGAGGCCGTCGCCATGGTGGTGCGCGAGCACCTGACCGGGCGCAAGGCGCCGAAGAGCGGCGAGCGCATGGTCGAGCTCTGGCGCGACTGGATCGAGGACAAGGCCGGGGCCGACATCGAGGGTCTCACCGGAAAGCTCGACGACCAGAACGCCTTTGCCCGCGTCGTGCGCAACATGCTGGCTTCCATGGACATGGCCGAGGAACTCGGCGAGGAGGAGCAGTCCGAGGAAACCGAGGACAGCGACGACCAGCCCGAGGGCGAGGAGGAGAGCGACGACGGCGGCGAGCAGGACCAGGGCGCCGACCAGTCGGAATCGGACGAATCCGACGATTCGACCGAGGACCAGGAGGCCGGTGAGAGCGAATCCAGCGACGCCGATGCCGACGAGGTCTCGGATGACGAGGACGTCGACGCCGAGACGCCCGGCGAGGCCAAGCGCCCCGATTTCCCCTACACGAACCTGCCGCCGGACTTCGACTACAAGATCTTCACCACCGCCTTCGACGAGATGGTTGGGGCCGAGGAACTCTGCGACGAGGAGGAGCTGGACCGCCTGCGCGCCTTCCTCGACAAGCAGCTGGCCAATCTCCAGGGCGTCGTCGGCCGGCTCGCCAACCGGCTCCAGCGTCGCCTGATGGCGCAGCAGAACCGGTCATGGGATTTCGACCTGGAAGAGGGCTACCTCGATCCGGCCAGGCTCGTGCGCGTGGTCATCGACCCCATGCAGCCGCTCTCCTTCAAGCAGGAGCGCGACACCAAGTTCCGCGACACGGTCGTCACCCTGCTCCTCGACAATTCGGGCTCCATGCGCGGTCGGCCGATCACGGTCGCGGCCACCTGCGCCGACATCCTCGCCCGCACGCTGGAGCGCTGCGGCGTTTCCGTCGAAATCCTGGGCTTCACCACCCGGGCCTGGAAGGGCGGACAGTCGCGCGAGAAGTGGCTGAAGGAGGGCAAGCCGGCAAGCCCCGGCCGCCTCAACGACCTGCGCCACATCATCTACAAGTCGGCCGACGCGCCGTGGCGGCGCGCCCGCCGCAATCTCGGCCTGATGATGCGCGAGGGGCTCCTGAAGGAAAACATCGACGGCGAGGCGCTGCTGTGGGCGCACAACCGCCTCGTGGCGCGCCGCGAGCAGCGCAAGATCCTGATGATGATTTCCGATGGCGCGCCGGTCGACGACTCGACGCTGTCGGTCAACCCCGGCAACTACCTGGAACGCCACCTGCGCGCCGTGATCGACCTGATCGAGACGCGCTCGCCGGTCGAACTCATCGCCATCGGCATCGGCCACGACGTGACACGCTACTACCGCCGCGCCGTGACCATCGTCGATGCGGAGGAACTTGCGGGCGCGATGACCGAACAGCTTGCCTCGCTCTTCGCCGACCAGGAGACGGGCGGCTCGCGTCGCGGCGGCGCCCGCCGCCGCGCGGGCTGACGGGCTTGGCGGATCGGCAAATCCGGGCGCCGGCCCAGGGAGGGCGCCGCGGGGCGCTGATGGGCGCCGTCCTCGGCGGCACGGTCGCGCTTGGCGCCGCGCTCCTTTCCATTGCGGTCTGGACCGCGCCGGCAGGTCACGCCGCCGCGTCGAGCGCGGCGGTCGAACCGGTTTCGATCCGGAGCTGGCCGATCCGGTCGTTCCGCATCGGTTCCTCGCAGACCAGATTCGGTTCGCTGGAGTTCGTCGGCGGGCTGGAGATGACCTCGTCCAGTCGTGATTTCGGCGGCCTGTCCGCCTTCCGGTTCCTCGAGCCCGGCGGGCGCGTCGTCGGCGTCGCCGACACCGGTTTCTGGTTCTTCGGCCGGCTGGCGCGCGACGCCGACGGCAGGCCGTCCGGCGTCGCCGACTTCACCATGCAGCAGATGGTCGATCCGCGCGGCCAGGTGATGGGCGACAAGGGGCGGACCGACGCCGAGGGCCTCGCGATCCGGGGCGACATCGCGACCGTGACCTTCGAGCGCCAGCACCGGGTCTCCGAGTTCAGGCTCGATCCGGCCGGGATGAAGAGCCAGATCCGCAATCTCGGCTACGTCATCCCGCCGCATGAACTGCGCAACAATCGCGGGCTGGAGACGATCGCCCATGCGCCGAGCGGCGGACCGCTGGCCGGCGCCCGCGTCGTCGTCTCCGAAAAGAGCCTCGACAAGGCCGGCAACATCTTCGCCGCGATCATCGAGGGACCGGGCAAGGGCATCTTCACGGTCGCCCGCCGCGGCGAGTTCGACATCACCGACGGCGCTTTCCTGCCGAACGGCGATCTCCTGCTGCTCGAACGCAGCTACGCGATCGCGCGGGGCGTCGGCATGCGGCTGCGCCGTATTCCCGGCAAGGACATCCGCAAGGGCGCGGTCGCCGACGGCGAGATCCTGCTCGAGGCCGGCATGGCCTACCAGATCGACAACATGGAAGGCCTGGACGTCTGGCGCCGCGAAGACGGCAAGCTGATGGTGTCGGTGATCTCCGACGACAACCACTCGATCCTGCAGCGCAACCTCTACCTCGAGTTCATCCTGCACGAGGATTGACTGAGGTCTGGTCCCGCCTCAGCGCGCGGCGGGCTGTCCCGCCGGCTTCAGCACCGCCAGCAGCGCGCCGTAGGGCGCGAGCATGGCCAGCCCGATCAGGATCTTGACGGCGAAGTCGCCGAGCGCCAGCGACACCCACAGCGGCGCCTCGCCGCCCATGAACGGCACGGCGAAGGCGAGCGAGCCGTCCTCCATGCCGAAGAAGGCGTCGATACCCGCGAAGGCGGCGGAGAAGGCCAGGCCGAAGAACAGCGCGGTGTCCAGCGCCGAGCCGACCAGCGTCGAGATGAACGGCGCCTGCCACCAGGCCTTGCCGCGCAGACGGTCGAAGACGGCCGTGTCGAGAAGCTGGGCGGCGAGGAAGGCCGTGCCCGAGGCGATGGCGATGCGCGGCGTTGCCAGCCAGACCGACAGCGCCACCGCGATGACGAAGCCGGCCAGGACGACCCTGCGCGCGGCGGCCGTGCCGAAGCGGCGGTTGGTGAGGTCGTTGACGAGGAAGGCCACCGGATAGGTGAAGGCGCCCCAGGTCAGGATCTCGCCGAGCCCGAGATGCTCGAAGGGATACTGCACGAGGACGTTGGAGACGGCGACGATGATCGCCATGGCCGCGACGAACGGCAGGACACGCATGGAGCTGGTCATTTTTTTATCCTGGGTGATGGAACCAGAAAGGCGGGCCGAAGCCCGCCTCGAGATGACTTCAGACCAAATCCGACAGGCGGATCAGGCGGCCTGCTGCTCGGCGAGCTTCTTGGCAACCTGCTTCCTGAGCAGGCGTGCCCGCTGCGACAGTTCGGCGACGTCGGCCTTGAGGAGGAAGGCGTCGAGACCGCCGCGATGCTCGACCGAGCGAAGCGCGTTGGCGGAGATGCGCAGGCGGACGCTCTGGTTGAGCGCCTCGGACATCAGCGTCACGTTGACGAGGTTCGGCAGGAAGCGCCGACGCGTCTTGTTGTTGGCGTGGCTCACATTGTTGCCGTACAGGACGGCCTTGGCGGTCAGTTCGCAAGCGCGGGACATGGTTCTCTACCTTCGGTTCTTCGTCGGACCAATCGACCGACCCGCACCAGACCGTATGGCGCGCGGGCTTTGTCAGGCGGCCTCGTGGGAAAAAGTCGGGGTTCCTTAGTGGGAAACGAACCGATCGTCAAGCGCGGCGCCCGCGCAAACGACTTTCCCGTGTCTCACCTCGCCCCGACTTCCTCTGCCACAGATTGGCCGAAACTTCCTGTAAAAAGAGCGGCAATGGAGCACGACGCACCGATCGTCTTCAAAAAGGATTACGATTTGCCGGGATTTTCCAAATTGCGCCATGCCGCGGCGGTCGTCGCCGTCGCCGCCGCGATCGCGAACGCGGCGCCGGCCGCGGCTTCGGAAACGATGTCGCTGCGTTCCGAGTTCGCGACCTCGCTCTACGGGGTCGTGCTCGCTCGTTCGTCGTTCCAGAGCAGGATCGACCGCAACGGGTTCGAGATCAGCGGCGAGCTCTCCAGTTCGGGGGTGGCGAAGGTTTTCGACGATACCCGCGCAAGGGCCTCGGCCAGCGGACGATTCGAGAACGGCGGGCCGGTGCCAAGCAACTACGTCGTCGACTATACGTCGGGAAACAAGAAGAAGCGGACGACGATCTCCTTCGCCAACGGCGCCGTCGCGAGCGCCGAGAACACGCCGCCGGTGAGGACCAACCGGAAGGACTGGATCAAGGTCGAGCCCGAACACCTCGCCGGGGTCGTCGACCCGTTCTCGGCCGCGCTGGTGCGCGCCGATTCGCCGTCCGACGTCTGCAACCGCACGATCCGGGTCTTCGATGGCGCCCTGCGCGCCGACCTGCGGCTGAAGCCCGCCGGTTTCGGAAAAGCCTCGGTTCCGGGCTACAAGGGCGAGACGGTGAAGTGCACCGCCAGCTTCGTGCCCGTCTCGGGCTACCGGAAGGGCAACTCGACGATCGCCTTCATGCGCAAGTCGTCCGACATCGCGATCGCCTTTGCACCCGTCGGCGGCTCGGGTGTATATGCCCCCGTCGAGGCGACGGTCGGCACGCAGGTCGGCACGATCAAGGTGCAGGCCGTCCGCTTCGAGGCGGCGAAGTAGCAGCCGGAAGCCGTCGCTTCCGGTCAGGGAGCGGCACAATGGCAAGGGCGACACTGATCGGCTTCTCGGCGGTGGTGATGTGGGCGCTTCTGGCGCTGTTCACCGATGCGTCCGGCGCTGTCCCGCCGTTCCAGCTGTCGGCCATGACCTTCGCGATCGGCGCGGCGGTCGGTTTCGCCGCGCGCGCCTTCTCCGGCGCACCCGCCGAAAGGACGGCGGTCCCGCCCGTCGTCTGGATCATCGGCATCGGCGGCCTGTTCGGCTATCATTTCTTCTACTTCACGGCGCTGCGCAACGCGCCGGCGGTCGAGGCGAGCCTGATCGCCTATCTCTGGCCGCTCCTGATCGTGCTCGGCTCCGCGCTGATGCCGGGCGAGAGGCTCGGCTGGCATCATCTCGCGGGCGCGCTGATGGGGCTTGCCGGCACGGCGCTGATCGTCAGCCGCGGCGGCGGCTTCGAATTCGACCCGCGCTACGCCTACGGCTACGCCATGGCCGGCGTCTGCGCGATCCTGTGGGCGTCCTATTCGCTCCTGTCGCGCCGCTTCCAGGAAGTGCCGACGAGCGTCGTGACGTGGTTCTGCGCGGCGACCGCCATCCTGTCGCTCGTCTGCCATCTTGCGCTCGAGGAAACGGTGTGGCCGCAAGGGGCCGGCCAATGGCTCGCCGTCGCGGGCCTCGGACTCCTTCCGGTGGGCGCTGCGTTCTATGCCTGGGACCACGGCGTCAAGCGCGGCAACATCCAGGTGCTGGGCGCCGCCAGCTATGCCGCGCCGCTGCTCTCGACGCTGGTGCTGATCGCCTTCGGCTTCGCCGAACCGACGCTGACCATCCTCGGCGCCTGCCTGCTGATCACCGCCGGCGCGGCCCTGGCGGCCAAGAACATGATCCTGTCGCGGCCGAAGCCGGCGGCAGCGACGGCCGGCGAATGATGCCGTTCCCGGGCGGCATCGAGGCTCCGGCCAATGGCACGCTGATCCTGTCGGCGGTCGCGGCGATCCTCTACCTGTTCCTGACGAGACGCCCGTCGTCGTTCCGGCGAACCGCCACAAAGACGGCGTCGACGGCCCTGCTCGGCGTGCTCGTTCTCGTCGAGAGCGGGCCGCTCCTGCTGGCGGCTGCCCTGTTCCTCTCCGCGCTCGGCGACCTGTTTCTCGCCGAGGAGGGCGAGCGGACCTTCCTGGCGGGACTGGGCTCCTTCCTGCTCGCGCATCTGGCCTATGTCGTGCTCTTCGGTATGGCGGGCGGCGGCGCGGGCGCGATCGCCGCGGAACCCTGGCGCGTCGTCGCCGCCGCGCTGATCGCGGTCTTCGCGGCCGGAATGTTCCAGCGGCTGCGGCCGGAGCTCCCGGGCGAGATGGTGGTTCCGGTCGCCTTCTACGTCGTGGCCATCCTGGCGATGGGGCTCGCGGCCCTGACGCTGCCGTCCATCGCCGTGATCGCCGGCGCGGTCCTGTTCATCGCGTCGGATGCCATTCTTGCCGCCGGCCGGTTCCTGATCCCGGCGGATTCGCCCAGGCAGGCGATCGTCGGCCCGGCGGTGTGGAGCCTCTACTACGCAGCGCAGGTCTCGATCACGCTGGGGTTTCTCCTCTCGCGCTGAACGCCAAGGGGCGGTCGGACGTCAATCGCCCGGATGCCAGCCCGGCGGCGCCAGTTCGAAGGCGGCGAAGTCGAAGCCCGGCGCGACCGTGCAGCCCACGAGCGTCCAGTCGCCGAGGCTCCGGGCGGATTGCCAGGCGCCCGCCGGCACGATGCCTTGCGGGCGCTGGCCGGCGAGGATGTCGGGGCCGAGCGTCAGCCGTTCGACGCCGCGTGCATCGACCGAGATCGACAGCTCGAGCGGAGCGCCGGCATGGTGGTGCCAGACCTCGACGGCGTCCCTAACCAGATGCCAGTGGGACACCTGACCGCGCTCCAGCAGGAAGTAGATCGCGGTCGAATGCCCGCGCGGCCCGCCCGCGGCGTCGCGGAAGGTCTCGACATACCAGCCGCCCTCCGGATGCGGCCGCATGCCCAGCGCCTCGACGATGCGGCGCGCCTCGGTCACGCGAGGTCCTTGCGCTTGCGGATCTCGGCGAAGACGGCTTCGTCGGTCGCGCCCTCCATGCCGAGGTTGCGGCGGATCACCGGATCGTGCGCGCGCAGGAACGGGTTCGTCGCCATTTCCTGCATCAGCGTCGTCGGCAGGGTCGGCCGGCCCCCGGCGCGCAGCCGGTCGACCTCGGCGGCTCGCGTCTTCAGCGCCGAATTGGTCGGGTCCACGGTGAGCGCGAAGCGGGCGTTCGACTGGGTATACTCATGGCCGCAATAGATCGTCGTCTCCAGCGGCAGCGCGGTGAGCTTCCTGAGCGACGCGAACATGTCGGGCGCCTTGCGCTCGAACAGCCGCCCGCAACCGAGCGAAAACAGCGTGTCGCCGGTGAAGGCGACGCCCGACTCCGGGAAGTGGTAGCAGACATGTCCGGCGGTGTGGCCCGGCGTCTCGATGACGCGCACCGTCTCGCCGCCGAGGCGGAACGTGTCGCCGTCCTTCACCATCCGGTCGATGCCGGGGATTTTGCCGGCTTCCGATTCGGGTCCGATGATGGTCAGCCCGAATTTCTCCTTCAGCGCCAGGTTGCCCTCGACATGGTCGGAATGGTGATGGGTGGTCAGGATGACGGTCGGCGTCCAGCCGGTCCGCTCGATCGCCGCTAGGATCGGCGCGGTTTCCGGCGCGTCGATGATCGCCGTCTCGCCGGTCGCCGGATCGCGGGCGAGCACGCCGAAATTGTCGCTCCGGCACATGAACTGTTCGATCTGAAGGGCCATTGCGTCCTCGTTGTCGTTGTGGCGGAACGATAGGGCGCGTCGCGGCGCTTCGCCACCCTTTCCTTGCGATGCCGGCGCCTTGCGGCTAGCGTGCGCGCCATGCATTCCGACATCGTCGACCTTCGCGCCTTCTACTCGACGACCCTCGGCAGGCTGGCCGAACGGTCGATCGCCATGGCGCTGTCCAGCATCTGGTCGACCCTGCCCAACGAGCGCCTGGTGGGCCTCGGCTACACCCTGCCGTGGCTCGACCGCTTCGGCACGCAGGCCGAGCGGGTCTTCTCGTTCATGCCGGCCACGCAGGGCGCGATCAACTGGCCGCCGCAGGGCCCCTCGGCCACCGCGCTGGTGTTCGACGAGGAACTGCCGCTGTTCGATTCCTCCATCGACCGCATGCTGATGGTCCACGCGCTCGAGCATGCCGAGAATCCGCGCGAGACGCTGATGGAAATCTGGCGCGTGCTGGCGCCGGGCGGCAGGCTGGTGATCGTCGTGCCCAACCGGCGCGGCGTCTGGGCGCGGTTCGAGCACACGCCCTTCGGCACCGGGCGACCCTGGTCGCGAGGCCAGATCCTCTCGCTTCTGAGGGAAACGAACTTCACGCCGGCCTCCTGGGCGGAGGCCCTGTTCTATCCGCCGTCGCGGAGCCGCTGGGCGCTTCGTGCCCATCAGATCATCGAGCGCACCGGGCGGCGCTTCTGGCCGATGTTCTGCGGCGTGCTGATCGTGGAGGCGCAGAAGCGGCTCTACCAGGGCATCCCCGTCGCGCAGCGCGCCTCGCGCCGTGTCTTCGTGCCCGTTCTCGCGCCTCAAGGCGCGGCAAGAAGCCGGACCTTAACCCGACATTTACCCTGACGGCGCACCATTCCCGCATCATCCGAAAGGGGTGGGGGCATGGCTGCAAATCAGGAAATCATACGACTTGACGACAAGGCGCTGCTGCGGCAGCTCGTTCGGGAACTCGTCGATGGCGGGTATTGCCTCGATGAACTCGACGTGAAGCTGAGCCAGATCGTGCCGGTCGACCTCGACCTGCTGCACGAGTGCTTCCTCGAGGTCGAAGCCGCCGACCGCCAGCCGCGACGGGCCGCCTGAGCTACCGCTTCAGCACGAACACGGCCTGCTGGCCGAAGAAGTTCCAGAACCACCAGGGCATCGAGACGCCGATCGAGTGTCCTTCCCGGTCGAGCGCCATAGCGCTTTCGACGGTGGCGCCGACCTCCTCGCACAAGGCCACGAAGTCGCGGATGGTGCAGAAATGTATGTTCGGCGTGTCGTACCAGCTGTAGGGCAGGTCGCGGGTCACCGGCATCCGCCCGCGCAGCAGCAAGGACAGCCGCACCCGCCAGTAGCCGAAGTTCGGAAACGAGACGATGGCGCGCTCGCCGATACGGAGCAACTGCTCCAGCACCTCGCGCGGGTTGCGGGTCGCCTGCAGCGTCTGCGACAGGATCACGTAGTCGAAGCCCTTGTCGGGATAGAAGACGAGGTCCTTGTCGGCGTCGCCCTGGATCGCCGACAGGCCGCGCGCCACACATTCGTTGACGCCGCGCTGGGAGATCTCCACGCCGCGCCCGTCCACCTGCTTGTCCTGCGCCAGGTAGGCCAGCAGATCGCCGTCGCCGCAGCCGACGTCCAGGACCCGCGCCCGCGGCGAAATGAAGCCGGCGATCAGCTGGAGGTCGACGCGCGGCCCGTTGTTGTTGACGCTCATCAGGCCAGTTCCTCCAGGCCGCGCGCGCGGGCGGCCGAGCGCAGGAAGCCGTCGATCGCAGCGAACAGTTCCGGCTCGTCGAGCAGGAAGGCGTCATGGCCGCGATCGGTCTCGATCTCGACAAACGAGACGGATGCGCCGGCCGCGTTGAGCGCGTGCACGATCGACCGGCTTTCCTCGGTCGGAAACAGCCAGTCGCTGGTGAAGGAGACCAGGCAGAAGCGCGTGCTGGTGCCGCGGAACGCATCGGCGAGGCGCCCGCCATGGTCGGCCGCGAGGTCGAAATAGTCCATGGCGCGGGTCATGTAGAGGTAGGAGTTCGCATCGAAGCGGTCGACGAAGCTCATGCCCTGGTGGCGCAGGTAGCTCTCGATCTGGAAATCGGCGTCGAATCCGAAAGTCAGCGCCTCGCGGTCCTGCAGGTTGCGTCCGAACTTGCGGTGCAGGGCGGCCTCGGACAAATAGGTGATGTGGGCGGCCATGCGCGCCACCGCCAGCCCCTTCTCGGGACGCGTGCCGGCTTCGATGTAGCGCCCGCCGCGCCAGTCGGGATCGGCCATGACGGCCTGGCGGCCGACCTCGTGGAAGGCGATGTTCTGCGAAGAATGGCGGGCGCCGGTGGCGATCGGCAAGGCCGTGTGGACGCGCTCGGGATGGCTCGACGCCCATTGCAGCACCTGCATGCCGCCCATCGATCCGCCGATGACGGAAAACAGCCGGTCGATGCCGAGATGGTCGACCAGCATGACCTGCGCGCGCACCATGTCGCCGATGGTGACGACCGGCATGTCGAGGCCCCAGGGCTTGCCCGTGTCGGGGTTGATCGTGGCGGGGCCGGTCGAGCCGAGGCAGCCGCCGAGCACGTTGGAGCAGATCACGAAGAACCTGTTCGTATCGATCACCTTGCCGGGACCGATCAGCACCTCCCACCAGCCCGGCTTGCCGGTGACGGGATTGTCGTTGGCGACATGCTGGTCGCCGGTCAGGGCGTGGCAGATCAGGACCGCGTTGGAGCGCGCGGCGTTGAGTTCGCCATAGGTCTGGTAGGCGATCTGGAACGGCGACAGGACCTTGCCGGAATCGAGCCTGAGCGGCATGTCCGCGCCGAACCGGACGACCTTGCTCGACGGCTCGTTGGCTTCGTTTTTCGCGATGCGGGCGCGCTCGGCGACCATGGTCTCTTCCTTCCACCGGTCGGGTCCGCGCAACAAAAAACCGGCGCTGCACGGGTGCAAGGCCGGTTACGAAACACGCAATCGGCCCTTTAGCGAGTTGTTTAACGTGGCTGCAAGCCGACCGGCCAAATCACCACGAAGTGTCGCGCTCAATATCCCTCGCCGCCCTTTGCGTCAATGCCAAAGCTTTGCTAGAGCAGGCCGCGCATACCGGGCCTCCGCCCCCCTTCCGACAGGACAGCCGACCATGACCGAGCTTCAGCGCCCGCAGCCCAAACCCGGCGTGATGGACATCGCCGCCTACGTGCCGGGCAAGAGCGCCGCGCCGGCGGGCGTGGCCAAGGTGCACAAGCTCTCCTCCAACGAGAGCCCGCTCGGACCGTCGCCGAAGGCGATCGAGGCGGTTCGCGAAGTCGCGGCGAAGCTGGAGTTCTACCCGGACGGTTCGGCGACGCGGCTGCGCGAGGCGATCGCCGAGGCGCATGGCCTGAACCCGGCCAACATCCTGTGCTCGAACGGCTCCGACGAGGTGCTGGGCCTGCTCGCTCTGACCTACCTCCAGCCGGGCGACGAGGCGATCTTCACCGAGCACGGCTTCCTCGTCTACCGGATCTACACGCAGGCGGCGAGTGCGGTGCCGGTGGCGGTCAAGGAGACGAACGAAACGGCCGACGTGGACGCGATCCTGGCGGCGGTGACCCCGAGGACGAAGATCGTCTTCCTGGCCAATCCCAACAATCCGACCGGCACCTACATTCCCTTCGACGAGGTGCGGCGGCTGCATGCCGGCCTGCCGAAGCATGTGCTTCTCGTGCTCGACGCCGCCTACGCGGAGTATGTCCGCCGCAACGACTACGAGTCGGGCATGGAGCTCGTGTCATCCTCGCACAACGTCGTCATGACGCGGACCTTCTCGAAGATCCACGGCCTCGGCGGCGCCCGCATCGGCTGGATCTACGCGCCGGCCGAGATCATCGACGCGCTGAACCGCGTGCGCGGTCCCTTCAACGTCAATGCCGCGGCTATCGAGGCCGGCGTGGCAGCGATGAAGGATCGCGCCCATGTCGAGGCCGCCGTCGCCCACAACGACAAATGGCTCGCCTGGGTGACGCAGGAACTGACCATGCTCGGCTTGCGCGTGACGCCGAGCGTCGGCAATTTCGTGCTCGTCCACTTCAACGACGGCGAACGCCATTCGGCCGCGGCGGCGGACGAGTATCTGACCCAGCGCGGCTATATCCTGCGCCGCGTCACCGGTTACGGCTTCCCCAACGCCCTGCGCATGACCATCGGATCGGAAGAGGCCAATCGCGGCGTCGTGGCCGCCCTTGCCGAGTTCCTGAAGTCCTGAGCATGGCAGATCCCCTGTTCGAACGCGTTGCGCTGGTCGGCATCGGCCTGATCGGATCGTCGCTTGCCCGCGTCATGCGCCGCGAGGGCCTCGACGGCACCATCGCCATCTCGACGCGAAGCGCCTCGACCCTGGAGCGGGCGCGCGAGCTCGACCTCGGCGACGAGTATCACCTCGATCCGAAGGACGCGGTCGCGAATGCCGATCTCGTCATCGTGTCGGTGCCCGTCGGTTCGTCGGGCGAGGTGGCGAAGGCCATCCGTCCCGCGCTGAAGCCCGGCGCGATCCTGACCGACGTCGGCTCCACGAAGGCGTCGGTGATCGCCCAGATGGCGCCCGAGGTGCCCGCTGGCGTGCACTTCATCCCCGGCCATCCGATCGCGGGAACGGAGCGGTCGGGCCCCGACGCCGGCTTCGCCTCGCTGTTCGAGAACCGCTGGTGCATCCTGACGCCGCAGCCGGATGCCGACGCTGGTGCGGTCGAGAGGCTCGCCGAGTTCTGGCGACGCTGCGGCTCCAACATCGATGTCATGGATCCGAACCACCACGACATGGTGCTGGCGATCGTTTCGCACCTGCCGCACATCATCGCCTACAACATCGTCGGCACCGCCGACGACCTGGAGACGGTGACCAAGTCCGAGGTGATCAAGTACTCGGCTTCGGGTTTCCGCGACTTCACCCGCCTGGCGGCATCCGATCCGACGATGTGGCGCGACGTCTGCCTGCACAACCGCGACGCGATCCTCGAAATGCTGGCCCGGTTCTCGGAGGATCTCGCCTCGCTGCAACGCGCGGTGCGTTGGGGCGACGGAGAAAAGCTGTTCGACCTGTTCACCCGCACCCGGGCGATCCGCCGCTCCATCATCGAGGCCGGCCAGGAAGTGGACGCCCCGGACTTCGGCCGCCAGGTCGTCGCCCATCCCGAGAAGGGCTGACGCCGCGCTCCGCGTGATCGTCCTCTCAATCCAGCGGCGGCAGCCGGCCGAGCTGGATGAAGGCGATGCGCGCGCGGCCCTTCTCGATCCGCAGCGGAAGAGAAGCGGAGTTTCCGAGCATGGCGAAACCGGTCATCACCGAGCGGATCTGGTCGGCCTGATCGGGCAGCGCCGCCGCCAGCCTCTCGGCCACCTCGGCCGGCCGATCCATCTCGACCTCCAGCTTCGCGTCGACGAGCCCGTCCGGTCCGATCGACAACGGCCCGGACACGGTGACGCCGGCCTCCTCCGAGAGGAAGGCCGACGCCGATCGAACCACGAAGCTCATGCCGCGCAGGCTCCGGGGCGGGGCCAGGGCGAGGCGGACGCCGTCCTCGACGGTGAGATCGAAATTAACGCGATCGAGGTCGATACCGCCGGCCAGGTCCGGCGGAGTGACGCGAAGCGACCGGCCCTGGATGAACAGGTCCAGATTGCCTTCGCGCTGGCGCATGTGCGCTTCGCCGGCGAGCGCTCGCAGCACGGTCGAGACGGCTTGGCCAAACGTGGTGGAGTCGACGCTGAGATCGGTCACCGTCATCGAGGCGCGTTGAGGCAGCGGCTCGTCGAGCGAAGCGGAAAATCGCACGTCCTGCCCCGTCGCGCCAAATCCGCCCCGTGCCTCGGAAATCCGCAGTTTCAGGTCGTCCAGTTCGCCGACGATCCTGAACGGATTGTAGATCTGGGCGGCCGTGCGAAGCCCGTTGCCTTCGATCGAAATCTCGTCCCGCCGGTCCGCGAAGCTCAGCCTGTCGCAGAAGAGGCCGATGCGGAACGGATAGCCGCGCGCCTCACGGTTGGAGCACAGGGCCTGGGCTCCATCCCCGCTCGCGCGGAGCAGCGTCCGGTCGACGTTCTGCTCCAGCATGCCGCTGACGTAGAACCAGCCGGCGGTGTAGGCGGCGATGGCCAGGATGACGCCGGCGGCCAGCCAGATGAACTTGCGGCTGCCGCGCCCTGGTTCGGTGTGACTTGACGTCATGCGGTCGACCTCGCTAACCCTCGCCGCCGGCGGCACCCCGGCGTGTCCATCGTATAGGCTTCCGCATATGGGCGATTTTTGGGTGTTCGGCTACGGCTCGCTGATCTGGAGGCCGGGTTTCGCCCACACGCGGACGGTTCGCGCCCAGGTCCACGGCTTTCGACGCGCGCTCTGCGTGCGCTCCTTCGTTCATCGCGGCACGCCGCAGCGCCCGGGCCTGGTGCTCGGGCTCGATCGCGGCGGCTCGTGCGTCGGCCTCGCCTTCCAGGTGCCGGGAGAGCTGCGCGACGAGGTCATGGCCTATTTGCGCGAACGCGAACTGGTGACCCACGTCTATCGCGAGAAGGTCCTGCCGATCAGCCTGCCGGATGGCGAGCGGGCCGAAGCCGTCTCCTACGTCGTCGATCGCGGCCACGAGCAGTATGCCGGCTCCCTGCACGCCGAGGAGGCCGCTGCCCATGTGCGTGGCGCCGTGGGACGATCCGGTCCCAATGAGGAGTATGTCCGCAACACGGTCGAGCATCTGCGGGCGCTCGGCATTCGCGATCAATGGCTGGAGGACGTTGCGCGGCGGCTCGACCAGGAGTGATTCGCGGGGCGGACCCGCCGCCCGCGCATGCTCAGCCGATCGCCTCGACGATCGTCGCCAGTTCGCCCAGATGGTCGATGGCGCGGAAGCGCGGATGATCCGTCGGCGGTTCGACGTGCTCCAGCACCCAGGTGAGCTCGTGCGGCACGTGCACGCCCCAGCCGCCCGCCTCGATCGCCGGCACGACGTCCGACTTCAGCGAATTGCCGACCATCATCGCCCGCTCCGCGCCATGTCCGTAGCGGGCGAAGATCCTCTCGTAGGTTGAACGCGTCTTGTCGCTGACGATCTCGACGCCGGCGAAGAGGTCGCCGAGGCCGGACTGGGCGAGCTTGCGCTCCTGGTCGAACAGGTCGCCCTTGGTGATCAGCAGGATCCTGTGCGAACCCGCTATCCGCTCCAGCGTCTCTCGCACCCCGGGCAGCGTTTCCACCGGGTGGGACAGCATCTCGCGTCCCGCGGCGAGGATGCGCTCGATGATCGGTGCGGGCACGCGGCCCTCGGTCACCTCGATCGCCGTCTCGATCATCGACAGGGTGAAGCCCTTGATGCCGAAGCCGTAGAGCCTGAGGTTGCGCTTCTCCGCCTCGAGCAGGCGCTCGGAGAGGTGATCCGCGTCGGCATGGTCGGCGAGCAACTCTGTGAAATGCCGCTCCGTCAGGCGGAAGAAGCGCTCGTTCTGCCACAGCGTGTCGTCCGCATCGAAGCCGATCGTGGTCAGGCGCCGCGCGGCGGGCATGGCGAACGGCCTCCTAGCGCAGGTCTTCCGCGACCGGGCGACCGAGTTCGGCGAGCCGGTTGCGGGCGGTTTCGGGAAGCGCGGGTGGATTGGGGCCGTGCGCGGCGTCGATCAGCAACTCGTCGACCACGGTTTCAGTCTCGGCGATCAGGCGGCGCATGAACTCCTCCTTGGGCAGGCCGGGCGGGATCGGCGGCAGGAAGCGAGCCTTGATGGTGCCAGGATAGCGCATGAACCGCCGGCGCGGCCAGTAGAGGCCCGCCACATGTGCGACGGGAACGACCGGCATGCCGAGCTGGGCGTAGAGTTCGACGATGCCCCACTTGTATTCCGGCTCAGCGCCCGGCGCCCGGCGCGTTCCCTCCGGATAGATGATCAGCTGGCGGTCCTGTTCCATCTCCTTGCGGGTGCGCGCGACCACGGCCTTCAGGGCCGCCGACCGCTTGCCGCGGTTCACCGGCACCATCCGCATCTTCGCCACGTACCAGCCGAAGAACGGGATCCACATGAGCTCCCGCTTGAGGATGTAGAGCGGGTCTCGCAGATACGGAAAGAAGGCGATGGCATCCCAGAACGACTGGTGCTTGGGCGCCAGGATGAAGGAGCCTTCCGGCAGGTTTTCCACGCCGGTGATCTCGAACCGGGTCCCGACGATCAGCGTCTGGAGCCAGAGGCTCGAGCGCGACCAGAACTTAGGCACGAACCAGGCGAGATGCCGCGGCGCCAGAAAATAGAACGGCGTCCAGAACAGCATCTGCAGGATCAGGTTGAGATAGAAGACGACGTTGTAGGCAAGGGATCGGAGAACGAGCATCAGGGGCGCCGCGGCATGTTGAGCGGCCGTTCGTAGCACCGGCCCCGCCAAAGGGAAACCTCGGCTGTCGGCAAGCGGCTCAGTCGGCGTTCGCGCTGCGCGCCTGCATCGTCGGCTCGAGTCCGCGAACGAAGGGGCTGCGTGCCACCGCGGTCAGGAACTTCGTGTATTCGGTGAACAGCACGCGCACGGCGTCGGGCTTGACCAGCCAGCTGCCATCGTCCAGCCGGCTGTTGACCACCGGATAGGGGCGCAGTTCCGTGGTCTTCAGCAGCCGGCGCATCTCGAGCATGCTGCGCGGCATGTGGTAGTTGTTGGTGACGAGAATCACGGAGTCGTAGGCGTGCTCGTTCACCCACTTGGCGCTCTCGGCCGCATTGCCGATCGTGTCGATGGCGGCCCGATCGATGTCGATGCAGCAGGAAAACAGCCGGTCGTCGGCGCCCATGACCGCCTTCAGTTCCGAGTCGCGCGCCACGGGGTTGACGCCGCTGATCAGCAGTCGGCGGCCCTTTCCCGACCGCAGCAGGTCAACGGCGGCGTCGAGGCGGAACTGGCCGCCGGTCAGCACGATGATGGCGTCCGCGCCGGGCGGGTCGGCCGGCGTCTCGAGATGGCTGATCTGGTTGGCGAACCAGCCGAACCCGACGACGAAGGCGAGCCCCGCGATCCCGGTCGCGGCAAGGAGGCCGCGCGCCAGCCAACCGAGCCGGCTGCTCCGCGTTCCCCGTGTGTCGGCCCGTTCCCGATTCATCTCGCCGTCGCCGCCAGCCTTTCGTTCGTCGCGCGCAGGTCCCTCATAGCCTGCAATTGCGGCGTTCGATAGAGAGGCGCGCCACGGTTGGCCCCGCGGCGGACGGCCGTCGATCACCACGGGACCGGGGGAGCGCTCAGTCATGGTCCGTCCGCCCGATGTCGATGCCGTTCAGGCGCGCCACGACGGTGAAATGGGTGGTCGCCGCGGTCAGCCCCGCGACCAGAACGAGAATGAACAGGACTCCGAGATAGCCCGTCGTGCCGATAACGAAGTTGCCGAACAGGGCCGTGGCCTGGTCGGCCTCGGGCGTGGCCATGTTGCGCGAGGACCACCAGGCGAACATGACGAAGACGATGATGGCCGCAAGACTGCCGGCCGCGGCGCCCTTCAGGCCGATCCAGAGGAAGTGGCGGCGGAACTCCGCGGCGATGAATTGCGACTCCGCGCCCACGAAATGCAGCACCTCGATGACCGGTCCGTTGCCGGCCATCGCTCCGCGCGTGGCGAAGACGACGGTCATGACAGTCGCGGCAAGCATCAGCACAAGGATGGCGATGCCGATCATGACGGTCGTGTGGGCCATCGAGACGAGGCGGTCGACCCAGTTGCGGTGGTCGTCCAGGTTGACGTTGGGCACGGCCGCGCGCAACGCCTGCCGCATCGCCGCGAAGTCGGGCGGCGCGTTCTCGTCGATGGTGACGATGACGAGGCGTGGAACCGGCAGTTCCTCGATGTCGAGCCCCGCGCCGAGCCAGGGCTCCAGCAGCCGCGCGGTCGCGGCGCTGTCGACGATCGTTGCCGACCGCACGCCGCCAAACCCGGCGGCGATCGCCTGCGCCTTCGCCAGAGCCGCGTTCATGTCGAGACCGTCGTCGGGCTTGATCTGGATGGTCGCCTCGCGCGCGATCTGGGTCTGCCAGACGCTGGCCGTGTCGCGCACCAGCGTCACCGCGCCCAGGGTCAGGCACGACAGGAACGTCATGATCGCGATGACGATGATGAGCGCATGCCCCGCCACGCTTCGTTCCGGCACGATCGATGCCGGCCGCCGCCAGGTCTTGGCGCCCGAGCCGGCGCGCGGCAAGGCCGGTGTGGCGTCAGTCGTGGACATCGAGCCTGCCTTCCGCCAGCACCATGCGGCGGGCATCGACCTGGTCCATCAGATGGAGGTCGTGGGTGGCGATCACCACCGCGGTCCCCGAGCGGTTCAGTTCGATGAAAAGGCGCAGCAGCCGGCGCGCCAGCGTGGGATCGACATTGCCGGTCGGCTCGTCGGCGAGCAGTATTTCCGGCTGTTCGATGAGCGCCCGCGCGATGGCCGCACGCTGTTTCTCCCCGCCCGAGAGCACCGGCGGCAAGACGTGCAGCCGGTCGCCGAGGCCGACCCATTTCAGGAGTTCGACGACGTCGCTCCGATAGGTCGCCTCCTCGCGTCCGCGCACCCTGAGCGGAAGCGCGACGTTCTCGTAGGTGGTCATGTGGTCCAGCAGGCGGAAATCCTGGAAGACGATGCCGATCTTGCGCCGGATCAGCGGCAGTTCGGCGCGCAGGATCTGCGTGCGATCCTTTCCGAACACCGTGATCAGCCCGCGCGTCGGCGCCAGCGACAGGAAGAGCAGGCGCAACAGCGTCGTCTTTCCCGCGCCCGATGGGCCGCAGAGGAACTGGAAGGACCCGGGCGGAATGTGGAACGAGATGTCCCGGAGAATCTCCGGGCCCATGCCGTACCTCAAGCCGACGTTCTCGAATCGAATCACTGTGTCTGCGGCCTTGATTCTTGGCGTCTGCGCCGGAACGTCGGACGTTCCCGCCAGGTGGTTAACGAGCGGTTAAGATACCGCATGCCGAAGCGGAAAGGCGGCCCTCCGGCAGCGAAACATTAACCATTTCCGCTTAACCCGTGGAAGGGATCCCAGAAGGACCGCCGGGCCCGATGTTCGACGCGCGACACCTCCGCCCCGTCTCGGGCGAGATCATGACGGACCGGTGCGTCCGGTCGTCCGGCGTGCCGTCCACCGACGATATCGAGGACGCCGAGTTCGAAGTCCTTCACCTTTCGACGGTCATTCCCTCAAATGCCGACCGGCTCGGTCCGCGAACGCGGCGGAACGACGCCCGGCCCCGCGCCGGCATGGACATGCTGAAAAGCACGGCTGGAAACGGCGCCGGCGCGACGCGCGAACGGGCCGGCCCCCTGTTCTGGGTGGTTGGTGTCGTGATGGCGCTCGCCTCCTTCTGGATATCGGGCGGCCATACGTTGTCGGGACCTCTGCTCGCGCTCATGTCGCCTGCCGCCGACGATTCGATGCGGATCGCGCAATTGACATCCGGTGTCGAGGAGCGGAACGGCCGACGCCTGCTCGTGATCGACGGCAGCATCGTCAACACCGCGCGTGCCACGGGCCTGATGCCGACGCTCGCCATCGAAGTTACGGGTGACGCGGGCCGCGTCACGCGATACAGACTCGATTCCGCGGGAGCGCTGATCGAACCGGGCGAACACTACCGCTTTTCAAGCCGCGTCGATGCGCCGATGGGTTCGGTCGCGGGTGTCTCGGTGACGATGACCAAGAGGAACGACTGATGCCTGTGGTGCGCGGCAAGGAAATCGAGGTTCTGTTCAGCGCGTCCGCGATCGCGCGGCGCAACCTCGAACTGGCCAAGGAGATCGCCTCGCGCGACTATCACGACCTGCTCGTGATCTCGATCCTCAAGGGCTCCTTCATCTTCGCGGCCGACCTGATCCGGGCGATGCACGACGCGGGCGCCTCGCCCGAAGTGGAGTTCATCTTCATCTCCAGCTACGGCACCGGGACGACGAGCGGCGAGGTTCGAGTTCTGCGCGACATCGACAATGACGTCCGCGACCGCGATATCCTGCTGATCGACGACATCCTGGAATCGGGCAAGACGCTGAAGTTCACCCGCGAGCTGATGCTGGGGCGCGGCGCGCGCAGCGTCTCCATCGCGGTCCTGCTGGACAAGCACAGCAAGCGCCAGACCGAGTTGACGGCCGACTATGTCGGGTTTGACTGCCCCGACTATTTCGTCGTCGGCTACGGCATGGATGTCGCCCACGCCTTCCGCGAACTGCCCTTCGTGGGCGTGGTCAAGGGCGACGCCTGACATCCGCGGCGGCGAAACCCGCGCGTCGCGACCGAACGGCAACCACAGAACGGGAAACCGGGGGATGAGCAAGATCCTGATCGTCGAGGACGACGAACCCGTCCGCAGCCTCGCGGCCCGGGCGCTCGAGCGCGACGGACACGTCGTGGAGACCGCCGAGGACGGCGAGATGGGCCTCGACCGCATCCGCGCCTGCAACGGGACCTATGATCTCGTCGTCTCCGACATCCGCATGCCCGCGATGGACGGAATCGAGATGGCGAAGGCCGCGGCCTCGCTCTTTCCTGGCCTGAGGATCATGCTGGTGACAGGCTATGCCGACATGCGCGAGCAGGCGGAGGAACTCAGGAGCATCATCCTCGAAGTCCTGCCGAAGCCCTTCACGCTCGACCAGATCCGCAGCAAGGTGCGCCAGCACGCGAGCTGAGCGGCTGGACCAACGGTCGCCCGGCGCGCGGCTTGCCGCAGGGTCCTTTTCGGCCTAGACCCTGTCGCCGTCGGTGCCGGCAGGGGAACGGGTTTCCGGCAGGAGAGTGGACATGACGAAGACCGATATCGCCAAGCGGGTCCACGATCACACCTGGAAGCTCGATCCGATCATCCGCAGCCTGCTCGACACCGACTTCTACAAGCTCCTCATGCTGCAGATGATCTGGGGGCTCTACCCGGATGTCGACGCGACGTTCTCGCTCATCAACCGCACCACCTCCGTCCGGCTCTCCGACGAGATCAGCGAGGGCGCGCTGCGCGAGCAGCTGGACCACGCGCGCACGCTCAAGATGTCGAAGAAGGAGATGATCTGGCTCGCGGGCAACACGTTCTACGGCAGCAAGCAGATCTTCCAGCCCGACTTCCTCGCCTGGCTCGCCGACTTCCAGCTTCCCGAATACGAACTCAGCCGCCGCGACGGCCAGTATGAACTCCATTTCCACGGCCGCTGGAAGGAAACCAGCATGTGGGAGATACCGGCGCTGGCGATCATCAACGAACTGCGTTCGCGCTCGGCGATGAAGTCGCTCGGCCCGTTCACGCTCGACGTTCTGTATGCGCGCGCCAAGGCGCGCATGTGGTCGAAGGTGGAGCGGCTGCGCAAGCTGCCGGACCTGCGCATATCCGATTTCGGGACAAGGCGTCGCCATTCGTTCCTGTGGCAGCGCTGGTGCGTCGAGGCGCTCAAGGAAGGCCTGGGCGGCGCGCTGACGGGCACCAGCAACGTCAAGCTGGCGATGGACACCGATCTCGAGGCGCTGGGCACGAATGCCCATGAGCTGCCGATGGTGCTGGCTGCCCTGGCCAGGGACGAAAAGGCGCTCGTCGAGGCGCCCTATAAGGTGCTTCAGGACTGGAACCGCTATTATGGCGGCAACCTCCTGATCGTCCTGCCCGATACGTTCGGCACGGCTTCCTTCCTGCGCGGGGCTCCCGACTGGGTCGCCGACTGGACCGGCTTCCGTCCCGACAGCGCGCCGCCGATCGAAGGCGGCGAGAAGATCATCGGCTGGTGGAAGGAGCGCGGCCGCGACCCCAGGGAGAAGCTCCTGATCTTCTCCGACGGACTCGACGTCGACTCGATCGAGAGAGCCTACCACCATTTTCATGGCCGGGTGCGCATGACGTTCGGCTGGGGCACGAACCTGACCAACGACTTCGAGGGCTGTTCGCCGATCGACCTCGACGGGCTCAAGCCGATCTCGATCGTCTGCAAGGTGAGCGAAGCCAATGGCCGGCCGGCGGTCAAGCTCTCCGACAATCCCGAGAAGGCCACCGGCGACCCCGAGGAGATCGCCCGCTACCTGCGCATCTTCGGCGGCGAGGACAGGGTGTCTAAACCCTTGCGAGTATAGGACATATGCTTCGCGTACACACGAATTTAACGGACAATTAGCCGGCCGGGGCTAACGTGCGGGTAAGCTGGGTGGCGGATCGCTGGGGCGTCCATCGGCTATTGGGGCAACTGCGGAGCAGGGCGGCGGATCGTGGCGGCATCGCCAGGCGATCGGCGGGCTTCGAAGGGACGTGGGGAGCGGTTTGGACAAAGAGATGGCAGTTTCCACGGCTCATTCCGCGGCGCCCGCGCCAAGCGCCAGCAATGGCAACACGTCCGACATCGCGACCAAGATCGCACTGGCCATGCGCGCCATGGGCGTGATGGGAACGCCCCGGAACTACGAGATCTATTACGAGGTGTTCGCGGGCTCGAACCCCGAGCTGAACGCCGAATTGGGGGCCCTCGGAAGCAGGCCGCGCCAGGACGAACTCGACCGACTCAGCATCAAGTACTTCATCCAGACCAGCAACCAGCTCTTCGTCGACAACGTGCGCGACCAGATCGCCAACAAGGTCGAGGAAGTGATGATCCTGTTCGAGCGCGAGCGCATCCAGCTCGAACGCTACGGATCGATCCTCAGCCAGAGCTCCGATGGCCTCAAGAAGCGCGAGAAGGTCACCCAGGAGATCCTGCAGCGAATCTCGGGCATCATGACCGCGGCGACCGATTCCAAGATCGAGCAGGGCAAGCAGCTCGTCAGCCACATGATCGACAAGTCGGCCGAACTCGAGGAGGTCAAGTCCAAGCTCGAGGAGTACAAGAAGCTCGCCGACACGGACCCGATGACGCAGCTGTCCAACCGTCGCGCCTTCGACCGCTCGATCGCCCAGGTCTATGACGATCCGAAGAAGGTCTTGTACAGCGCCCTGATCCTCGCCGACATCGACCGGTTCAAGCAGATCAACGATCGCTACGGCCACCCCGTCGGCGACAAGATCATCCAGCATGTCGCGAGCATCATCCGCACGACGGCGTCGAGCGACATGGTCGTGGCGCGCACCGGCGGCGAGGAGTTCGCGGTCATCGTCAACGGGCTGAAGGAAAGCGCGGTGACGGAACTCGCCGAGACGATCCGCAAGGCGGTCGAGCGCCTGGTGCCTCTCAACGGGCATGTCGGGTCGCAGGGAGGCGCGGTGACGGTGTCGATCGGCGCCTGCATGGCCGCGCTGGCCGACAGCGCGGACGATCTCTACGCCAAGGCCGACAGGGCGCTCTACATGTCGAAGGCGAACGGGCGAAACCAGTCCACCCAGTTTTCCGCCCTCTCCGACTTCAAGAACGCCAAGAACTGGCGCCTCTACAAGGGCGAATGAAGCCGGCGCCGCGCGCCGGACGAAAATGCCGGAGCCGGGTTCAGCGCGTCGGGACGGGGTGCTCGCCCCGATAGTCGTAGAAGCCGCGCCCCGTCTTGCGGCCGAGCCAGCCCGCCTCGACATACTTCACCAGCAGCGGACAGGGCCGGTACTTCGAGTCCGACAGCCCGTCGTGCAGCACCTGGATGATCGACAGGCAGGTGTCGAGGCCGATGAAGTCGGCCAGCTGCAGCGGTCCCATCGGATGGTTCGCTCCGAGCTTCATGGCCGTGTCGATCGCCTCGACCGAGCCGACGCCCTCATAGAGCGTGTAGATCGCCTCGTTGATCATCGGCAGCAGGATGCGGTTGACGATGAAGGCGGGAAAATCCTCCGCGACCGTCACGGTCTTGTCGAGGCCGGTGACGAAGGCCTTGGCGGCCTCGAAGGTCGAGTCCTCCGTGGCGATCCCGCGCACCAGCTCGACGAGCTTCATCACCGGCACCGGGTTCATGAAGTGGATGCCGATGAAGCGCTCGGGCCGGTCGGTCTGGGCCGCCAGCCTCGTGATCGAGATCGAGGAGGTGTTGGTCGCCAGGATCGCTTCCGGATTGAGGATCGGGCAGAGCTGAGCGAAGATCTTGCGCTTGATCGTCTCGTCCTCGGTCGCCGCCTCGATGACGAGGTCGGCTGACGCAAGGTCCTCGATCCTTTCGGCGGCGGCGATGCGGCCGACGACGGTCGCGCGGTCGACATCGGGCAGCTTGCCCGCGGCGGACAGCCGGGCCAGGTTGCCGCTGATCGTCGCCAGGCCCTTCTCGATCCTGTCGCGCGAAATGTCGTGCAGCAGCACCTGGTAGCCGGCCAGCGCGGCGACATGGGCGATGCCGCTGCCCATCTGGCCCGCTCCGATGATGCCGACCGATTGAATTGCCATGTCAGATCCCGCGGATGATCGTGCCTCTGGTGCGTCGCCCACCTGAAGTGGCGAACGCCGCAGCGGCCTCCCGCTGCGGCGTGTGCGATCTTATGCGCTGATGGAGCGGCTTCAAAGCGCCTTTTCGAGTTCCGGCAGCACGGTGAAGAGGTCGCCGACGAGGCCGTAGTCGGCAACCTGGAAGATCGGCGCCTCCTCGTCCTTGTTGATGGCGACGATGACCTTCGAGTCCTTCATGCCGGCGAGGTGCTGGATGGCGCCCGAGATGCCGACGGCGATGTAGAGCTCCGGCGCGACCACCTTGCCGGTCTGGCCGACCTGCCAGTCGTTCGGCGCGTAGCCGGCATCGACCGCAGCGCGCGAGGCGCCGATCGCGGCGCCCAGCTTGTCGGCCACCGGCGTGATGACCTCCTGGAACTTCTCCGACGAGCCGAGCGCCCGGCCGCCGGAAATGATGATCCGTGCCGAGGTCAGTTCGGGGCGGTCGTTGGCGGCGATGCGGTTCTCCACGAAAGTGGAAAGGCCGGGATTGGCCGCGGCCTGGACCGTCTCGATCGCCGCCGAGCCACCCTCGCCGGCGGCCTGGAAGGTCGCGGTGCGCACGGTGATCACTTTCTTGGCATCGGTCGCCTGGACGGTCTGGATCGCGTTGCCGGCATAGATCGGACGCTTGAACGTGTCGGCCGAGACGACCTCGATCACGTCGGAGACCTGCATCACGTCGAGCAGGGCGGCCACGCGCGGCATCACGTTCTTGCCCATCGAGGTCGCGGGCGCGACGATCGTGTCGTAGCTGCCGGCAAGGCCGACGATCAGCGCGGCGACCGGTTCGGCGAGACGCTCGGCGAGGTCGTCGGACTCCGCCAGAAGGACCTTCGTGACGCCCTGGAGCTTCGCCGCGCCGTCGGCGGCGCCCCGCGCGCCCTTGCCGGCGACGAGGACATGGACGTCGGAGCTGATCCTGAGGGCCGCGGACAGCGCCTTGGCGGTCTGGTCGGAGACGGTTGCGTTGTCGTGTTCGGCGACGAGAAGAATGGCCATCGTTCTATTCCTTTCCTGACACCGAGATCAAAGCACGCCGGCTTCGTTCTTGAGCTTGTCGACGAGTTCGGCGACCGTCTTGACCTTGACGCCCGCCTTGCGGCCGCCCGGCTCCTCGGTCTTGAGCACTTTCAGGCGCGGCTTCACCTCGACGCCGTAGTCGGCGGGGCTCTTCTCGTCGAGCGGCTTCTTCTTGGCCTTCATGATGTTGGGCAGCGACGCATAGCGCGGCTGGTTGAGGCGCAGGTCCGTCGTGACGATCGCCGGCATCTTCAGGTCGAGGACCTGCAGCCCGCCGTCGATCTCGCGCGTGATGCGCGCGGTGGCGCCGTCGATCTCGAGCTTCGAGGCGAAGGTGCCCTGGCTCCAGCCGAGCAGCGCCGACAGCATCTGGCCGGTCTGGTTGGCGTCGTCGTCGATCGCCTGCTTGCCGAGGATGACGAGTTCGGGCCCCTCGGCCTCGACCACGCCCTTCAGCAGCTTTGCCACCGTCAGCGGCTCGACGATCTCGTCGGTCTTGATCAGGATGCCGCGGTCGGCACCCATGGCGAGCGCCGTGCGGATGGTCTCCTGCGCCTGCTGCGGGCCGACGGACACGGCGATGATCTCGGTCGCCTTGCCCGCTTCCTTGAGACGGATGGCCTCCTCGACCGCGATCTCGTCGAAGGGGTTCATCGACATCTTCACGTTGGCGAGTTCGACGCCCGAGCCATCCGACTTGACGCGGATCTTCACGTTGTAGTCGACCACCCGCTTCACAGGGACGAGAACTTTCATGGGCTCGGAACCTCTCCTTGGACACGTTTTGCGCGGCGTTTAACATCTGCGCCGCGGTCACCGCTAGTCCCAAGCCGACATCCCGCTTCGAAAAACGGCCGCGGGCGGGGCTTTTCGGCGCGCGCGGACCCTATGAGTGATTGACGTTTACGTCAACTGGTTGAATCGTCCGACGGACGTCGAGCCGACTTGGAGGCGGAGCACTCGATTGCCGGCCGTCTCATTGCCGCCTACCGTTGGCCGCCGCGAGCGGGCTCGGAATGGAGGAGGCAAAATGGCGAAACTGGTCTTCGCGTTGAATGTTTCGCTCGACGGATATGTCGACCACATGAGGTTTGCGCCGAACCCCTTGCTCTTTCGGCATTTCATCGACGACGTGCGCAGCCTTTCCGGCATCGCATATGGTCGCCGCATGTACGACGTCATGCGGTATTGGGACGAAGATCGATCCGAGTGGGACGAGGAGCAACGGGAGTATGCGGCGGCGTGGCGAAGCAAGAGGAAGTGGGTCGTGTCGCGCTCGGGCGTATCCGTCGGCCCGAACGCCACCCTTGTCGCGGGAGATGCGACGGCGGCCATCGTGGAACTGAAGGATCGGCTGGAGGGCATCATTGAAGTCGCAGGCCCGGAACTGGCGGCGAGCCTCGCCGATGAAGGTCTCGTCGACGAGTATCGGCTGTACATCCATCCTGTCGTGCTCGGTGGCGGCAAGGCTTACTTTGCCAGGCCGCGGTCACGGTTGCGCCTGACGGCGAGCGATCGCATCGACGAGGACGTGATCAGGTTGACCTACGTGCCGGCATGATCGCAAGACTCCGGCCGAGCTGTCGGTCGCCGGTGGACGCCACCCAAGAGGCCGACAAGGGCCTATTGCCGGCCCCAGCGCGTCGGCGCCTTGCGGCTTTGCGCGGGCTCGGCCTCCGCGGTCTCCACCGCCGCGGGCGTGACGATGCTCCGGTCGAACAGCGGGACCTCCGGGCGCTTCATGATGACGATGAGGATCGCACCGCAGACAATGCCGCCGACATGGGTCGCCCAGGAGATATTGCTGTCATCGCCGACGGACAGCATCAGCATCTGGAACCCGACCCACAGGATCAGCGGGATGAAGGCGGGAATGCGCAGCGGAAAGCGCCCGAAGGCGAGCACCCAGACCTTCACGCGCGGATGCAGGATCAGATAGGCCGCAACGATGCCGGCAATGGCGCCGGAGGCGCCGACCAGCGGGATTTCCGATCCGGGCGCCAGCATGCCGTGGAAGGCCGCTCCGGCCGCCGCGCAGGCAAAGTAGAACAGGAGGAAGCGGAAATGGCCGAGCGCGTCCTCGACATTGTCGCCGAAGACCCAAAGGAACAGCATGTTGCCGGCGAGATGGAAGAAGTCGCCGTGCAGGAAGGCGTAGGTGACGTAGGTGAAGCCCTCCGGGACGAGCACCAGATGGGGCGGCAGCTCGGCCACGTCGTTGACCACGGCGGGTACGTAGCCAAGCCCGTAAACGGTCGCCTGCGAACCGTCGCTGACGGCCATCAGGATGAAGACCACGATGTTGACGACGATGATTCCGAAGGTGATGTACTGGAGCCGGATGTGCTTCAGGCTGTTGGCGTCGTGAAGCGGTATGAACATCGCCCCACTCCCCCTCGAATCAGCGATTGGCTCCCGGCACCCATAACACGTCGCGGGACCCCATTCCATTGACCGCCCTGGCGGCGACGAACAGGAAATCGGAAACGCGATTGATGTATTTCAGCGCTTCGGCGGAAATGTTCTCGCCCTCGACCGCGTTGGCGGCGACCATCGCGCGTTCGGCGCGCCGCGCCACCGTGCGGGCGAGATGCAGCGCGGCGGCGGCGGGCGATCCGCCGGGCAGCACGAAGGAGCGCAGCGGCTCGAGCCCGGCGTTGAGGGTGTCGATGTCGGCCTCCACGCGCGCGACCTGGCTCGCGACGATCCGCAGCGGCTCGTATCCCTCGATGCGTGTGCTGGCGGGCGTCGCCAGGTCGGCGCCGAGGTCGAAGAGGTCGTTCTGGATTCGCTCCAGCATGCCGTCGATCTGGGGATGATCCGCGGCGGTGTGCAGGCGCGCCAGTCCGATGCAGGCGTTCGCCTCGTCGACCGTGCCGAAGGCCTCGATCCTCAGATCCGACTTCACGCGTCGCTCGCCGTTAACGAGGCCGGTCGTGCCGTCGTCACCGGTGCGGGTGTAGATCTTGTTCAGCTTGACCATCTCGTGCCCCTGTCGCCGGATCAGCCGGGCGTGCCGGAGCGGCTGTACCACAGCGCCAGCATGATGAAGACCAGCGCGACGAACTGCAGCAGGACACGCGCCTGCATCAGCTTGTTGGAGGTGTTGCCCGATCCGCCGCGCAGCATGTTGATGAGGCCGCGGATGAGAACGATGACCACGGCCACCATGACGACGACGGCGAGGATGTTGAAGACGGTGGACATGGCGGAGTTCCAGGTTGCCGGTGAGGAGGGAGACTGCGGGGCATTTAGGGCGTCGGGCCCGCGATGTCAGCACTGAATGCAGAATCCATGCGAACGGGACCGAAATCGCTGCCGGACCTGGCACGCACGTCGGCCACTGCGGCTAGCCTTTGCGGGTTGCCATCGGCGCCACCTGACTTCACATATTCGCTCGAGCGGCACAATCACGAGGACGATTCATGCGAGGGATGACCGCGGCGCGGCGGATCCTGGCCGATGCTCTCGGTCACTTCGATACCGACGACGGCTGGTCGATGGCGAGCCATCTGGCACTGTCGGCCCTGCTCGCGATCTTCCCCTTCCTGATTTTCGCCACCACGCTGGCCAGCTTCCTTGGAGCGAATGCCTTCGCCGACACGGCCGTGCACCTGGTGTTCGACACCTGGCCGCAGGAGATCGCCGAGCCGATCGCCCGCGAGGTGACGAACGTGCTCACCGTCCAGCGCACCGACGTCCTGACCTTCGGCATTGTGGCCGCCGGGATCTTCGCTTCGAACGGCATCGAGGCGTTGCGTGTCTCGCTCAACCGCGCCTACCGTGTCACGGAACACCGCTCCTTCCTGTTCCGTCGACTGCAGAGCCTGGCCTTCGTGCTGATCGCCACGCTCGGCTTCCTCGCGATCAGCGTCCTGCTCGTCCTTGCTCCGCTGGTCGGCCGGATCGCCGAGCGCCATTTCGAGTGGATCGGACCCTACATGGGCACGATCACGATCTGGCGCTATGCGATCGCTTCGGCGGTGATCCTCGTCGGCCTCGTCTGCGTGCATTTCTGGCTGCCGGCGGGCAGGCGGTCGCTGCTCGACATTTTCCCCGGCATCGCGCTGACCGTGGTCGGCTGGATGGTCGGGTCGGTCCTGTTTGCCGCCTATCTCGAGCAGTTCTCGACCTATGTCACGACCTATGCGGGGCTCGCCTCGATCATGATCGCGGTGGTGTTCCTCTACATCGTCTCGGTGATCTTCATCCTGGGAGGCGAATTCAACGCCGCGATCCGCCGCTATCGCGAGGCCCGAGCCCATATCGGGCGCTGAGCCGTCGCCATGCCGACGCCAAGGGTGGCGATGACCATTCCGAGGATCTGCACGGCCGAAAGCTCCTCGCCGAAGAGCACCCAGGCCATCAGCGCCGTGCAGGCCGGCACGAGATAGAACAGCGAGGCGACCTTCGCCATCTCGCCATGGCGGATGAGATACATGAGCAGCAGGATCGCGCCGAGCGACAGCACGAAGACCGACCACGCCATGGCCAGAACGAGCTCGGTGGTGGGCACGAAGGTGCGCGTCTCGGTCGCGGCCGAGCCGATCGCCATCAGGAGCGTGGCGCCGAGATACTGGTAGAGCGTCACCGTCACCAGGTCGACGCCGGTGATGAAGCGCTTCTGCCAGATCGTGCCAGCGCTCATGCCGATGACGGAGATCACCGAGGCGGTCAGCGTAACCGCGGTCACCCCGCCAGCGATCGCGCCGAGCTTCGGCCAGAGCACGATCGACACGCCGGCGAAGCCGACGGCGAGGCCGAGCCAATGCCGCGGCAGGATGCGCTCGCCGAGGAACAGGCCGGCCATCACCGCCGTGATGAGCGGCTGCAGCCCGATGATCAGCGCCGACAATCCCGCAGGCATGCCGTGCCGGATGGCCCAGAAGACGCCACCCAGGTAGATCCCGTGCATCAGCATGCCAGCGAAGGCCGCATGCGCCGCCTCGCGCCAGCCGGCCCGGGCCGTCTTCAGGACCAGCATCAGCACGCCGAGAAGCGCGAACGCGATCGCGAACCGCACGGCAAGGAAGCTGAACGGCTCCGACCATGGCATGGCATAGCGGGCGCCGATAAAGCCGGTCGCCCACAGGACGACGAAGACGGCGGGGGCGATTCTGGCGAGGGGCATGGCGGCTTCACGGGTCCTTGGACCGGCGAATAAGCAAAGGGAAAGGATTGTCCGATAGTGTCCAGGACGGTTTTTCGTGAGTGCCAGTGCATCTGGCCAAAGAGGCGGGGCGCAGCGTCGTGATCTGGAACCTCAGCGCCTGGTGGCTCTTCATGGCTGTTTCGGTCGTGACGATCCTGTCGTTCATCCTTTCGATGGGACTGAGCGCGATTATCGGCCGCGACGGCTTCGGCCCCACCCCGCTGACGGTCATCATCACCGGCGGCTTCTTCGGTTCCATCTATCTGCTCAATCTCTACGGGGTCAGGCTGGCCAACCTGCAGGAGGCCTCGTTCGCCGGTCTCGGCGGCGCGTTCATCGCCCTGTTGATGATGCTCGTCCTCAGATTCGCCATCAACCGGCCCTGACCGCGCCTTTCAGCCGGATCGAAGCCCGATCATCCTGGCGATGTCGACCGGCGTCGCGCCGGCCTCGCGCAGGGCGCGCAGCGATGTGTCGCGGCGGCTCTTGGAGAGCTTGCGGCCATCCTCGCCGAGAATCAGGTCGTGGTGGTGGTAGGACGGCACAGGCAGGCCGAGCAGGTCCTGCAGCAGGCGGTGGACGGCGGTCGCGTGGAACAGGTCGCGTCCCCGCACCACGTCGGTGACGCCCTGGATGGCGTCGTCCACCACGACGCACAGATTGTAGCTTGCCGGCACGTCCTTGCGCGCAATCACGACGTCGCCCCAGGCCGCCGGATCGGCGAGGATGCGGCCGGATTCGCCCGCCGGTCCCATGCCCGTCTCGTCCCAGGCCGGCGGGCGGCGCAGGCGCGCCAGCGCGGCGGTCATGTCGAGGCGCCAGGAATAAGCCTCGCCCTCGGCGATACGGGCGTTCCGCTCGCGGGTGGACATGGCGCGGTCGCGCGGCGGATAGAACGGCGCGCCGTCCGGGTCGCGCGGCCAGGCGGCCGGGGCATCATCCGCGAGCCAGGCGCGGACTTCCCCGCGACTCATGAAGGCCGGATAGGCCAGGCCCTCGTCGACGAGGATCCGCAAGGCTGCCGCATAGTCCTCGAAGTGCTCCGACTGCCGCCGCACCGGCTCCTCCCAGCGGATGCCGAGCCAGGCGAGGTCTTCCAGGATGCCGCGCTCGAACGCAGGCGTGCAGCGTTCCAGGTCGATGTCCTCGATGCGCAAAAGGAACCGACCGCCCGCCTCGTCCGCCATCCGCGCGTTGACGAGGGCCGAATAGGCATGGCCCAGATGCAGTTCGCCGTTGGGGCTCGGCGCGAAGCGGAAAACGGGAACGGTCATCGGCCCTCGCAGGACGGCTTGGATCGGTCGGGGTTCGATTGCTACTGTCCGGGCGCCGAAAGGGGAAGGGCATGCGCAGGATCGAGACCATCGCCGATGTCGAGGAGGGGCTCGATGCGCTCTGCGTGCTCGATCCGCGGCTCGCGGCGGTCCGCGACAAGGCGGGCGACGTCCCGCTGCGCCGCACGGCGCCGGGATTCGCCAGCCTCGTCTCCATCGTGGTGTCGCAGCAGGTGTCGGTGGCGAGCGCCGCCGCGATCCTCGGGCGGTTGACCGCCTTGTGCGATCCGGTGAACCCGGAGGCGATCCGCGCGGCGGACGACGCGCTGTTTCGCGAGGCCGGCCTCTCCCGACCCAAACAGAAGACGTTGCGCGCGGCCGCCGAGGCGGTGCTCGCCGGAAACCTCGACCTGGAGGCGCTCTGCCGGCTCGACGCGGAGGAGGCGATCACGCGCATGACGGCGGTCCATGGCATCGGGCCGTGGACCGCCGAGATCTATCTCCTGTTCGCGGCCGGTCACCCCGACATCTTTCCCGCCCGCGACGTGGCCCTCCAAAGCGCGGTCGGCCACGCGCTCGGCATCGACCCGCGCCCGGCCGCGCCGCGGCTTTCCGCCCTGGCCGAATCATGGATGCCGCACCGCGGCACGGCCGCCCGGCTTTTCTGGGCCTACTACCGGACCATGAAGGGTCGAGAGGGCGCGCCGCCAACCCGAAACAACGCAAGTCCTTGAAATACCGGGATCGGCGTCCTGCATGGCAACGGCCGATGCAGCAATTTCGCCGCTTCACATTCCTGACATCTGTGGCTTACAGTATCCGCGCCGTTCCGTTCTCAGCGACAAGGAGTGGATCGAAGTGACGGTTTCCGTCTCGCCGGATAGCTTGCCCGCGCTCGTCCTGAACGCGGACTACCGACCGCTCAGCTATTATCCACTGTCGCTCTGGTCCTGGCAGGACGCCATCAAGGCGGTGTTCCTCGACCGGGTGAACATCGTGGCGGAGTACGACCACGCGGTGTCCTCGCCGTCCTTCTCGATGCGGATCCCGAGCGTGGTCTGCCTCAAGGCCTACGTGAAGCCGTCGCGCAATCCGGCCTTCACGCGCTTCAACGTGTTCCTGCGCGACCGCTTTCAGTGCCAGTACTGCGGCACGCACGAGGATCTGACCTTCGACCATGTCATCCCGCGCCGCTGCGGCGGGGCGACCACTTGGGAGAACGTTGTGGCCGCCTGTTCGCCCTGCAACCTCAGGAAGGGCGGCATGCTGCCGGCGCAGG
Source organism: Mesorhizobium sp. (assembly GCA_046292285.1). Classification (GTDB taxonomy): domain Bacteria; phylum Pseudomonadota; class Alphaproteobacteria; order Rhizobiales; family Rhizobiaceae; genus Aquibium. The sequence continues at coordinate 84,961 of JBKBRJ010000007.1, read as the reverse complement.
CCCGCATGTGGCCGATGCAGAAGCCGTTCCAGCCGACGGTCCACGACCTCCACAACAATGGCCGGCTGTTCCCGCCGAACCATCTGCATGAGAGCTGGATGGACTATCTCTACTGGGACGTCGAACTGGAGCCCTGATCCGGGGAACCCGGGTCAGGCTCTCGCGAAGGCGCCTCGATAGGCGATCGCCGCCAAGACCAGGCTGGCGATGGCGTTCCAGCCGGCAAGCGACAATCCGAGAATTCGAAGCGCCGCCTCGTCGCAGGACGGCGGGATCACCGTGTTCAGGGAATCGAGCAGGCTGCCGCCCGCAGGCGCTCCCGCAACGACGCCGCAATCGGTCGGCCCCGCCCACCAGCCCCATTCGACGCCGGAATGATAAACGCCCATCCAGAGGCCCCAGGTCATCAGCAGGGCGCCGACCAGGATCAGGCCTCGGGTGACGATGCCGGGCAGTCGCAAGGTCGACGCCAGCACGGCGGCAAGCATGACGGGCGCGCCGATGTAGTAGGGCAGACGCTGCTCCAGGCAGAGCTTGCACGGGATGTAGCCGCCGACATGCTCGAACAGCAGCGCGGAGCCGACCACGCCGGCCATGCCGATGGCGAGAACGGAAGCCGAGAGCGCTTGTTGGCGGCCGGCCGGAGCTGTGAGGGACATGGCGGAACCTGTCAGAAGATGTAGCGGATGGCGACGAATCCGCCGACCAGCAGCACCATGAAGACGGTGAAAAGAAGACCGAGATTCTTTTCGATGAACGTGCGGATCGGGGCGCCGAAGCGGTTCAGCAGCCAGGTCACGAGGAAGAAGCGGAAGCCGCGGCCGATCACCGAAACGGCGACGAAGGTGACCAGGTCGAGCCCCGTGAAACCGGAGAAGATTGTCAGCACCTTGTAGGGAAACGGCGTGATGGCGGCAAAGAGCACGCCCCAGCCGCCCCAGGTGTCGTACCAGGCCTGGATCTTCGCGAAGGATTGCTCCGCGTTGTAGAGCTTCAGGATCGGCTGGCCGATCAGGTCGAAGAGGAACGCGCCGATCGCGTAGCCCAGCAAGGCCCCGAGCACGGAAGCGATGGTGCAGATGAAGGCGTAGCGGATCCATTTCGCACGGTCTGCAAGCACCATCGGGATCAGGAGCACGTCGGGCGGGATCGGAAAGACCGAGCTCTCGACGAAGGACACGCCCGCCAGGGCGCGTTCCGCATGACGCGTTGCGGCGAGCGACATCGTCCAGTCGTAGAGTCTGCGAAGCATGGGGGGCTCCCGTTTGACGCGGGATGTCTAGTGCCTTTCGCAACGCGAGGGAAGCGACCAACGCGCGGGGCCGGCATGCATTTCGCCTTGGCGCCGCGCGGCGGACCGCCAACGCCACGCCATCGCTTCCCGCTCGCCCGCATCCATTCGTGCGCCGGCACGCGCGAGCCGTCGCATCGCGCGCCAGAAAGCGTTTGACGTCTCGCCGCGCGCTCGTATAGTCCGCAGCCGTCCGGCCTGTGCCGGGCTTCCCGCAGGCCCCTGTGGTGGAATTGGTAGACGCGCTCGACTCAAAATCGAGTTCCGAAAGGAGTGCTGGTTCGAACCCGGCCAGGGGCACCATTCCTCGTTCATGGGGGCGGCATCGCCAGATGCTCGAACGCCGCGACAGCTACGATGCGCTCCGGTCCGCGTTCCGCTGGACGATTCCCGACAGCTTCAACATCGGCGTCGCCGTCTCCGACGCCTGGGCGGTGCGCGAACCCGGCCGCACGGCGCTGATCGAGTGGCGGCCGGAGGGCGAGCCGGCGACGCTGAACTTCTCCGAACTGTCCGTCCGGTCGTCGACGCTCGCCTCGGCCCTTCGCGCAAGGGGTATCGGGCGTGGAGACAGGGTCGCGCTGCTGCTGCCGCAGTGCTTCGAGACCGCCATCAGCCACGTCGCGATCTACAAGCTCGGCGCCATCGCGGTGCCGCTGGCGCTGCTGTTCGGCGTGGAGGCGCTCGAATATCGGCTGGCGACCGCGGGCGTGAAGGCGGTGGTCACCAACGCCGCCGGCGCGCTCAAGCTGTCGCGCATCCGCGCGCGCCTGACCGACCTGGAACTCGTGGTTCTGGTCGAGGGCGATGCCGAGGGCGCCGTGGGCATCGAGAGACTGCTGTCGGAGGGTCGTCCGGACTTCAGGGCGGTGGATACCACGCCCGACGATCCAGCGATGATGATCTTCACCTCCGGCACGACGGGGCCGCCGAAGGGGGCCCTGCATGGCCATCGCGTGTTGCTCGGGCACCTGCCGGGCATGCAGATGGCGCACGAGTTCATGCCGCGGGCGGGCGATCGCTTCTGGACCCCGGCCGACTGGGCCTGGGCCGGCGGGCTGCTCAACGCGCTGTTGCCGGCGCTGTATTTCGGCATTCCGGTCGTTTCCTCCCGATCCGAGAAGTTCGACCCGTCCGTCGCCTGCCGGCTGATGCGCGAGACGGCCGTTCGCAACGCCTTCATTCCGCCGACGGCGCTGAGGATGATGAAGTCCCATCGCGACATCGGCCGCCTCTTTCCGAAAGGCCTGCGCACCGTGGCCTCGGCCGGCGAGGCGCTCGGCCGCGAGACCTACGAATGGGCGCGGGCGGAACTCGGCCTGACGGTCAACGAGATCTACGGCCAGACGGAGTGCAACCTGGTGCTCGGCTCCTGCGCGGCGATCGGCGTCAGCCGCGCCGGCTCGACCGGCAAGCCGGTGCCTGGCCACGACGTCGCGCTGATCGACGCCGAGGGCAAGCCGGTTCCGCCGGGCGAGCCGGGCCAGATCGCGGTGCGCCGGCCAGACCCGGTGATGTTCCTGGAATACTGGAACAATCCGGAGGCCACGGCGCAGAAGTTCGTCGGCGACTGGATGACGACCGGCGACCAGGGAATTGCCGATCAGGACGGCTACGTCCACTTCTTCGGGCGCGACGACGACGTGATCACCTCGGCGGGCTATCGCATCGGCCCGGGCGAGATCGAGGATTGCCTGACGGGCCATGCCTCCGTCGCCCTGGCCGCCGCGGTCGGCAAGCCGGATCCGCTGCGCACCGAGATCGTCAAGGCCTACATCGTCTTGAAGGACGGCGTCGCGCAGTCCGAGAACCTGCGCGACGAGATCCGGTCCTGGGTCCGCGAGCGCCTGTCGGCGCATGAATATCCGCGCGAGGTGGAATTCGTGGATTCGATGCCCCTGACGACGACCGGCAAGGTCATCCGCCGCATCTTCCGCGACCGAGCGCGGCGCGAAGCCGAGGAGAGGTCGCCCTCCGCCGCCTGACCCGCTCAGCGGCGCTTGAGCAGGCTTCGCAGTCGCGTGCGGACGCGGCGGGCGAACTCGCGGGTCTCCCGGTAGAGATGGATCTGTCCCGCCACCTGGCGGGCCGACCTGTCGGCGCCCGGCGTGAGGCCGATCACCAGCGTTCCCATCTCGCGACGCTCGCGCCACAGACGGCTCATCACGGGATGGTCGGCGACCGCGCAGGAATCGGTCGCGGCGATGTTGGGATCATCCAGATGCTGGTGGGTGATTTCGATCACCAGCAGCGTTCCCGGCGAATAGGCCGCGTAGGCTTCGTCATAGGCGGTCTTCCAGGTGTATGCGACGCCCTGCTCGACGAAGACGACGAGGCTGGCGATGGTCCTGCCGTCGAGCGTCAGCGAATGGATGCGGCACAGGTCGCGCTGCGCCATCCGGTGGATCGCTTCGCGGGCGAAGGGCGCGCGGAACCGGTCGACCGCAAGCGCCGATCGCTCGCGACCCTTCCAGCCGGACGATTCGAGCGTCAGGAACTCCTCCAGCGCCAGTCGGACCTCCTCGGGCTGGCGCGCCACGACATGTTCCACCACGCCGTGCTCGCCGAGCCGCCGCTTCAGGCGGCGGAACTCGCGCACGTGGTGCGACCGCAGCGTCTCCTTGAGATAGGCCTCGCCGTCGAGATCGCTTTCGAGGAAGGGTCGGCTGACGCGGTCGGTCTCGATCACGGTGAGATTGCGCCCCAGCGCGGCGGCGCGGATGACCCGGGCGGCAGCGCCGTCGAGGCGCATGTCCGGCAGGACGAGCACGCCCGGCAGCTTGAGATGCGGGCGCGCGAGCATCGACAGGAAGTCGTCGATCACGTCCACGGGGTCGTCGCGATCGATCAGCGGGGTGCCGACGGGGCCGAACGGGCTCGACCAGGTCCGGATGATCGGCACGCCGATCGGCACCGACGGGCGTTCCACCGAGAAGGGCATCAGCATCCGAAGCCGGTTCTTCTCCTCGTCGCCGTCGCGGATGACGGCGAGGCGCACCTCCCGATCCTCGAGCCTCGGCATCGCCGGGGCGAGAAAGCGCGGATTGAAGAAGATGTTCGGCTCGACGGTCCGCTGGCAGAGGAAATCGAGTTCCTCGACGAGGTCGAAGCCCGCCGAGGCCGCGTAGATCGCCAGCCGCCGGTCCGCTCCGTTCGAAAGGACGAGCTGGGCCCGCTCCGGATCGAGCGCTTGGCCCCCGAGGCCCGCGAGGCTGGCGATCATTGCCCCGGCCGGGCTGCCGCTCATTTCCTCGAGGATGGGAACTGCCGCCATGGTCACGCGTCCTTGGTCAGGGTTGCGGGCAGGAACACCGCCATCACGATCCCGAGCCGCCGCCAAACGGTGAAGGACAGGGCCAGCGCCTCGAAGCACATGGCCATGGCGGTCGCGACGGCCGCGCCCCAGAGTCCATAGAGCGGGATGAGCATCACGTTGAGCCCGATGTTGATCGCCAGCGTCATCGCGTAGACGCCCGCGCAGATGTTCTGGTTGCCGCTCATGGTGAGCAGGCTCTCGGCCGGACCGACCGCGGCGCGCGCCACCACGCCGAGCACCAGCACGAAGAGCAGCGGGTATCCCTGGTCGAAATGCGGGCCGAACAGCGCGAGCATCGGCTGGCCGAGCGCCAGGACGGCGAAGGCCATCGCGAGCGAGGGCCAGAAGGTCCAGCCGACGGTGGCCCGGGCGAAGGTTCGGAAGGCCTCCCGGTCGCCGCCGTGCCAGATCGAGGCGTAACGCTGAGCCACCCCGGTCTTGACCGCGAAGTAGACGAAGTGGACCAGCGCCAGCGTCTTCACGGTGGCGAAGTAGATCGCCACGTCGTCCGGCGGCAGGTAGCGGCCGACCATCAGCACGTCCGCGTTCGTCAGCAGGTAGAAGAAGCTCTCCACGAGGAAGATCGGCATGGAGACGAGGAACCACTGCCTGAACAGCACCTGCCGCGGTCCGCGCCCGTTCAGGCGGTCGGCGCGGCCCGAGACGGTGACGAGCTGCCAGATCGTCGTGACGTAGGTGGCCACGATGGCGCAGATCACCGCGGTCCGGGCGCTGGGCGCGTATCCGGCCGCGAGCGCGCCCGCCATGCAAAGGAGGATGAGCACCGGACGGACCAGGTAGGTCGGCGACAGCGCCGAGAAGGCCCAGGCATTGGCGCGCGAGATGCCCTGCAGCATGTCCGACAGCGCGATCATCGGCAGGCAGATGATGCCGAGATAGAACGGCACGACGTAGTAGCTCTCGATGGCATCCTCGAACCACCACAGACCGGCAAAGCCGATGGCGGCGATCAGCGTCGAGGAGGCGAGGGCGAACAGGCGGCTGGTCAGCAACAGCCCGCGCAATTCCGCCGTCCGGGCATTCTCCCGATACTCCGAGACGAAGCGGATGACCGAGGTGTGGAAGCCGAGGCAGGAGAGATTGCCGGCAATCACCATGGTCACCCAGACGAGCACGAAGATGCCGTACTCGAACGGACCCATCCAGCGCGCGAGCAGCACCTGGCTGACGAAGGCGATCACCGCGTTGACGATGCGGATGGCGAAGGCGATCAGCGAGATGCGGCCGGCCTCACCCGCCTCGTCGCGCGCGCGGAGCAGCGCATCGGCGCGCCGAAGCAGCGGCCGGGCCGCCGCGGCGAGACGCTCCGGCAGCAATCTGTCCGCTGTCGTTGCGGCTGAGAAACGCACCCTGCACATACCCCGAACGCGTCATTGCGACGCTTCGAGCCGTAGCACCGACAGCTTAAGAAACGGTTCGGCGACACGCACAGGTCGTGGCTTCGAAGGCTCGGCAATGCAACCGGTCGGGCGGAACCGACACCGTAGCCGGGTTGCGCCGGAGACCTGGCCTAGAAAGGACCGAGCCGTCAGACGAAGGCGCCGTGGCAGTGCTTGAACTTCTTTCCGGAGCCGCAGGGGCAGGCCTCGTTGCGCCCGACCTTGCCCCAGGTCGACGGATCTTCCGGATCGCGCTGCTCTGCCGGTACGACGGCCGTCTCGTAGGCCGCCATCACGACCTCGCCGTCCGCGAATTCGTCTTGGCCGGTCGTCGCGTCGACATGGTGGCCAACCGCTTGGGGCGCCGCGGGCGGCGGCGCCTCGGCGGCCTCGCGAACCAGCTCGACGCGCATCAGCTGGGCCGTCACGGCCTGTCGCAGATTGCCGAGCATCGCCTGGAAGAGTTCGAACGCCTCCGACTTGTACTCGTTGAGCGGATCGCGCTGCGCGTAGCCGCGGAAGCCGACGACCGAGCGGAGATGGTCGAGATTGACCAGATGCTCGCGCCAGAGATGGTCCAGCGTCTGCAGCAGGATCGACTTCTCGACATAGGTCATGATCTCGGGTCCGAAGCGCTCGGCGCGGTCCTTCGCCATCGCGTCGGCGGCCTGAGTCAGGCGCTCGGTGATCTGCTCCTCGTCGATTCCTTCTTCCCGCGCCCAGGCCTCGATCGGCAGGTCGAGGTTGAGGTAGGCGCGGACGCCTTCCTGGAGGCTCTTGATGTCCCACTGCTCGGCATAGGCGTTCTCGGGGATGTTCTTGGAAACGAGGTCCTCGATCACGTCCTGGCGCATCTCGGCGACCGTCTCGGACAGGTTCTCGCCGTCCATCAGCTCCTTGCGCTGCTCGAAGACGACCTTGCGCTGGTCGTTCATCACGTCGTCGTACTTGAGCAGGTTCTTGCGGATGTCGAAGTTGCGCGCCTCGACCTTCTTCTGCGCCTTCTCGAGCGCCTTGTTGATCCAGGGATGGATGATCGCCTCGTCCTCCTTGAGGCCGAGCTTCTGCAGCATGCCGTCCATCCGCTCGGACCCGAAGATTCGCATCAGGTCGTCCTGCAGCGACAGGAAGAACTTCGAGCGGCCGGGGTCGCCCTGGCGTCCCGAACGGCCGCGCAGCTGGTTGTCGATGCGCCGCGATTCGTGCCGCTCGGTGGCCAGCACGTAGAGGCCGCCGGCGGCGAGCGCCTCTTCCTTCAGGCGCTGGACGTCGTCGCGGATCGCCTTCTCGCGCGCATCCCGCTCCGGCCCTTCCGGCACGCCCGCGAGTTCCTGGGCGATGCGCATGTCGGCGTTGCCGCCGAGCTGGATGTCGGTGCCGCGGCCGGCCATGTTGGTGGCGATGGTGATCGCGCCGGGCTTGCCGGCCTGCGCGACGATCTGGGCCTCGCGCTCGTGGTGGCGCGCGTTCAGGATCTCGAAGGCCGTGATGCCGTCCTTGCGCAGGCGTTCCGCCAGGAACTCGGACTTCTCGATCGATGTCGTTCCCACCAGGATCGGCTGGCGCTTGGCGCTCGCCTCCTTGATCTCGCGCACGATCGCCTTGAATTTTTCCTCCACCGTCCGGTAGACCTCGTCGTCCTCGTCGATGCGGGACACGGGCAGGTTGGTCGGAATCTCGGAAACGCCGAGGCCGTAGATGTTGGCGAACTCCTCGGCTTCGGTCGAGGCCGTGCCCGTCATGCCGGCGAGCTTGGCATACATGCGGAAGTAGTTCTGGAAGGTGATCGAAGCCAGCGTCTGGTTCTCGGGCTGGACCTTGACGTGTTCCTTGGCTTCGAGCGCCTGGTGCAGGCCTTCCGAATAGCGGCGGCCGGGCATCATGCGGCCCGTGAACTCGTCGATGATGACGATCTCGTCGTCGCGGACGATGTAGTCCTTGTCGCGCTGGAAGAGACGGTGCGCCTTCAGCGCGTTGTTGACGTGGTGGACGATCGCAACGTTCTCGACGTCGTAGAGCGAGGCGCCCTTAAGCAGACCCGCCTCGCGCAGCAGGTTCTCCAGCTTTTCGGTGCCTTCCTCCGTGAATGTCGCCGTGCGCTGCTTCTCGTCGATCTCGAAGTCGGACGCGTCGAGGCGCGGAATGAACGTATCGATCTGGTTGTACAGGTCGGACCGGTCGTCGAGCGGCCCGGAGATGATCAGCGGGGTGCGCGCCTCGTCGATCAGGATCGAGTCCACCTCGTCGACGATCGCGTAGTTGTGGCCGCGCTGGACCATCTGAGCGCGCTCGTACTTCATGTTGTCGCGCAGATAGTCGAAGCCGAGTTCGTTGTTGGTCCCGTAGGTGACGTCGCAGGCATAGGCGGCCTTGCGCTGCTCGTCGCTGATGCCGTGCACGATCACGCCGGTCGTCAGGCCGAGGAACCCGTAGACCCGCCCCATCCACTCGGAGTCGCGCTTGGCGAGGTAGTCGTTCACCGTGACGACATGCACGCCCTTACCGCTGAGCGCGTTGAGATAGACCGGAAGCGTGGCGACCAGCGTCTTGCCTTCGCCGGTACGCATTTCCGCGATGCCGCCATCATGCAGCACCATGCCGCCGATGAGCTGGACGTCGAACGGCCGCAGGCCGATCGCGCGGCGCGCAGCCTCTCGCGCCACCGCGAAGGCGGGAATGAGGAGATCGTCGAGGTCGCGTCCGTTGGCGAGTTCGGCGCGGAACTCCGCGGTCTTGCCGCGCAGCGCCTCGTCGGAGAGCGCCTTCATGTCGGCTTCCAGCGCATTGATCGCGGCGACGCGCGGTCGCAGCGACTTGATGCGTCTGTCATTGGCCGAACCGAAAATCTTGCGGGCGAGGCCACCGAGACTGACCATTCAATGGTCCTTTCAAAAGAAACCGCTCCGGCGGATGCCGGCGGGAAACGCGCCTTTGCGGGGGTTTTCGGCGCGGTCCTCAATCAAAAAAGCGCCCGGAAAACGGTTCTGGACGCCAAGTCGAAGGACAGATAAGAGGGGGCGCTGGCGATGTCAACGTTCGCCGCCGGAGCCTCCGTTCGCCAATTTTTGCCTCAATCCGGCGCGAAAGGCTGCGCCCCACGCTTCCGTCTGGAGATGTTCGATGCGTCCTTCCATCCCCCACCGCTCGCTTGCCGCATGCGGCCTGGCTCTCGGGCTCATGCTTGCGGCGCCCGTCGCGGTGTTCGCCCAGGACAAGACGGTCGTGGCCACGGTGAACGGCTCTCCGATCACCGAGAACGATCTCGAAATGGCCCGGGGTGATCTCGGGCCGCAGTTCGCCCAGCTTCCCGAGGAACAGAAGCGCGCGGCCGCGCTGAGCGCGGCGATCGAGATTCGCCTGCTTTCCGACAAGGCCGCCGAAGAGGGACTGGCCGATACCGAGGCCTTCAAGGACCGGATGGAGTTCCTGCGCCAGCGTGCGCTCCACAGCGCCTTCATCGAAAACAAGATCGCGGGAGAAGTGACCGACGACGCGGTCCGCGCGCGCTACGACAAGGAAGTCGCCGCGACGCCGCCGGCCAACGAGATCCGCGCGCGTCATATCCTCGTGGCGACGAAGGAAGAGGCCGACTCGATCATCGCGCAGCTCGAGGCGGGCGGCGATTTCGAGGCGATCGCCAAGGAAAAGTCCACCGACGGGGCCGCGTCGCAGGGCGGAGATCTGGGCTACTTCGGTCCCGGCCAGATGGTGCCTCCTTTCGAGGAAGCCGCCTTCGCGCTCGACGTGGGGCAGTTCTCGAAGCAGGCGGTCCAGACGCAGTTCGGCTTCCACGTCATCAAGGTCGAGGACAAACGGGCCCAGCAGCCGCCGGCCTTCGATCAGGTCAAGGACCAGGTCCGGACGCTGCTGTTCCGCGAGACCTATTTCGCCGCCGTCAAGGCGCTGCGCGAGGCGGCCACCGTCGAGATCCAGGATCCGGCGCTGAAGGACGCGCTCGGCGAGGAAGAAGCAGCTCAATAGGCTCGAACGTCACGCGGTCCATCACGCCATGTCCAGCACCGTTTCCCCGCTCGCTCCGAAGAAGCAGCCGAAGATGCCCCCGATCGAGGGCGTGCGGATCGCGACCGCAGAGGCCGGCATCAAGTACAAGGGCCGCACCGACCTGCTGGTGATGACCTTCGACGCCGGCACCGCCGTCGCCGGTGTCCTGACACGCTCGAAGTGTCCGTCGGCGCCGGTGGACTTCTGCCGGCAGAACCTGCCGGCCGGCAAGGCCCGCGTGCTGGTGGTGAACTCCGGCAATGCCAACGCCTTCACCGGGAAGAAGGGCCGGCAGACGACGGCCATGACCGCCGAGGCCGCCGCCGCCGCCGCGGGATGCGGCCAGGACGAGGTGTATCTGGCCTCGACCGGAGTCATCGGCGAGCCGCTCGACGCTGCCCGGTTTTCGCATCTGTTGGCCGGCCTGACAGCCGAAGCAGCCGCCGATCGCTGGGCCGACGCCGGCAAGGCGATCATGACGACGGACACCTACCCGAAATACGCCACCGCGACGGTGAAGCTCGGCGGCGCCGACGTCACCATCAACGGTATCGCCAAGGGCGCGGGCATGATCGCGCCGGACATGGCGACGATGTTGTCCTTCGTCGCCACCGACGCTCCGATCGATGCGCCCGTTCTTCAGAAACTCCTGAAGCGCGGCGCCGATTCGACCTTCAACGCCGTCACCGTCGATAGCGACACCTCGACCAGCGACACGCTTCTCATATTCGCGACGGGCGCCGCCTCGAAGCGCGGCGCGCCGCGCATTTCCTCCGAGACCGACCCGCAACTCGCGCCGTTCAAGCGGGCACTGAACCGCCTGCTCAAGAACCTTGCCCTGCAGGTCGTGCGCGACGGAGAGGGCGCCCGCAAGGAAATCGAGATCGCCGTTTCCGGCGCGAAGTCGTCCCGCTCCGCCAAGCGCATCGCCCTGTCGATCGCCAACTCGCCGCTGGTCAAGACGGCGGTCGCGGGTGAGGATGCGAACTGGGGTCGGGTCGTCATGGCCGTCGGCAAGGCCGGCGAACCGGCCGACAGGGATCGCCTCGGGATCTGGTTCGGCGACATCCGCGTCGCGCACGAGGGAGAGAGAGACCCGGCATATTCCGAGGCGGCCGTATCGGAATACATGAAGAACGATCGCATCCGCATCGGCGTCGACATCGGGCTCGGGCGCGGCAAGGCGACGGTCTGGACCTGCGATCTCACCAAGGAATACGTCGCCATCAACGGGGACTACCGCAGCTAGGGGGCGGAGTGCGGACGGGACTGGGCAACATGCCGGAACTGGCGATGGTCAGGCGCTACGAAGCCGCCGGTTTTCGTGCGTGGCCGGCGTCCTTCGTGCAGTATGACGGAACATGGGTGATCCGGCTCACCGCCGGCCTGCCCGCGAAGCGGCTGAACTCGATCAATCCGCTCGCCCCGGGCGACGATTCCAACATCGTCGACCGGATCGCCCGTGCGGCGCGGCGCTTCGACGCCTATGGGCGTCCGCTGACCTTCCGCATCTCGCCGCTCGCCGGCCGGACGCTTGCGACCCATCTCGATCGCCAGGACTGGCTGAGCTTCTCGGAGTCGATCGTCATGCGCCTTGCCCTCGACGGAACGCGGCTCGACGGCGTGATGGACCAGATACCGCTGAAGGACATCAGCCGCTACGTCGGGGCGGCTTTGCGGGTGCATGCGCTGGAACCGGCCATGCGGCCCGGATTGTCGGAGGTCATCGGTTCCATCCAGCCGGAGGCGGGCCTGTTCGTCGCCGAGGAGGGAGACGAGCCCGTTGCAACCGCGATCTGCGTCCAGGATCGCGATCTCGCCGGCTTGTTCGAGGTGGCCACCCTTGCCGCCCGGCGAGGCAACGGCCACGGCCGGCAGGTTGTGCTGTCGGCGCTGAAGTGGGCGCGTCATCGCGGCGCCAGAGAGGCATGGCTGCAGGTCGAAGCCGACAACGATCCTGCATTGGCGCTGTACCGGTCGCTCGGCTTCACCGAGGTCTATCGCTACCACTACCGCAGGCCGCGGGGCGCCTGACCGTGACCGGAAGTCCAAGACGCATCCTTCTCGTCGCCGCCTGCGCGCTCGTCGACGCCGATGGTCGCGTCCTTCTCACCGAACGTCCGGAGGGGAAAGCCCTAGCCGGCCTGTGGGAGTTTCCGGGCGGCAAGGTCGAGCCCGGCGAAACGCCGGAGGAAACGCTGATCCGCGAACTGCGCGAGGAAATCGGCATCGAGACCAAGTCTGCCTGCCTGGCGCCGCTCACCTTCGCCAGCCACACATATGAGGACTTTCATCTGCTGATGCCCTTGTTCGTGTGCCGCCGGTTCGAGGGAACGGCGCGCGGGCTGGAAGGGCAGCGGCTGAAATGGGTGCGCCCGCGCGACATGCGCGACTATCCGATGCCGCCCGCCGACGAACCGCTGATCCCCTTCCTGATCGATCTTCTCTAGGCCGAAGGCGCGCCGAACAGCGTTAATGGATCCTTCACGCCGGCATGCGAGGCTTTCCTCGGGACGAGCCGCGGCGACGCGCGTCATGGCGGACATGGGGATCGACGATGCGGACGGATGACGACTGGAACGGGTCCCGGCCCGGTTTTGCCCCGGGCGGCGCCATCCGGCTTGCCCTGATCTTCGGCTCCATCGCCGTCGCCCTCGGCTTGGTCATCGCGCCGCTCGCCGAGGAGAGGCTGATGCGCAAGGCCGGCGCGGGCGGACTGGACTTCATGTCGACGGGCTCGATCGGCGCCGATCGTAGCTACACGATCCGCCGCAGCGTTCTCCAGTCTTCGCCGGACTCGGTCTGCATCATCCGTGCGAACGGCGCCAGAAGCGGCGACTGCGGCTAGAACAAGCCGGTATTGGCTTATCTTGCTCGTTCAAGCATCGATTAACGACGTTCATTAAGGGATTCTTCCCGCCCGACCACTAAGGTGTCGGCCACAAGAGGGAGGGGCGCCCATCGATGGTTGCGAATTTCTGGAACGACGAAAGAGGCGCCACGGCCGTCGAGTACGGCCTGATTGCCGCCATCCTGTCCCTTTCGATCATCGGAGGCATCGGCAAGATACACGACGCGATCGAGTATCTGTTCGGCGAACCGACCTCCGCCATCAACGGCATCCTGAACTGATCGACGTCACGGCTACGGGCCTCCGGTCGGCTTGAGCGCCTCCGCCAGCGAAATCTTGCCCGAACCGGGCTTCAACGGCTTCTGCTGCGATTCATGCGGCGCCCAGCCCGACATCCAGACCAGGTTGAATGTCGCCCGGATGCGCCCGTCGGGGTCGGCGAAGCGCTCGCCATAGATCTCGGCGGCGCGCAGGAAGAGCGCCCGCCGCGTCGGATGCTTCAGCCGACCGACGAGCGGGTTGGTTGCGCCCATCGCCCGCAGGTCCCGCATCAGCCCGAACATGTCGCCATAGCGGACCGTCACCGCCTCGACATCGGCGACGGGGAGAGCGAACCCGGCTCGCTGGAGCAAGCCGCCGATGTCGCGCACGTCGGCGAACGGGATGACACGCGGGCTGGCGCCGCCGGTGATCTCGGTTTCGGCCGCGAGCAGCGACTCGCGCAGCTCGGCCAGGGTGCCGGCGCCCGCCAAGCAGGCCAGCATGAGCCCGTCCGGCCGCAGGGCGCGGCGCATCTGGATCAACTGTCCCGGCAGGTCGTCCGCCTCTTGCAGGCCAAGAGGCGAAACGACGAGATCGAGGCTCTCGGAATCGAACGGCAACCGCTCGTCGGCGGCCACTAGCCCCGCTCCGCGATCGAGGAAGACGTCGTCGGCCTCGACTCGCAGCACCTCGCCGACCTTGCCCGTTGCGGCGAGCGTGTCGGCCACCAGCGGCGTCCAGCTCCGGATCGTGGCAGCCCTGGCGAACCGCCGTTCGACGGTCGAGAGACGATCGACGAGATCCTCGGCGACCCGGCGCATGAGAAAGTCCGCGCCCTCCATCGGCTGCGCCAGCGCCCGCTTGCGGCGCCGGGTCACCAGGCCGGGCTCGAACAAGACATCCATCAGTTGATCCCTCTCCTCGATTCCGCGCCGGATCGATGGGCTGATCCTGTCCGGTCTGCTAGATTTCGGTTCATGGGGGAGCGTGGTGACCGATCTGAAACCCGAGATCAAGCGCCGAATGGCCGCGCTGGCGGGTGGGGTGGCGCGCATCCTGTTTCCGCCCCTGTGCGGCGGCTGCCGCGCGATCGTCAGCATTCCCGGCTCTCTCTGCGGCGCCTGCTGGCGCGACCTGAGGATGATCGAGCGGCCCTGGTGCGAGGTTCTCGGAACGCCCTTCCAGTTCGACATGGGCGAGGGCGCGGTGTCGCCCGCCGCGATCGCGGATCCGCCGGGCTTCGACCGGGCGCGGTCGGCCGTGGCCTACACCGGCGTGGCGCGGCGAATGGCACAGGCGCTCAAGTTCAACGACCGCACCGATCTCGCGCCCTGGATGGCGGTCTGGATGCTGCGGGCCGGGTCGGAGCTGATCGCGGATGCCGACATGGTGGTCCCCGTGCCGCTGCACCGCCGCCGCTTCCTGTGGCGCCGCTTCAACCAGTCGGCGGAACTTGGCCGCGCCGTCGCGGCCGCGACCGGGCTGTGCTTCGAGCCTGAACTCGTCATTCGCCGGCGCAACACGCGCCAGCAGGTCGGCCTCGGGCGAACCGAGCGCGACGACAATGTGCGCGGCGCCTTCGCCGTCGGGAAGGCGGGGCGGGAGAAAGTGCGCGGGCGGCGGATCCTCGTAATCGACGATGTCTACACGACCGGGGCAACGGTCTCGGCCGTCGCGCGTTCGCTCAAGCGTGCCGGGGCCGGTGGCGTCGACGTACTGACCTTCGCAAGGGTGCTGCCGGAGGACTTCCTCGACGGCGCGGGTGACCCTATATAGAAGTCATATCCGGGAATGAACTATGCCTGACGTCACCATCTATACCCGCATGATGTGCGGCTATTGCAGCGCCGCCAAACGGCTTCTCGATCGCAAGGGTGTCAAGTACACCGAACATGATGCGAGTTTTTCGCCTGAGCTACGCAAGGAAATGATGGATCGCTCCGGCCGCGGCACCTTCCCGCAGATTTTCATCGGCGACGTTCACGTGGGCGGGTGCGACGACCTGCATGACGCCGAAGACAGCGGCCGTCTCGACAAGCTGCTTTCCGGCAACGCCTGAGGGAGATGGACATGAGCGTTCTCAAGGTCGCGGCCCTGCAGATGCGATCGGGCACCGACCCTCTCGCCAATGCCCGGACGTTCGAGGCGATGGTCCGCGAGGCCGCGGCCTCGGGCGCCCGCTACGTCCAGTCTCCCGAGATGACGGGCGGGCTTGTGCGCGACCGCGAGGCGCTTCGGTCGATCCTGAGGAGCGAAAACGACGACATCATCGCGCGGACCGCGTCCGAACTTGCCGCCGAACTCGGCATCGCGATCCATGTCGGCTCGATGGCGATCGCGCTCGATGGCGGCAAGGTCGCCAACCGCGCCTTCCTGTTCGCGCCGGACGGCTCGCTGGTGACGACCTACGACAAGATCCACATGTTCGACGTGGACCTGGACAATGGCGAAAGCTGGCGCGAGTCGGCCACCTACCAGCCCGGCGGCCGGGCCGTGGTGGCGACGCTGGACGACACCCGCTTCGGGCTTGCCGTGTGCTACGACCTTCGTTTTCCGCAACTGTTCCGGACGCAGGCCCTGGCCGGGGCCGAGGTCCTCACCGTTCCGGCCGCCTTCACCCGCCAGACCGGCGAGGCGCACTGGCACGTGCTCCTGCGCGCCCGCGCCATCGAGAATGGCGCCTTCGTCATCGCCGCCGCGCAGGGCGGACGGCATGAGGACGGCCGCGAGACCTTTGGTCATTCGATGGTGGTGGATCCGTGGGGGCGCATCCTTGCCGAAGCCGACCATGACGAGCCGGCGGTCGTGATAGCCGAGATCGACACGGCCGCGTCCGCCTCCGCGCGCCGCAAGGTGCCCAACCTCAGGAACGCCCGCGAGTTTGTGCTTGACGAAGTGGCGCTCGAAGTCCCCGCGCGGAGAGCCGCCTCGTGATCCGTTTTTCGCTGCGCTGCGACGGCGACCATGTCTTCGAAGCGTGGTTCCGCAACAACGAGGATTTCGAGACGCAGACCGGCAGGCGGCTGGTGGAATGCCCGCATTGCGGCTCCGCCAGCGTGGAGAAGGCGCTGATGGCGCCGTCCGTCTCCACCGGCCGCAAGCGCGAGCAGATCGCGCTCGCCATGGGCGAAGAGCAGAAGCGCGTCCTGACGCAGTTGAAGGAACTGGCCGAGAAGGTGAAGCAGGAGGCCGATTATGTCGGCGACAAGTTCGCCGAGGAAGCGCGCAAGATCCATTTCGGCGAGACCGAGGCGCGCGGCATCTACGGCGAGGCGACCCCAGACGAGGCGCGCGCCCTGATCGAGGATGGCGTGGAGTTCATGCCCATTCCGGTCTTCCCGGACGACAGGAACTGACGCGCCGCCGGCCTCGCCGTCCTCCATCCCATGACACTGGAAAGCCACCCATGAAGCCGGTCTGGGATTCCGCGCCCGCGCTGCTGATGATCACGGGCGGCCTGCTCGGCATGATCTTCCCGCTGGGCAAGTTCGCCAGCGCCGCGGGCGTTTCCCCGGTGATCTGGTCCTTCGTGATCTCCTTTGGCGTGGCGGTCACGCTCGTCACGGTGGATGCGCTTCGCGGCGGGCTGCGCTTGCCGGACGCGCATCGGCTGCGCTACTTCATCCTTGCCGGGACGATTTCCTATTGCATCCCCAACATGATCGTCTTTGCCGCGATCCCGCATCTCGGCGCGGGCTACACCGCGATAATGTTCACGCTGTCGCCGGTCATCACGCTCGGCCTTTCGATGCTGCTCAAGCTGCGGCGGCCGAACCGGCTGGGCATCGCCGGTATCGCGGTCGGCTTCGTGGGCGCGCTGGTCGTGGCGACGACCCGAGGCGAGCTCGGCCCGCCGGCCTCGCCCGTCTGGGTGGCGCTTGGACTGCTCATTCCCGTCGCGCTGGCGCTCGGCAACATCTACCGCACCATGGACTGGCCGGGCCATGCCGGGGCGCTGGAACTCGCCTATGGCAGCCATTTCGCGGCGGCGGCCGTCCTGCTCCTGGTGGGATTTTCCTCGCCTTGGGGATTCGATCCGTCGCCGCTGGCGGCCGTGCCCCTGGAGACGCTGGCCCAGGTCGTGTCCTCGGCCGGCATGTTCGTCTTCTTCTTCCGCCTCCAGGTGGTCGGCGGGCCGGTCTACCTCAGCCAGATGGGCTATGTCGCCGCCGCGCTCGGGCTCGTCTCCGGCACGCTGTTTCTCGGCGAGCAATACGCGCTTCTGACGTGGCTCGGAGCCGGCATCATCGCCGTGGGCGTCGCGATGAGCACGCGGGCGCAATCGCAGTCGGGTTGATCCGCCGCGCGTGCGGTCAGACCAAGGCAGGCTTCTGCGCCAGAACCATGTAGTTGACGTCGAGATCGCGCGATTTCTGCCAGCGGTCGGCGAGCGGGTTGTAGGAGACGCCGGTGCGGTCGATGATCGTCATGCCGGAGTCCGAGAGAGCCCGCTCCAGTTCGTCCGGCCGCACCAGCTTTTCGTACTGGTGGGTGCCGCGCGGCAGCCAGCGCAGCACGTATTCCGCACCGACGATGGCAAGTCCGAGCGCCTTCAGCGTCCGGTTGATGGTGGCGACGAACATGATGCCGCCCGGCTTCACCATCTGCGCGCATTTCGACATGTAGAGCGGCACGTCGGCGACATGCTCGACGACTTCCATGTTGAGGATGACGTCGAACTGCTCGCCCGCGTCCGCGAGATCCTCGGCGGTCGTCGCCCGGTAGTCGATCGACACACCGCTCTGCGCGGCGTGCAGCCTGGCCACCTCGATGTTGGTCTCGGAGGCGTCGGCGCCGACGACGGTCGCGCCGAGCCGCGCCATGGGCTCGCACAAAAGCCCGCCGCCGCAGCCGATGTCGAGGAAGCGCAGCCCGTCGAACGGCCGGCTCGAATGCGGATCGCGGCCGAACTGCTCGGCCACGCGGTCGCGAATATAGGCGAGCCGCACCGGGTTGAACTTGTGCAGCGGCTTGAACTTGCCCTTCGGGTCCCACCACTCGGCCGCCATCCGCGAAAAGCGGTCGACTTCGGCGGCGTCGATGGTCGTTCTGCGGCTATCCGACATGCATGGTCTCCGGTGGCGACCAATCCTAGTTGGATGCCCGGACGGGAATGTCAAGGCGCGCGGGTAGGCCCACGCGCCTCGCGCCGTCACCGCCCGGCGAAGACCCGCTTGGGCTTGAACATGCCGGCCTCGATCGCGCCGATCGCGACGAGGCGGCCGCGCGCGGTGGCGCACGCCTCGTCCGCCTCGGCGGGCGCGTCGCGCCCGCGCACGATCACCGGATTGCCGAGCCGGATCTTGGTCGCGGCGTCGTCGGAGACGGCGACCTGCGGCAGGCAGTCGAGGGCCGCGCCGGTATCGACCACCAGCGCATCGAGAGCGGAGAAACGCTCCTTCTCGCTGCGCGGATCGACGATGCGCCCGTCCTCGCCGGCGTCGCCGGTGGGAGCGGCCAGTGCGGCGGCGGCCTCCAGTTCCTCCAGCGTCACGAGTTCGTCGGGCGTGAAGGGCTCCACCTCGACGCGGCGAAGCTCCGAGATGTGGCCGAAACAGCCGAGGTCGCGGCCCATGTCGCGCGCCAGCGAGCGGACATAGGTGCCCTTGCCGCACTCGACCTCGAACACCGTCCGGCTCTCGTCCAGCCACTCGATCAGGTCGAGCCGGCCGATCTCGACCTCGCGCTCGGGGATGTCGACGGTCTCACCCTCGCGGGCGAGGTCGTAGGCGCGCTCGCCGGCGATCTTGATCGCCGAGAACTGCGGCGGCGTTTGCATGATCACGCCGGTGTACTTCGGCATCAGCGCGCGCACCTGCTCGTCGGAGGGACGCAGGTCGGAGGTCTTCGTCGCCGCGCCCTCGAGATCGTCGGTCGAGCGTTCCTCGCCCCAGGTGACGGTGAAGCGGTAGACCTTGGCGCCGTCCATCACGTAGGGGACGGTCTTGGTCGCCTCGCCGAGCGCGATCGGCAGCATGCCCGACGCCAGCGGGTCGAGCGTTCCGGCATGGCCGGCCTTGTCGGCCTTGAACAGCCACTTGATCTTGGCGACCGCGTCGGTGGAGCCCATGCCGTGCGGCTTGTCGAACACCACCCAGCCCGAGATCGGGCGTCCCTTCTTCTTTCCGCGCCGCGCCATCAGTCCTGGTCCTCTTCGCCGTCGCGATCGAGGTCGCGGGCCACTTCGGGCGAACGCAGCAACTGGTCGATCTTGCTCATGTTGTCGTAGCTGGTGTCGAGCCGGAAGCGGAACTCCGGCATGTATTTCATCTGCCGCAGCGCGCCGGAGACACGGCCGCGAATGAACTTCGCGTTCTGCGCCAGCGCCTTGATCACGGCGTCGCCATCCTTGGCGCCGAGCGGCGTGACGAAGGCCGTCGCGATCTTCAGGTCGGGCGACATGCGCACCTCGGAGATCGAAATGACGGTGTTCTCGATGAGGTCGTCGCGAACCTCGCCGCGCTGGAGCACGTCGGACAACGCGTGGCGCACCTGTTCGCCGACGCGAAGCATGCGCTGGGAAGGGCCCTTCCCGCCTTCGAAGCTCGTCATTGTCACTGGTTCCTATGAAAACGGGCAGCGGGATCGAACCGGCCGGTTGGACCGGCTTCATAAATCGATCGCGGGGCGATTGCTACTGAAATCTGCGATATCGAGACGTATGAAGTCTCGTTTCACCGATCGGCGAACACGGCTTCACCGACGCTTCGGCTGCGACTATTCAGCCGGTTCTTCCAGCCGATGCCGCGGTCCGAACGAAAAGGTCGAAGTCGTCAAACTCGCCGGGGTCTATCGAAGATTTCGGGATGAAGACGAATCGCGATGTATTTCGCAAAAATAAAAAATAGAATATTTTGTCTGACTTAAGGGATGTGATCTTGTCGTTGTAGATATCCGCTCCACTATCAAGTGTTACGTCTCCATACCTGGATATTAAAACACGGACATTCTTCTCGAAATGATCCTGTGCGCCTCGACGTGAGACGAGGCGACGAACAAAGGCATTTATCGAAAAGTAGACAACTAAAGTGATGATGACGTCCAGCAGCCATCGGGAAGCCGGCACCAAAGGGGTAGCTATCCAGGTCGCCATCGCGGCCACGGAGGCCGCGAAGAAAAGAAGCAAAACCTGGACAACCAGATAGGCGGCAAACCCCGTTACGTAGCCGAGCCGGCCCCAGCCCGATAAAAGCGGTGCGCGCCGTTTCGCATCACGGTTCAGTTCACTGTCGACATCGAAACGAACCTCCCACCAGACCTTCTCAGGATCGGGTGGGAGAGATTCGAAGCCCATGAAGGACGCCTACAGCGTCCGCGTGACCATCTCGACGCGGAAGCACTCGATGATGTCGCCCGCGCGGATGTCCTCGTAGTTCTGGAACGCCATGCCGCACTCCTGGCCGGCCGGCACTTCCGGAACCTCGTCCTTGAAGCGCTTCAGCGTCTTCAGCGTGCCTTCGTGGATCACCACGTCGTCGCGGATCAGGCGGACGCCCGCGCCGCGCTCGACGCGACCGTCGGTGACGCGGCAGCCCGCGACCTTGCCGGTCTTGGTGATGTTGAAGACTTCGAGGATCTCGGCATTGCCGAGGAAGGTCTCGCGGCGCTCCGGCGACAGGAGGCCCGACATCGCCTGCTTCACGTCATCCACGAGGTTGTAGATGATGTTGTAGTAGCGGATCTCGACGCCCGCCTTCTCGGCGGCCAGCAGCGCCTGCTTGTTGGCGCGCACGTTGAAGCCGATGATGGCGGCGTTCGACGTCTCCGCCAGCGACACGTCGCCCTCGGTGATGCCGCCGGCGCCCGCATGGACGATCCGCGCGCGGACCTCGTCGGTGCCGAGCTTGTCGAGCGCGACCGTGATCGCCTCGATCGAGCCCTGCACGTCGCCCTTGATGACCAGCGGGAATTCCTTCAGGCCGGACGTCTGGAGCTGCGACATCATCTGCTCGAGCGAGCCGCGCTGGCCGGCATGCTTGGCCACCGCCTTGTCGCGGGCCAGACGCTGGCGATATTCGGTGATCTCGCGGGCGCGGGCCTCGTTCTCGACGGTGGCGAAGCGGTCGCCCGCCTTCGGCGTGCCCTGGAGGCCGAGCACCTCCACCGGGGTCGACGGGCCGGCATCCTTGATCTGCTCGCCGCGATCGTTGATCAGCGCGCGGACGCGGCCCCACTGGTCGCCGGCCACGATGATGTCGCCGGGCAAGAGCATGCCGGTCTGCACGAGGACGGTCGCGACGGGGCCGCGGCCCTTGTCGAGCTTCGCCTCGATGACGACGCCTTCCGACGTGCGCTCCGGATCGGCCCTGAGGTCGAGGATTTCGGCCTGCAGCAGAATCGCCTCGAGCAGCTTGTCGAGGTTGATCTTCTTCGTCGCGGAAACCTCGACGTCGAGAACCTCGCCGCCCATCGATTCGACGAACACCTCGTGCTGCAGGAGCTGGGTGCGCACCTTCTGCGGATCCGCTTCCGGCTTGTCGATCTTGTTGATGGCCACGATGATCGGAACCCCGGCCGCCTTGGCGTGGCTGATGGACTCGATCGTCTGCGGCATCACGCTGTCGTCGGCCGCCACCACCAGGACCGCGATGTCGGTCGCCTGCGCGCCGCGGGCGCGCATCGCCGTGAAGGCGGCGTGGCCGGGCGTATCGATGAAGGTGATCTTCTGGCCGTTCTTCTCGACCTGGTAGGCGCCGATGTGCTGGGTGATGCCGCCGGCCTCGCCGGACACCACGCTGGTTTCGCGGATGGCGTCGAGCAGCGACGTCTTGCCGTGGTCGACATGGCCCATGATCGTGACGACCGGCGGGCGCGGCGCCTGGTTCTCGGGCTTGTCGGCGATGTTGAACAGGCCTTCCTCGATGTCGGACTCGGCGACGCGCTTGACGGTGTGGCCGAACTCGCTCGCCACCAGTTCCGCCGTGTCGGCGTCAATCACGTCGCCAGGCTTGAGGATCTGGCCCTGCTTCATGAAGAACTTGACCACGTCCACCGCGCGCTCGGCCATGCGGCCGGCGAGTTCCTGAATCGTGATCGTCTCGGGAACGATCACCTCGCGGGAAATCTTCTCGCGCGGCTCCTGGTGCATCGCGCGCTTGAACTTCTCCTGGCGGCGACGCATCGAGGACAGGGAACGGCCGCGCGCCTCGTCTCCCGACAGGGCGCTGGTCAGCGTCAGCTTGCCGCGGCGGCGGTCTTCGTCGCGGGTCGTCTTCGCGGGACGGGCAACCTCGACGGCGGGCGCGCGCTTCGGCGCGATTGCCGGGCGCGCCTTGCCCTTGGTTTCGACTTCCTCGACCGCCGACTCGGCCTCGATCTGTGGCGCGCGGCGCTTGGCCTCTTCCTCCGAGCGGCGGCGTGCTTCCGCCTCCGCGGCGAGACGGGCTTCCTCCTCGGCCTGGCGGCGGGCGGAATCCTCGCGTTCCTTGCGGCGGCGCTCGTCCTCCTCGGCGCGGCGCTGCGCCTCTTCCTGGGCGCGCCGGCGCTCCTCGGCCTCGCGTCCGCGGGCGCCCTCGAGCGCGCGCCGACGGGCTTCCATCTCCTCGCCGGACAGGTCGTTGAGCACCATGCCGGAGCGTTCCGCCTGCTGCGGCGGGCGCACGCGGTCGGACTGCAGCTGCTGCGTGGGCGCGGCCGGGCGCGGCGCCTGCGGCTGTGGCCGCGGCGCGAGCGTCAGCGGCGGGGTGCCGCCCTCGGTCCGCTCTCCGGGAACGGAAAACTTGCGCTTCTTGGTTTCGACGACGACAGACTTGGTGCGCCCGTGCGAGAAGTTCTGACGCACCGTGCCCTGCTCGACGCCGGGGCGCTTGAGGGTCAGCGTCTTCTTCGTGTTCACGGTCAGCGTCTTGTCGTCGCCTGATTTCGTATCCGTCATTCCGTATCCTTATGAGGCGTCGTCGTCGCCGGGACGCCTTCAACCGCTGGGCGGCCATCCGGGGGTCCGCCCCGGTAACGGTCAAGCGCAACCGCGCGCCTGAATGCCGCCTTGCCTGCGTCCTGCGCGAGCACGGCAGCATGTATCACATTTGTACCCCCCATTGCCAAACCCATTTCGGCCTCCGAAAGGAGTTTGTATGCGGGTATGTCCGGACCGCCCAGATGGACGGTCGCGGTGCGTGCCTGCGTCAGTTTCCGCACCCCGTCCTCGGCCGCCTCGAAGGCATGGAGGACGAAGAGCGCCTTGCCGGACCGTATCGCGGCGTCGACTTTCGCCGAGCCCAATGCCACAGCGCCGGCCTTGCGCGCAAGGCCAAGGCCGCCGCACAATGCCTTTACCATCAGCGCGTCGACCAAGGCGCCGAGCTCCGGGTTCGCCGTTACTTCCGCCTTCAGGGCGCGGCGAAACAGCTTCTTGCGAACCGCCTCGTCGACCCGCCCCCGTTCAGCTGTGACCCAGCAGCCCCGACCCGGCAGTTTCCGCTTCAGGTCCGGCACCACGGTCAGGTCCGGCCCCGCGACGAACCGGATCATCTCGTCCGGCTCGCCCGCGCGGCGCGTCACGATGCATGTCCGCTCGGCCATCTCGTCCAACAGCATCTCCCGGCCGGCGGTGGCCCGACATCAGGCTTCCGCGGCTTCCGCCTCTTCCTCGACCGCGAGATCGTCTTCCGAGATCCAGCCGGCCTGCAGGCGCGCCGAGAGCACCATCTGTTCGGCTTCGGCGCGGCTCACGCCATGCGCGGCCAGCACGCCGGGGAACATCTTGGTCTCGCCGTCCTTGCGTTCCTTCCAGCCGACGAGATCGTCGACCGCATAGCCTGCGAAGTCCTCGACCGTCTTCACGCCGTCTTCGCCGAGCGTCACCATCATGGCGGTGGTCACGCCCGGGATGTTGCGCAGTTCGTCGGAGACGCCCAGTTCGCGGCGCTTGGCGTCCTGCTCGGCCTCGATGCGATCGAGATATTCGCGCGCCCGCGCCTGGATCTCCGAGGCGGTGTCGTCGTCGAAACCGTCGATCGACGCGATCTCGTCGGCATCGACATAGGCGACCTCCTCGACCGAGGTGAAGCCTTCCGACGCAAGCACCTGGCCGACCATCTCGTCGACGTTGAGCGCATCCATGAAGAGCGTCGAGCGCTCGACGAACTCCTTCTGGCGGCGCTGCGATTCCTCTTCCTCGGTCAGGATGTCGATGTCCCAGCCGGTCAGCTGCGAGGCCAGTCGCACGTTCTGGCCGCGACGGCCAATTGCGAGCGACAACTGGTCGTCCGGGACCACGACTTCAATGCGCTCGGCATCCTCGTCGAGAACGACCTTGGCGACTTCCGCCGGCTGCAGCGCGTTGACGATGAAGGAGGCCGCGTCGTGCGACCACGGGATGATGTCGATCTTCTCGCCCTGCAACTCGCCGACGACCGCCTGCACGCGGCTGCCGCGCATGCCGACGCAGGCGCCGACCGGGTCGATCGAGCTGTCACGCGAAATGACCGCGATCTTGGCGCGCGAGCCGGGGTCACGCGCCACCGACTTGATCTCGATGATGCCATCATAGATCTCCGGCACCTCCATCTGGAACAGCTTGGCCATGAACTGCGGATGCGTGCGCGACAGGAAGATCTGCGGCCCGCGCTGCTCGCGGCGCACGTCGTAGACGTAGGCGCGCACGCGGTCGCCATACTTGAAGTTCTCGCGCGGGATCAGCTCGTCGCGGCGGATGATCGCCTCGCCGCGGCCCAGATCGACGATCACGTTGCCGTACTCGACGCGCTTCACCGTGCCGTTGATGATCTCGCCGATGCGGTCCTTGTACTCGTCGTACTGGCGGTCGCGCTCGGCCTCGCGCACCTTCTGGACGATGACCTGCTTGGCCGACTGGGCGGCGATGCGGCCGAAGTCCATCGGCGGAAGCTGCTCGGCGATGAAGTCGCCGATCTGCGCGTCGGGATTGCGGTCGCGGGCGTCGCGCAGCGAGATCTGGCGGGCGAACTCGTCGACGTTCTCGACGACCTCCATCAGCCGCTGCAGTTTCATCTCGCCGGTGTTCGGGTTGATGTCGGCGCGGATGTTGGTCTCCTGGCCATAGCGCGAGCGCGCCGCCTTCTGGATCGCGTCCGCCATCGCGGCGATCACGATCGACTTGTCGATCGACTTCTCGCGGGCGACCGCGTCGGCGATCTGCAGAAGTTCGAGCCTGTTTGCACTGACTGCCATGTGGTGGTCTCCCTTGCATCGCCCCGTCCGCTTGCGGCCGGCCGGCGATCTCAGTCTTCAGCCTGGTTGTCGTCTTCGCCGTCGGGTTCTTCGCCGCGGCGCTTCTTCTGTTCCTGGCGCGCCTTCTTGTCCTTGCGCAGCGCGTCGCGCACGAGGTCGTCCGTGAGGATCAGCCGCGCGTCCGAGATGGCGTCGAAGGGCACCTTCACGACCGGCTCGTCGCCATAGCTGGCGACGTCGCGCTCGATGACGACCATCTCGTCCGAGGTCTCGGCGATCTTGCCGCGGAAGCGCTTGCGCTCCGCCACAGGAACCGCGGTCTCGAGCTTGATCAGGTGGCCGACCCACTGGGCGAAGTCCGACTTGCGGACCAGCGGCCGGTCGATCCCCGGCGACGAGACTTCGAGATGGTAGGCCTTGTCGATCACGTCCTCGACGTCGAGCAGCGGCGAGACGGCCTTGCTGACCTCCTCGCAGTCCTGGACGGTCATGGTGCCGTCGAGCCGCTCGGCCATGATCTGCAGCGTCAGGCCGTTCTGACCCGACAGCCGCACACGCACGAGGCGATAGCCCATCGTGTCGAGCAGCGGCTTGATCAGCAACGCGATGCGCGCATCCGTTCCGGTTTCGCGGATGATGCGGTCGTCAGCCTGTGCTCCGGTCTCTGCCATGCCCTGGATTGCTCTCGTTGCGGCCGTGCGGGTAACAAAAAAGAGCGGGTCCGGGTGGGCCCACTCTTGTTCCGTACGACCAAGAATTCGCGCTTGATATACAGGAGCCGGCGGTCCATTTCAAGCGCGGCCTTGCCTGATGGTCGTCTGGATGGGCGGCCTGGCTCGCGAAACACGTTGCGTGAATCTGGAATCACCCGTGCCAGCCCGTTGACGCCGTCCGCAAGCTCGACTATAAGCCGCGACCACTGAGGCGGCCCACCCGGCCGCCCGTTTGTTTTCGCGCCTGCCGGCTATCGTGCAGCGCGTCCGTCGGAAGAAGCAAGAGAGGCGATATGGCCAATACGAGCTCGGCCAAGAAGGCAACGCGCAAGATCGCGAGCCGCACGGCCATCAACAAGAACCGCCGTTCGCGGGTCAGGACCTATGTGCGCAAGGTCGAGGAAGCGCTGGCCGCTGGCGACAAGTCGGCCGCCGAGGAGGCCTTCCGCGCCGCTCAGCCGGAACTGATGCGCGCCGCCACAAAGGGCGTCCTGCACCGTAACACCGCGTCTCGCAAGGTGTCGCGTCTGGCGCAGCGCCTGAAGGCTCTCGAAGCCTGATTCATCGTAGCCGACGAGCTTTTCGGCTCGCTTTATCGAACCCGGCCTCGCGGCCGGGTTTTTTCGTTTGCCGTCCTGCTTCTCGGCGCCGATAACCCCTTCCTTAACGGCAGCAAACATTCTTTGCCGACACTGCCTCGCACTTCTCCGCGGCTTTCGCGGCGCACCAGTGCGTCACAGTTTGTCAAACAGAAATAATAAAACAAAAACAAAGAGATGCGCGAGGTTGTCCACAGCTTGTTGTGGCTTCTCCGACGCCTGGTGGGAATAACCCCTGTCAAGCTGATTTTTGCATTTTTTTTTGCAGCCGGACATCGATTTTCCCGTCCGGCGGAAAGGGGTTGATTCCTAAAGGGATAAACCAGAACGGCAGCCCGAGACCCCTTGAATCAACCCCACGGAAGGCGTCGTTCCTTAAAAAACCGTGAAACTCGGACTTGCTCTCCCAGACCCATTTTTCTAAGGTTCAACCATCGAAAGGGGCAGGGCCCAAGGCCCAAATTCCCAGGAAATTTTGACCGTTGCAACACCGGAGCGATCCGGTGCGCGGTGAAAGTTTGTCTTTTCGATGCGGCGCCAGTCGCTTCGATGCAGGACGGGGACGGGGACGTTCGGGCGCTCGCCCGGCGGTTTTCGTCGGCATCGGTCTGGGGGGTACGGGGAACCGGTTTCGAACCGGGTTTGAGTGGGTACGTCGGCCGCTCGGCGGTTGGCAGGGGTCGTGTAGCAAGCAAGGCGGCAGTCGGCCGCGGAAATACGAGGAAGACGCGCATGGCCGTGCGGTGCGCGAGAGGTACGCTGTTGCGATGAAGTCGACGAGAAGAAGGAACGAGGACATGTTTGGCGGCATTGAAACGGGAGCCGAAGCGGCGCTTCCTTTCATCCCAATGGGCGGTGGAGAACCGGAGATGGACGACATGGGGACGGATGCGGGCTCGATCTTCGAGAAGCTCCGTGCTCAGTTGCAGGCGCGGCTCGGCGTCGACGTCTATTCGAGCTGGTTCGGGCGCATGAAGCTTGCGGAGGCTTCGCGCGGCGTCGTCCGGCTGTCGGTTCCGACCGCCTTCCTTCGGTCCTGGATCAACAATCACTATCTGTCGCTCATCACCGACATCTGGAAAGGGGAGGACGCGAGCCTCCTGCGCCTGGAAATCGTCGTGAGGAGCGCCACACGTGCCGCCCGCAACGCGGTGGAGGTCGAGGAAACCCGGCCAAAGGCCGCGCCGCGCGCCTCCCAGACGGCGCTCTCGAGCGGCACGGTCAATCCGTCCAGACCCGCTCAGCCGCGCGCCGCGGCGGAATCCTCCAACCGCCAGAGCGTCCTCGGCTCGCCTCTCGATGCGCGATACACGTTCGAGTCCTTCGTCGACGGCCCGTCAAACCGGGTTGCCTTCGCCGCCGCCCGCACCGTGGCGGAAAACGCGACGGCGTCGGTTCGCTTCAATCCGCTCTTCGTCCACGCGTCGGTCGGTCTCGGCAAGACCCATCTCCTGCAGGCGATCGCGGCGGAGTCCCTGGCGCGGCGTCCTTCCTCCCGCGTGGTCTACCTGACCGCGGAGTACTTCATGTGGCGCTTCGCCACGGCGATCCGCGACAACAATGCGCTCACGCTGAAGGAACAGCTGCGAGACATCGATCTCCTGATCATCGACGACATGCAGTTCCTGCAGGGCAAGTCGATCCAGCACGAGTTCTGCCACCTGATCAACATGCTGCTCGACAGCGCCAAGCAGGTTGTGGTGGCGGCCGACCGACCGGCCTCCGAACTCGAATCCCTGGAGCCCCGGGTCCGTTCGCGGCTGCAAGGCGGAGTATCGCTCGAAATGTCGGCGCCCGACATGCCGATGCGGTTGTCCATGCTCAAGCAGCGACTGGATGCCGCCCGGCAGGACGACCCGGCTGTTTCGATCTCCGACGAGATCCTGGAGCACGTCGCGCGCACCGTCACCGGCAGCGGGCGGGAATTGGAAGGCGCGTTCAACCAGCTGCTGTTTCGCCAGTCCTTCGAGCCGGACCTGACGATCGATCGCATCGACGAGCTGCTCGGCCACATGTTCCGGACGGGCGATCCCAAACGCATCCGCATCGAGGACATCCAGCGCATCGTCGCGCGCCACTACAACGTGTCGAAGACGGAACTGCTGTCCAATCGTCGCACCCGCACCATCGTCAAACCCAGGCAGGTTGCCATGTACCTCGCCAAGGTCATGACGCCTCGCTCGCTGCCCGAGATCGGGCGCCGGTTCGGCGGTCGCGATCATACCACCGTGCTTCACGCGGTGCGCAAGATCGAGAGCCTGTCGGGCACGGACGAGAAGATGGAACAGGAGCTGGAACTCCTGCGCAGGCTGATCAACGACCAGGCCTGAGCCCGCTGATCGTCGCTTCCCATGGACGGCCCGGGGATAATCCCCGGGAAAGCCATCGTTGCGGCAGCCAACCCGTCGCGCGGGCTTGCGTTCATGGCGTTTTTCCTGTCATTTTGCCAGTCTGCCGGCCCGATATGCGGGCCGTTCGTTTCTGTGCTTCGCCCCGAAGCATTTCTGACAACGTCCACAGGCCCCAGTCCGTCATGCGCGTCACCCTCGAACGTTCCAACCTGCTGAAGTCGCTGAACCACGTGCACCGCGTGGTCGAACGGCGCAACACGATCCCGATCCTCTCCAACGTGCTCTTGAAGGCCGAGGGCGCGGTGCTCGAGATGAAGGCGACCGACCTCGATCTCGAGGTGACGGAGGCGACGCCCGCGCAGGTCGAACAGGCCGGGGCGACGACGGTTCCCGCGCACCTTCTTTACGATATCGTCCGCAAGCTGCCGGACGGATCCGAGGTTATGCTGCGCACCGATGTCGACGGCCACACCATGTCGGTGATCTCGGGGCGGTCGAGCTTCAAGCTGCAGTGCCTGCCGCAGTCTGATTTCCCGGAACTGACGGCGGGATCGTTCTCGCATATCTTCCGCCTGGACGCCCCGGCGCTGAAGGGGTTGATCGACAAGACGCAGTTCGCCATCTCGACCGAGGAGACGCGCTACTACCTGAACGGCATTTTCCTGCATGCCCACGAATCCGGCGGCAAGCTGATGCTGCGCTCGGTCGCCACCGACGGCCACCGTCTGGCGCGCGCCGAGATCGAGGCGCCGGCCGGCTCGGAAGGAATGCCCGGCGTCATCATCCCGCGCAAGACCGTCAGCGAGTTGCAGAAGCTGGTCGACAATCCCGACATCAAGGTCGTGGTCGAACTGTCCGACACCAAGATCCGCTTTACCATCGGCAGCGTCGTGCTGACGTCGAAGCTGATCGACGGCACCTTCCCCGATTACCAGCGCGTCATTCCGTCCGGCAACGACAAGAAGCTGGTCATCGACAGGCAGAGTTTCGCCGCCGCGGTGGACCGTGTCTCCACCATCTCCTCCGAGCGCGGCCGCGCCGTGAAGCTCGCCATCGCCGATGGCCAGGTCACGCTGACCGTCAACAATCCGGACTCGGGCAGCGCGGTGGAGGAAATCGCGGCGGATTATGATTCCGATCCGATCGAGATCGGCTTCAACGCGCGCTATCTCCTGGACGTCGCCGCGCAACTCGGCGGATCGAACGCGCAGTTCATGCTGGCGGACGCGGGCTCGCCGACGCTGATCAACGACACCGCGGACGAGCAGGCGCTCTATGTCCTGATGCCGATGCGCGTCTGACGGACGTGACGGGCGACGCGGGCATTCGCAATGTGGCGCCTGCGCCGGTCGAAATAAGTAAGCTGAAGCTTACCAATTTCCGCAACTACGCGTCCCTGGCCGTCGACTTGTCGTCTGGAGCGATCGTGCTGACTGGCGACAACGGCGCCGGCAAGACCAACCTTCTGGAAGCCGTTTCCCTGCTCTCGCCCGGACGGGGCCTGCGCCGCGCGGCCTATTCCGAGATCGTTCGCGAAGGCGCGGCGGGTGGTTTCGTCGTGCATGCGCATGTCGAAGGTCCCGCGGGCGAGGCCGACATCGGCACCGGTGCGGGTGGAAGCGATCCCGAGACGGAGGGCGGCGCGCGGAGAGTGCGCATCAACGGTGCGCCCGCGCGCTCGGCCGACGAGATGCTGGAATGGCTGCGGGTGATGTGGCTGACGCCGGCCATGGACGGGCTCTTCACCGGCCCGGCCGCGGATCGCCGCCGCTTCCTCGACCGGCTGGTGCTGACGATCGACCCCATGCACGGCCGTCGCGCGCTCGACTACGAGAAGGCGATGCGCGGCCGCAACCGGCTGCTCTCCGAGGGATCGCGCAACAATGCATGGTTCGACGCGATCGAGACCCAGATGGCCGAGACCGGCGCGGCGATCGCGGCTGCCCGATTCGAGATGGTGCGCCTCCTGAAGGCGATGATCGAGCGCGCGCCGGACGAAGGGCCCTTCCCCAAAGCCGACCTCGCGCTCTCGGGGGTTCTGGAGGCGGGACTGGCGCAGGGCGCCGCGATCGATGCGGAGGAGGATTTTCGCCAACGACTCGCCGAGGGCCGGGAGCGCGACCGCGCCGCCGGCCGCACGCTGGAGGGGCCGCATCGCTCGGACCTGCTGGTGCGCCACCGCCCGAAGGACATGCCGGCCGAGCTCTGCTCCACCGGCGAGCAGAAGGCGCTGCTGGTCGGGCTGGTGCTGTCGCATGCGCGGCTGACCGGCGAGCTGTCCGGCATGGCGCCGATCCTGCTGCTCGACGAGATCGCCGCGCATTTCGACCACCGCCGCCGCGCCGCCCTGTTCGGCATTCTCGACGACCTCGGTTGCCAGGTGTTCATGACCGGCACCGAGCGCGAACTCTTCTCGGCGATCGAAGGCCGCGCCCAGTTCCTGACGGTGTCGGCAGGCGCCGTTTCGGCCGGCTGACATTGCCCGCGCGCGGCCCTATGATCACATGATGACCGCAACCAGCCACCAGCCGCTTTCGACCGAGGAACTGCAGCGCTATGCGCGCCACATCGTGCTGCCGGAGATCGGCGGTCCGGGGCAGCAGAGGCTGAAGCGCGCGCGCGTGCTCGTCGTCGGGGCGGGCGGGCTCGGCGCGCCGGTGCTCGAATATCTCGCCGCGGCGGGCGTCGGAACGCTCGGCATCGTCGACGACGACACCGTCTCGCTGTCCAACCTGCAGCGCCAGGTGATCCACGACACCGCGTCGGTCGGCCGGGCCAAGGTCGAAAGCGCGGCGGACGCCATCGGCCGCATCAACCCGCATGTCGTCGTCGAGATGCACCGCATGCGGCTCGACCCCCACAACGCGGCGGGCCTGGTCTCGGCCTACGATCTCGTCATCGACGGCTCCGACAATTTCGATACGCGCTACGCCGTGGCCGATGCCTGCGCAGCGGCCGGGCGGCCGCTGGTCGCGGCGGCGGTCGGGCGCTTCGACGGATCGCTGACGGTGCTGAAGCCCTACGAAACCGGCCCGGATGGCGAGCCGATGCCGTCCTACCGCGACCTGTTTCCCGAGCCGCCGCCGGCCGGCCTCGTGCCGTCCTGTGCGGAGGCGGGCGTGCTCGGCGCGCTGACCGGCGTGATGGGCACGCTGCAGGCGATGGAGGCGATCAAGCTGATTGCCGGCATCGGCGAGCCGCTGGTCGGCCGCATTCTCCTCTACGACGCGCTTGGCGCGCGCTTCGACGTCATGCGCTACAAGGCGCGGCGCTAGGCGGCGGAATAGCAGGCCCGGATGCTCGACCTGACAACCGAGGAACGCGCCATCGCCGCCGGACGGGACGGCCCCGGCGCGGCCATGGCCATGCGCATCGTCGCCGACAGCGCCCGCCTGCTCGGGGCCGACCGGCTGATTCCCGTCGCCTCGGCCCATATCGACGGCGCGCTTTACCATGGCGACTCCGGCACGCTGTTCGCCGAGAAGCTGCTGGAAGGCGGCGCGAAGGTCGCGGTCCGCGCCACGCTCAACGTCGGCGCGCTCGATCTCACCGGCTCCTGCCGCGTGCGGCTCGAAGGTTCGCGGCGCGACATGGCGCGGCGCATGATGCAGGCCTATCGCGGGCTCGGCTGCGAGCCTTCCTGGACCTGTGCCCCCTACCAGGCCGGTCACCGGCCCGCACTCGCCACCGACGTCGCCTGGGGCGAGTCCAACGCGGTCGTGTTCTGCAACTCGGTGCTGGGCGCCCGCACCAACCGTTATGGCGATTTCCTCGACATCGCCTGCGCCATCGCCGGGCGCGCGCCCTTCGTTGGCCTGCACCGGCCCGAAAACCGTCGCGCGACGGTCGTCTTCGACGTCTCCGGCCTGTCGCCCGGCTTCCTGGCGTCGGAGATCGCCTGGCCGGTGCTGGGCAGCCTGTTCGGGCGGGAGGTGGGGACGGCGATCGGCGTCGTCACCGGCATCGCCGGCCATCCCGGCGAGGACGCGCTGAAGGCCTTCGGGGCGGCGGCCGCCTCCTCGGGCGCGGTGGGGCTGTTCCACGTGGCGGGCGTGACGCCGGAGGCCCCCGACCTGGATGCCGCGACAGGGGGACTGCCGCCCGAAACGACGATCCGCGTGACGCCGGCGATGGCGGCCGATGCGCAGCGAAGGTTGTCGACCGCCGGGCCGGCGGAGCGCATCGATGCCGTGGCGATCGGCAGCCCGCATCTGTCGGCGGACGAACTCGAGGCGCTGGAGCGCCTGGTGGCAGGCCGACGGCTCGCCGTGCCGCTCTATGCCTGTACCGGCCGCCACGCGCTCGCCGCCTTCGACCGCGATGGCCGCCGGGCGGCGCTGGAGCGGGCAGGCGTCACCATCGTCGCCGACACCTGCGTGGTGGTCACCCCGATCATGGCCGACCGGCCGGGCGGCGTCCTGATGACCAATTCGGGCAAGTTCGCCCACTACGCGCCGGGCAACACCGGCTATGCCGTGCTTTATGCCTCGCTGGCCGATTGCATCGAGAGCGCCGTCGCCGGCCGGCCGGCGATCACGGAGGCGGCGCGATGAGCGCGGCGGGCGAAGTCCGGTCCATGTTGGCTGCCGAGGCGGAGGTGCTGGTGCCCGGAACGGGCGGGCGCGGGCCGGCGCTGGTCCTCGATGCTCCGATCAGCTTCTGGGGCGGGGTCGACCCGGCCACCGGCCGAATCGCCGACGTGCGCCACCCGCAACTGGGACGGCATGTCGCCGGCACTGTGCTGTTCCTGCCCGGCACCATCGGCTCGTCCTCGGCCTCGGCCGTGCTGCTCGAACTCGTCCACAACGGCCACGCACCGGCCGCGCTCGTGCTGCACGAACCCGATGCAATCCTGCTGCTCGGCCTGATCGTGGCGCGCGAAATGGGCTGGGAAACGCCGGTGGCGCTCAGGCTGCCCCGCGAACGCCACGCCGCTTTCGCCGGCCGGACGGTCGAGGCGGATGGATTGGGAGTGGTGACGACGCTGGACTGAAGCCGGCGCGGACCGCTCCGGAGCGAGGCCCACATAGTGTTCGACCTTAGGGCACGAGCGAACTGTCGGGTAGCATCCACCGCCGATGTCGACGAATCAAACCGGATCTCCGGTCAACGTCGGACAAATGTATCGTTGCCGATGCGATTCGTATACCACAGCCAATTAGGCTCATCCGCGTTCGGGATGTTCGTGGCATGGAGCCAATGCGTCTTGATCTGCCCTACGCCGTCCTTGTCGGTGTGTTGGCCGACCCAAGAAACAATCGTACCGTACTTCTCAAATGCTGCATGAAACGTGATGACATCATCCAAAGCATGCCCGCTGATGTCGACCCACAGAATCTGATTATCGTCGCCGACACCCGATTCAAAACGGCCGTCGATGCTACCACCTGCCAATTGTCGAAGTTCAAGAGTGGATTCGTTCTGATTTTTCCAAGTGCCTGTAAAATCGACCATAGTTGCGCTCCCTAGTGGGTCGAATTCTCCGCTATGAAATCAGCATACATCTGCAATCGGGAGACATTCAAGAGGACAAGGCAACAGCCGTTCGCTGGCGTCGATGTCTTGATGGGCGAACTAAAGCTACCATGCAGTTCCCCCGCAAAGCGGCGGATCGCTGCCGTCACGGCATTCGCTAATCGCGACCGCCTTTCGGTTGCTTTGCCGGCGCTATGGCAATAGGCAGGGGCCTGACCAAGGAGAGAGAGCGATGGCGAGACCGCCCAACTACAGTCACGAGCGCAAGGAGCGCGACCGCGCCAAGGCCAACAAGAAGGCCGAGAAGCTGGCCGCGAAGGCGGCCGCCAAGGAGCGCGGCGCCGACAAGGACGAACCCGAGACGAAGCCCGCGTCCGACGAGTAGCGACTCCCGGGCTGCCCCCGGTTCCGTCAGCCGGAGGCTTTCTGGTCGGTGAAGACGCCGGCCTCGCGGGCTGCGGCCACGAAGGCGCGGCGCGCGCCGATCGGTGGCTTGCCGCCGCTCTGGACGTCCGAGCAGGCCTGGAGCGCGGCCCGGTGCTTCTCGGTGCGCTTGCCCGGCCAGCGGTTGAGGAGGAAGTCGGAGGTGTCGCGCGCGGTCCGCAGGGTGAGCAAAGTGCCCGCGGAATCGGCCTTGACGGTGACGGGTGTGTCGAACTGATCTTTTTCCATCGCCGTCCTTACGGCAATGGGGGCGCCGAAGCGAGGCAATAGTGACGGTTCGGCGTTCCGATGAACGCGGCAGCGCATCGCCGCCCTCCGTTGGCCGGTCGGACCACCTCTCTCCTTGAAGAAAGAGAGAAACGCGGGTGCTACACCCGTCCCGGCAGCACCCGGTCCGGCGGGCGGTGGCCGTCGGCCCAGACCTTGATATTGATGATGACCTTGTCGCCCATGTCGATGCGGCCCTCGATGGTCGCCGAGCCCATGTGCGGCAGGAGCACGATCTTGTCCTGTTGCGCGAGCCTGACCAGCTTGGGGTTGATCGCCGGCTCGTGCTCGAAGACGTCGAGCCCGGCGCCGGCGAGCCGCCCTTCCTGGATCATCTGGATCAGCGCCGCCTCGTCGATGATGTCGCCGCGCGCGGTGTTGACGATGAAGGCGGTGGGCTGCATCAGCGCCAGCCGCCGGGCCGAGAGCAGGTGGAACGTCGCGGGCGTAGACGGGCAGTTGACCGAGATGATGTCCATGCGCGCCAGCATCTGGTCGAGGCTCTCCCAGTAGGTCGCTTCCAGCTGGTCCTCGATGGCCGGCGCGACGCGCTTGCGGTTGTGATAGTGGATCGACAGGCCGAAGGCCTTGGCGCGGCGCGCCACCGCCGTGCCGATGCGGCCCATGCCGACGATGCCGAGCCGCTTGCCCCAGATGCGCCGGCCGAGCATCCAGGTCGGCGACCAGCCCGACCATTTGCCGTCGCCGCGCAGCGAATTTGCGCCCTCGATCAGCCGGCGCGGTACGGTCAGCATCAGCGCCATGGTCATGTCGGCGGTGTCTTCGGTCAAGACGTTGGGCGTGTTGGTGACGATGATGCCCTTCTTCGCCGCCGCCTGCACGTCGATGTGTTCGACGCCGTTGCCGAAATTGGCGATCAGCTTGAGGTTGGGGCCGGCCTGTTCGATCAGCGCGGCGTCGATGCGGTCGGTGATGGTGGGGACGAGCACGTCGGCTTCGCGCACGGCAGCCACCAGTTCGGGCTGCGTCATGGCGCGGTCGTCGATGTTCAGCCGCGCGTCGAACAGCTCGCGCATGCGCGTCTCGACCGGGTCGGGCAGCTTGCGCGTGATGACGACGAGAGGCTTTTTTCTGCCCGCCATTGTTTCCTCGAATCCGGGTCCTGTTGAGACCTCTTTAACCAAGTCGGCCGATAGTCGAAAGCATGCCCGGCCCAGGGTCATGTGTACCAACAGGCCGGGGGGATGACAA
Organism: Mesorhizobium sp.; assembly: GCA_046292285.1. Lineage (GTDB taxonomy): Bacteria > Pseudomonadota > Alphaproteobacteria > Rhizobiales > Rhizobiaceae > Aquibium. The sequence goes on along the minus strand of JBKBRJ010000007.1, from coordinate 48,629 downwards.
AGAAAAACAGGATCGTCGCGGGTCCGCCTGCCGGACCGGCGAGACGTGGAAGACGAGGTCGTACCGTGTCCGTTTCCAAGTGGCCTGGCCTGGCGGCAGCCGTCGCGGCGATTGCCGGCCTCATCGCATTCGCCCCCGTGACCGACGCCCGCGCGCAAGGCGCCGCCGTCGCGCAGCCCGTGGGTCCAAGCGGACTGCCGCTGCCGCGCTTCGTCAGCCTCAAGTCCGGGCGGGTCAACCTGCGCATCGGCCCCGGACTGAACTATTCCGTCGACTGGATGTACATGAAGCCCGGCCTGCCGATGGAGATCGTGCAGGAATACGACAACTGGCGCCGGGTGCGCGATTCCGAGGGCGCGGAGGGCTGGATCAACCAGTCGCTGCTGTCGGGCAAGCGCACGGCGCTCGCCGCCCCATGGCAGCGCGGCCGCGTGCAGGAGATCGCGCTGCGCGCCAGTCCGACCGCCGACGCGCGCACGGTAGCGCGGATCGAGCCCGGCGTGATGGGCACGGTGAAGACCTGCAACGGCGAATGGTGCCGCATGGAGTTCGGCGGCTACACCGGCTGGCTCGAGCAGTCGCTCATCTGGGGCGTCTATCCGGGCGAGCAGGTCGCGGACTGAGTGCGAGGGGGAAGAGGCCGCCCCAGGGTCACGCGCCGTCCGTCCTCCGCCGCGGAGCGTAAACCGGCGGCCGGCACGAAAAAGCCGCCCGAAGGCGGCTCACGAGAACGACGGGTCGACGATCCGTGTTCACCGCTTCGGGCGCAGCCGCACCACGATGTCGACATTGACGATTTCCATCCCCTCCGGCGGCTCAGGCAGGTTGTGGACCGTCACCGAGCCGGTGTCGATGTCGAGCACGGTGTTCTCGCCCTCGATGAAAAAGTGGTGGTGGTCCGACGTATTGGTGTCGAAATAGGTCTTGGCGCCTTCGACCGCCAGGATGCGCAGCATCCCGGCTTCGGTGAACTGGTGCAGCGTGTTGTAGACCGTGGCGAGCGAGACCGGCACGTCGGCGTTGAGCGCTTCCTCGTGCAGTTCCTCGGCCGAGACGTGGCGGTCGCCCTTGGCGAACAGCAGGCTGGCGAGCGCGATCCGCTGGCGCGTCGGCCGCAGCCCCGCGTCACGCACTCTCTCGACCACCACGGATGACGCCTCGCGCATCATGTTCATCCATCACGCCCTTGTCGGGCTCTCCCGGTGTTCCCGACCCCGCCGGAATGGTCTCCGGCACGCAGAACCGCGAGGCAAGGATATATTATTCCGGCCCGCGAGATCAATACGGGTCCCGGCGCGCGTCTCCGCGCGCATGTCCGTTCGATCCGCTGTATACAGGAGCGACCCCGGCGCCGCCAGATGCCCCCGGCGCGACATGCTGTCAACCCCGCGGCGGCGGGCGCGGAGCGTGGTCAATCGCTCTCGCCCTCGATCGCCGGGACCGCCACGCCCGCCATCTCGGCCGCGGTCAGTCGCGCCGCGCCGGCCCGCGCGAAACGCATCACCAGCGCCTTGCGGGTGGCGGCGGCCAGCCGGTGTTCGGGCGCCTCGCGCAGGATTTCCGCTCCGTAGCCATCCGACAGGATAAAGCCGCACTCGGCGGGGAAGATCGCTGGCGGCACCTCGGGGTGGGTGGCGAAGAAGAAGCGGTCGGAGTGCAGCCTGTAGTCGGGCCATTTCCGGTCGACGCGAAAATCCTCGATCGAGGACTTGATCTCGATGATCCAGATCTCGCCGCCTCGGGTGAGCGCGACGAGATCGGCGCGGCGACCGCCGGCCAGCGCGAGTTCCGGCAGCACGTGAGCGTTCATCTGCAGGAGCATGCGCTGCACGCCGCGCCGGATGACAAGCGCGCGTTCCGACTGGCGACCGTCGGCGAGCGGGTTGGTTGGAATCGGTGATACGATGGGCATGGGTCGCAGAATGCCATCGATGAAGGGCGGCGAAAACCCATCCCGATTGCAACCCCGATGGAGTGCTTGATTTCGCTTTTCGTCAATGGCGGGAAGAGATGTTGCGCAAGTGCAATAATTGTGGCGCAATCGTGCTCGCCATGCGTCGCGACCGGAGATGCGCCTTGGCAAAACATGGTAAAGCTGCGTTAAGAAATTCGACTTAAGCATGTCTCGGATAAGGCGGACGGCGGCGTCCCGGAACATTCGGAAGGCAAGATGAAAGCAAGAACTTTTCTCATCGCGGCCGGGCTGGCGCTGACCACGGCCCTTACGGGCTGTGCCACGGACGGGTCGGTCACCATGTTCTCGTCGGGCTACGGCACGACCAAGGATGCCGGCTACCAGTTGCCCGCGATCCCGATCTCGAAGGTGCCAAGCAAGTATCACCGCCAGGTTGTCCGCTACGAGACCAAGGAAAAGCCGGGAACCATCGTCGTCGATACGAAGGAGAAATTCCTCTATCTGGTCATGCCCGAGGGCAAGGCCATGCGCTACGGCATCGGTGTCGGCCGCGAGGGCTTCGAGTGGAAGGGCACCGCCCGCATCGCCATGAAGCGCGAATGGCCGGTCTGGACCCCGCCCGAGGCCATGATCAAGCGCCAGCCGGAACTCGCCAAGTGGCGCGGCGGCATGCCTGCGGGCCTCATGAACCCGCTCGGCGCACGCGCCCTGTATCTCTACAACCAGAACGGCGACACCGGGTACCGCCTGCATGGTACGCCCGAGTGGAACTCGATCGGCCATGCGATGTCGTCGGGCTGCATCCGCCTCATCAACCAGGACATCATCGACCTCTACAACCGTGCCGAAAACGGCGCCAAGGTCATCGTGATGTAGCGCTGCCGCGAACCGTCCAGGCAACATGGACGTCGCAACAAAAAACCGGGTCGCGAGGCCCGGTTTTTTGTGTCCGACTGGAGCGCGCGGCGTTGCGGCCGCTTCCGCCTCACATCACCTGTTCGACCTGCTGCACTTCCGGCACGAAGTGGCGAAGCAGGTTCTGGATGCCGTGCTTCAGCGTCGCCGTGGAGGAGGGGCAGCCGGCGCAGGCGCCCTTCATGTGCAGGAACACGGTGCCGTTCTCGAAGCCGCGGAAGGTGATGTCGCCGCCGTCCTGGGCGACCGCCGGCCGCACGCGCGTGTCGAGCAGTTCCTTGATGGTCAGCACGATCTCCTCGTCGGCCTGGTCGTAGAACTCCTCGCCGCTCTCGGCATCGCCCTCGGACGTGGCCGTGGCCATGACCGGGGCGCCGGACATGAAGTGCTCCATGATCGTGCCGAGGATCGCCGGCTTCAGGTGCTGCCACTCCGGACCGTCCTTGGTGACGGTGATGAAGTCGTAGCCGAAGAAAACGCCGGTGACGCCCGGCACGCCGAACAGGCGTCCGGCAAGCGCTGAGGACGCGCCGGCCGTCTCGGGATCGCGGAAGTCGGCCGTGCCCTCGTTCATCACCACCCTGCCCGGCAGGAACTTGAGCGTCGCTGGATTGGGCGTGGCTTCCGTCTGGATGAACATGGCGGGATCTCCTGCCGTTAGTTTTTAAGAGTTCTAAATAGGCTCGCTGCGGCGTTCGATCAAGCGGCTGCCTTGCGAAAGCTCGGTCGTCTCGCCGCCGTCAGGCGAGCGCTTCGATGTCTTCGTCGGTGAGGTTGGCGGGAACCACCGTGACCGGAATTTGGAAGCCGGTCGCGCCCTTGCCGGAAATCGACGAGACGAGCGGCCCCGGCCCCTCCTTCGACGTGCCGGCGGCGAGGATCAGGATGGCGATGTCCTGGTCTTCCTCGATCAGCTTGCGGATCTCCTCCGCGGCCTCGCCCTCGCGAACCACCAGTTCGGGCTCGATGCCGGACCGCTCACGCACCTTGGACGCCGCCTGGTCGAGCGCGGCGCTCGCCGTGGCGTTGGCCTCCTCGCGCATGATCTTTTCCACCCCCATCCACTGCTGGAAGTCGGAGGGTTCGATCACGAACAGAAGCACCAGCGCCCCGCCGGTGGTCAACGCCCGCCGCGAGGCATAGGCGACGGCGCGCTCGCATTCCGGCGTGTCGTCGATGACCGCGAGGAATTTTCGCCGATGGCCGGCCTCCCGGCTCAGTCGTTTCGAGACCATTCAGTCCGCATGCCCCGTTGATCGCGCGCAATCTGCCACCGCCGCCGCCCCGTCGCAAGCCGGGCGACCGTCGCGTCGCGGCCGCGCTCCTAGTTCGTCAGGAGGCCGATGATCTCGCGCACGCCCTTCATGGTCGCCTCGGCCTGCGCGCCTGCCCGTTCGCCGCCGTCGCGCAGGACGGAATCGACATAGGCGCGGTCAGCCGAGATGCGTCGCATCTCGGATGCGATCGGGGCGAGCTTGTCCACCGCCAGATCGGCCAGCGCCGGCTTGAAGGCCGAGAATTGCTGGCCGCCGAAATCGCGGATCACCTGCTCGCGCGGGCATTCGGCGAGCGCGGCATAGATGCCGACGAGGTTTTCGGCCTCCGGCCGGCCCTTCAGCCCCTCGACGTCGGACGGCAGGGCTTCCGGGTCGGTCTTGGCCTTGCGGATCTTCTTGGAGATCGTGTCGGCGTCGTCGGTCAGGTTGATGCGCGACAGGTCGGAGGGGTCCGACTTCGACATCTTCTTGGAACCGTCGCGCAGGCTCATCACGCGCGTCGCAGGCCCCTCGATCAGCGGTTCGGTGAGCGGGAAGAAGCCGTTGACGGTCTCCTCGCCCATCTGCATCTCGACGCCGAGCCCGAGTTCGCCAATCTTGCGGGAGAAGTCGTTGTTGAACTTGATGGCGATGTCGCGCGTCAGTTCCAGGTGCTGCTTCTGGTCGTCGCCCACCGGCACGTGGGTGGCGCGATAGACCAGGATGTCGGCCGCCATCAGGCTCGGATAGGCGAGCAGGCCCAGCGAGGCGTTCTCGCGGTCCTTGCCAGCCTTGTCCTTGAACTGCGTCATGCGGTTCATCCAGCCGATGCGCGCCACGCAGTTGAAGATCCAGGCGAGTTCGGCGTGCTGCGGCACCCGCGCCTGGTTGAAGACGATGTGCTTCTTCGGATCGATGCCCGAGGCGAGGAAGGCCGCGGTGATCGAGCGCGTCTGCTCGGCCAGGTCCTCGTGGACCAGCTGCGCGGTGATCGAATGCAGGTCGACCACGCAGTAGATGCAGTCATGCGTCTCCTGCAGGGCGACGAACTTGCGGATAGCGCCGAGATAGTTGCCGAGATGCAGGTTTCCGGTGGGCTGGACGCCGGAGAAGACGAGCGGCTTGAAGGCGGACATGGAGTTCCTCTTGGGGTGGCTTGTGGAGGGCCGTTTCGCGCGCGGCGAAAGTCGAGCGGGCTTATGGCGCAAGGGTGGGTGTGGCGCAAGGGCCATGGGTGGGGCGTTGACTGTCGGCAAGGATCTCTACATAGTTGCATCTACACGCGGGACATGGACATTGACCATCAACATAACCAACAAGGAAGCGGATCGCCTGACTCGCCGACTGGCGGAGATGGAAGGTATCGGCCTGTCGGAAGCCGTCATCCTGGCCATGCGCGAGGCGATCGAGCGCCGTCGACAGCAGGAAACGCCGCTTGAGACCGCAGCCAGGTTGCGCGATGAGTTCGGGATCAAACTCACGGAGCAGGCTCGCCAGCCCTTGCCGAAATCATTCTTCGACCGACTTTCGGGCGACTGATGATGTTCATCGACGCAGCGGCCATCATCGCGATCCTCAGCGACGAACCCGAAGCTGCCCGGTGCTCCGAAGCGATCGCCACGGCTCAAGCCAGAAGCACGTCCCCGATTGCCTTCTGGGAGGCCGTGGTGGCGCTTGCGAGCGAGCGGAAACTGGGAATTTCCCCAAGGGAGGCCGCCTCCCTGGTTCGCCGCTTCATGGACCAGCGCGGCATCGATCTCGTTGACCTGCCGCCGGCGGTCGATGCCTCAATCCTTGCTACCGAAGCAGCGGAACGCTTTGGCTCCGGTCGTCGGCGTCTCAACCTCGCCGACTGCTTCCACTACGCCTGCGCCAGATATGGCGGCATCGCGATGCTGTCGACGGCCGACGAGTTCAGGTTCACGGACCTGGAGGTATGTCCCTGACCCGCTTTCGCCTTCGCAGCGCAGCCATGAGTTGCTGCCGGTCGAGCGCGCCGGTGGCAATGACGATGGCGAAGTAGATCACCATCGCAAGCGCGATGATGCCGAGCACGGCCACGAGACGCATCAGGACCGGGCCGGCGAGCCAGCTGGCCAGCGCGACCTGGAACGCCCAGAGCCCCGCGCCCATCGCGACGCCGGCCACGATGATCAGCGCGACGCGCCTGAGCGTGGCCGGCGAGGGGCGGAACGCGTTGCGCGACCAGAGCGTGCCCGCCAGCAGCGCGACGTTGATCCAGGCGGCGATCGAGGTGGCGAGCGCCAGCCCGACATGGCCAAGCACGGGGAAGAGCGCCAGCGCGCCGACGATGTTGGCGACCACTGCGACCATCGAGAACCACATCGGCGTCTTCATGTCCTCGCGGGCGAAGAAACCGGGCGAGAACACTTTGATCAGCACGTAGGCCGGCAGGCCGACCGCGAAGGCGGCGAGCGCGGACGCCGTCAGCGCCGTCGTCTCGGCCGTGAAGGCGCCGCGCTCGTAGAGCAGGGCGACGATCGGCCCCGGCATGACCAAGAGCCCGACGGCGGCTGGGAAGGTCAGGCCGAGTGCGAACTCCAGCGAGCGGTTCTGCAGATGCTGCGCGTCGGCCATGTCGCCGGCCTTCAGCGAGCGCGCGAGCTCCGGCAGGAGCACGACGCCCACCGCAATGCCGATGACGCCGAGCGGCAGCTGGTTGATGCGGTCGGCGTAGTTGAGGAGCGCGATGGCGCCGTCCTGCGCCGAGGCGATGATCTGGCCGACGAGCAGGTTGATCTGCGTGACGCCGCCGGTGAGCAGGGCGGGTCCCATCAGGACGAGCAGCCGGCGCACCGCCGGCGTCATGCGTGGCCGGCGCAGGCGCATCGCATAGCCCTCGCGATGCGCGCCCCACATCAGGAACAGGAGCTGCGCGATGCCCGAGGCGAACACGCCCCAGGCGAGCCACAGGCCCGTCTCGCGCGATTCCACGCCGATGGACATCGCCGCCAGGAGAACCCCGATCAGGATCACGTTGAGCAGCACCGGCACGATGGCGGCGAGGAAATAGCGCCGCATCGAATTGAGGATGCCGGAGAACATCGCCACCAGCGACATGCAGAACAGGTAGGGGAACATGATCCTGGTCATCAGGACCGTCAGGTCGAACTTCTCCGGCGTGTCGGCGAAGGCGGGCGCGATGATCGTGCCGACGAGGAACGGCATGAAGACGATCGCCAGCACCGAGATCGCGAGCAGCGACACGACGAGAACCGACAGCACCTCCTCGGCGAAGCGGCGCGCGCCGGCCATCCCGTCGCCTTCCAGTTCCTTGGCGAAGAGCGGGATGAAGGCGGTGTTGAAGGCGCCCTCGGCGAAGAGGCGGCGAAACAGGTTGGGAAAGCGGAACGCCGCGTAGAACGCGTCCGCCACGGGTCCCGCGCCCAGCGCGGCGCCGATCAGCGCCTCGCGCACGAAGCCGAAGACGCGGCTGGCCATGGTGGCGCCGCCGACGCTGGCAAATTTTCCGACGAGGCTCATGCGGCACCGGTTGGGCGAGAGGGGGATCTTGCCGGGACATGCAGGCGGCATGCAGGCCTGCGTGGCGCGAGAAGGACAACGCGGGTCAAGTCGTCTACTCCGCCGCGGCCTTGAGTTTCTGGCTCCTGCCGGTACCGCCGGAGAGCGTCTCGATCAGCCGCTCGCGGATGGCTTCCTGCCGCGTCGGGTTCTCGACCTTCTGGCCGGTCAGGTCGGTGACGTAGAAGGTGTCGATCACCTTCTCCCCGAAGGTGGTGATGTGCGCCGACGCGATGTCGAGCGACAGATCGGAGATCGCCCCGGTGATCTCGGAGAGCAGGCCGGGCCGGTCGAGGCCCTCGACCTCGATCACCGAGAAGCGGTTCGACAGCGCGTTGCGGATTTCCGCGCGCGGCTCGATGCGGAACGTCTTCTGTCCCCGCTTTGGCTTGGTTCGCTTTTCGATCATGTCGGGCAGCCGCGTACGGCCCGACAGCACGTCCTCGATCAGCTTGCCGACCCGCTGGGCGCGGCGCAACTCGTCCTCGTCGCGGTCGAACTCGCGGCTGATCAGGATCGTATCCAGCGCCCGGCCGTCGGTGGTGGTGAAGATCTGCGCGTCGACGATGTTGGCTCCGGCCGCCGCGCAGGCGCCGGCGATGACCGACAGCAGCCGGGGATGGTCCGGCGTCAGCACCGTGATCTCGGTCACCGCCTCGAAGGCGTGCATCGTCACGGCGGCGGTGAAAACCTTCTTCGCCGCGTCCGCGTCGCGGATCAGCTGGGCGTGGCGCACCTGGTCCCTGGCATCCACGATCAGCAGGTAATTGTCGTAGTGCAGCTTGAGGATTCGCTTGCGGTCGCGGTCCGGCCAGCCGGTGAGCGCGGCGGCCAGTTGCTCGCGCGCGTGTTCTGCGCGCTTGGCCCGCGAAACCTCCGAGAAGCCGCCGGTGAGCAGAAGCTCGGTCTCGTAGTAGAGGGTCCGCAGCAACTGGCCCTTCCAGCCGTTCCAGACGCCCGGACCGACGCCGCGGATGTCGCAGATCGTCAGCACCAGAAGCATCTTCAGCCGCTCTACCGACTGCACGACCGATGCGAAGTCGTCGATGGTCTTGCGGTCGTTCAGGTCGCGGGTCTGCGCCGTCATCGACATGACGAGATGGTTTTCCACCAGCCAGGCGATGGTCTCGGTCTCGGAGGGCGAGAAGCCCATGTGCGGGCAGATGCGCCGCGCGATCCGCGCACCCGCTTCCGAATGGTCCTCGGGGCGGCCCTTGGCGATGTCGTGCAGCAGGATGGCGGTGTAGAGCACCTCGCGCTGCGGCTTCAACCCCGGCATCAGCTTGTGCGCGAGCGGATGCAGCTTGTCGTTCTCGCCGCGCTCGATCTCGGCCAGCACGCCGATGCAGCGCAGCAGGTGCTCGTCCACCGTGTAATGGTGGTACATCGAGAACTGCATCATCGCGACGATCTTGCCGAAGTCGGGGATGAGCCTGCCCAGAACGCCCGCCTCGTTCATGCGCCGCAGGTTGAGCTCCGGATTCCGGTTCGAGGTCAGCACGTCCATGAACAGCTGGTTGGCCTCGGGATTGCGCCGCAGGTTGCGGTCGATGAGCTTCAGCGACCGCGTGACTAGCTTCAGAGCGTCGGGGTGGAATTCGAGCCCGTGCTTGTCGGCGAACCAGAACAGCCGGAGCAGGTTGACCGGGTCGCGCTCGAAGACCCCGTCGTCGGCGACGGTGATGCGGTCGTTGTCGATGATGAAGTCCGACGTGCCTGCGAGCTTGCGGCGGCGACGCTGGAAGCTTTGCAGGAAGCGGTTGAAGCCCGGCACGTGCTTGGCCTGCTCCTCCTCCAGCGCGGCGCAGAAGATGCGGGTCAGGTCGCCCACCTCCTTGGCCACGAGGAAGTAGTGCTTCATGAAGCGCTCGACCGCCGACAGGCCGGGATGGCTCGTGTAGCCGAGCCGCTCGGCGATGTCGCGCTGGATGTCGAAGTGCAGCCGCTCTTCCGCCTTGTTGGTCTGGAAGTGCAGGTGGCAGCGCACCGCCCACAGGAAGTCCTCGGCCTTGACGAACTGGAGATACTCCTCGCGGGTGAACACGCCCTTCTCCACGAGTTCCTCGCCGGTGCGAACCCGGTAGAAGTACTTCGCGATCCAGAACAGCGTGTGCAGGTCGCGCAGGCCGCCCTTTCCGTCCTTGACGTGCGGCTCGACAAGATAGCGGCTGGCGCCGGCCTTGCGGTGGCGCTCGTCGCGCTCGGCGAGCTTCGCCTGGACGTATTCGGGACCGGTCGAGCGGACCACTTCGTGGTCGAAGCGCGCCATCAGTTCATCGTAGAGCTTTTCCTCGCCCCACACGTATCGCGCCTCCAGGACCGCGGTCCGGATGGTGATGTCGGTGCGCGACAGGCGGATGCATTCGTCGATGTTGCGCGTCGCGTGGCCGACCTTCAGCCCCAGGTCCCAGAGCATGTAGAGCAGGTACTCGACCACCTGCTCGCCCCAGGGCGTCTGCTTGTAAGGCAGGAGGAACAGCAGGTCGATGTCGGAGCCGGGCGCCAGCGTGCCGCGGCCATAGCCGCCCACCGCCACGATCGCCATGCGCTCGCCCGACGACCGGTTCTTCGATCGGTAGACATGCGTGATGGCGAAATCGTAGAGCGCCCGGATGACCTCGTCCATCAGGTGCGAGAGGCGGACCGCGCAGACGGTGCCGCCGCCATCCTCCATCAGCAGGTCCTCGGCGTGCTTGCGCCCCGCGGTCAGTCGGTCGCGCAGGAGCTGGAGCACGGCGGAGCGCGCCTCGGTTCCCGACCCGTCGCCGTCCGTCCGGGCGGTCAGCGCCGTCAGGTCGCGCCGGAGCGCGTCGCCGTCGATCATTTCGTCGAGCTTGAGGGGAATCTTCGCCATGGGCGCCGCATCTGTCCGTGTCGTTGCAGCGGTGTCTTAGCGCGATTGCCGCCGCCTGCCTACGGTCGGCGACGGTCTCAGGCGGCGCGGCGCGCCCATGCCGGCCCCGCCGCCTTGCGTTCCCGCACGAAGGCGACGAAGCCGTCAATGTCGAGGGGGCGGGAGATATGGTAGCCTTGGACGTAGTCGACACGGTCGGCCTGCTCGCGCAGCTGCTGCAGCCTGGCGGCCGTCTCGACCCCCTCTACAACGACCTTGCGCCCGGCCGACCGGACCATGCCAACCGCATGATGGAGCATTTCCGCCATCACGCTCCCCTCCGGCGCCATGGCGAAGGCCTTGTCGAGCTTGACGCCGTCGATGTCGAGGGCGGCAACGTGCCGGATCGTCGAATAGCCGGTGCCGAAATCGTCGAGATAGATTCGGTAGCCGGCGCGCCGCAGGGTCTCGATCTCGCCCTGGACGAGTTCCAGCGGCAGCGCGTCGCTTTCGATGATCTCCAGCGCGACGGTCAGCCGGCCGGAGAGTGCCCGCAGCGGCCGGAAGACCTCCTCGATGGCGCGCGCGTCCAGTTCGCTGGGGAAGATGTTGACGTTGACCTGGAGCCGGATGTCGGCGGGCAGCCGGGGACCCAGTTCTGCCGCGGCGCGCGCGACGATCAGCGCCGTCAGTCGGCGCATCATACTGTGCTTGGCCACGATGGGAAGGAAGGTGTCGGGATAGACGATGGAATCGTCAACGTCGCGCCAGCGCACCAGCACCTCACAGCCCGTGGTGTCGCCCGTCGAGACCTCGACAATGGGCTGGTAGGCGCAGAGAAGCGACGCGGCGTCGAGATTACGCAGGAAGCGCGCCTCGAACGACCAGTAGCGCCGGATCAGGCCGTTTGCGGCGCGCGCGACCCAGCTGGCGCCAAGCGACGCGAACACGAGGATGAGCAGGACCATCGCCGGGTTGCGGGCCGCGGCTTCGGCGAGATGGACCCGCGTCGAGATGCAATAATGGCCGTCCGTACCGCAGATCGTGCGGCGGACTGTGGGACCGCTCGTGCTCCACCAGTCGATGCCCTGCCCGGCGATCCGCACGTCCTGATGGACGAAGGCAGTGCCGCCGCGATGCCACCAGCGTCCGGTGGGCGCGACCACGACCGCCTCCGCGTCCATCCAGGGCGGGAGATGCAGCGTCACGCGCTCGGGCGGAATGACCGTGGCGAAGGCTCCACGCTGCACGATGGTGCCGACCATGCCGGCGAGACCCGTGAAGGCCAGGTCCCGATCAAGCCAGAACGCGGTCTTTACGGGGTCCTCGCGCACGAAGTCCGGCGGCCCTAGATCGACGGGGGCCTCGAGCAGTTCCGCCGACAGGGTGCAGATCACGCGTCCGTCGTCGACATGAAAGAACTCGCTCAGCCCGTCTGGAAGATAGGCGACGCGGCGCAGTTGCCGCATGTAGGACCCACCGCAGGGAGCGGCGGTCACGGTATCGGAGAGCTCCGTGAAGGTCGTGTCGAGGTGCCGGAGCAGGCGCTGGAAGTCGGCCATACCGTGAGCGACGTCGGCGCGCACCGTTTCGCGGGCCTGAAACGCGACGATCAGGGAGAAGAGCCCCGCGAATACTAGGAACGATCCGATCCAGACCGCGACCCCGATCGCCTTCAGGCTCCGAGCCGATACGAAAAGTGCCGCGATACCCGCCATTCCGGACCCCCGAAGGTTGTTTTAGGGCCGAATGTTTGCTGTCTCGTTAAAGGAAGGGATCGCGGACGCCGGGATCGGGTCTATGACGCCTGGCGCCAGCGGCGCTCACGGGCGAAGAGCGCGATATCGGCCGCCGACATCGGTCTTGCGAAGGCATAGCCTTGCAGGGCGTCGCAGCCCAGCGTCTTCAGGATGGCCGCATGATCCATCGTCTCGACGCCTTCTGCCAGCACCTGGATGCCGAGCGACTTGCCGATGTCGATGATCGACTGCACGAGATGCCGCTGCGCGATCGACTGGACGATCGGCAGGACGAGTTGCCGGTCGATCTTGAGCCGGCTGGGTTTGAGCTTCATCAGGCTGACGATCGAGGCATAGCCGGTGCCGAAATCGTCGATCTCGATGTCGATGCCGAGTTCCTTGATGAGGTCGACGTTCCAGGCGATCGTTTCATCCTGCTCGTCGAGGAAGATCGACTCCACCAGTTCGAAGGAAATGCGTCCCTCCCCCAGTGGCAACCGGCGCAGGGACTCGATCAGCTCGTCGTCGTTGAGCCGCCGGGCCGAGACGTTCACCGACGCCTTCGGGATGTTCAGCCCCTGGAGGTCCCAGAGGCCGAGGTCGGAGAGTGTCTGCTCCAGGATCATCCGGTCGATCGCGTCGACGACGTTGATCTCCTCCGCGATCTTCATGAAGGCCGTGGGGGGCAGGAGCCCCTTGGTCGGGTGGTTCCATCGCGCCAGCGCCTCCACGCCGACGATCTCCAGCGTTTCGGCGTTGAATTGAGGCTGGTAGTGGGCGAGGAACTGGCCCTGCTCGATGCCGGTCAGAATGTCGTCGGCGGTATTCTTGTTGGTGACGATTTCGAGGCGCAGCACCTCGTTGAAGATCTGGTAGCGGTTGCGGCCGCGGTTCTTCGCCCGGTAGAGCGCGATGTCGGCGTGCACGAGCAGCTGTTTCGGATCGGCCACCGAGTCGGTGTTGCTCGCGATGCCGATGCTGACGCCGATGCGGCATTCATGTCCGCCATGCTGCACCGGCTCCTGCACCTGCTCGATCACCCGTTCCGCGAACTCGGTAAGGTAGTTGACACCCTCTTCCTCGCTGCCGCGCGGACGCCGGCACAGGACGACGAACTCATCGCCGCCGACGCGGGCCACGAAGTCGCCGTTGCGCGCAGTCGATTGCAGGATCCGGGCAGTATGGGCGAGCATGGCATCACCCGCCGCGTGACCCAGCGTGTCGTTGATCTGCTTGAAGCGGTCGAGGTCGATGTGAAGCAGGCCTGCGGTTTCCTTGCCCTCGCCGAACCGCGCCACGTGCTCAGCGAGCATCTGATCGAGGTAGCGCCGGTTCGGCAGGCCGGTGAGCGAATCGTGCAGGGCGATGAACTCGATCCGCTCCTTGGCCGTTTCCAGTTCGTGGTTGCGCGCTTCCGTCAGAGTCTTGGCGCGCTTCAGGTCCTCGTTGAGCGCGATGTCGGCCGAGACGTCCCAGTTGACGCCGACGATGCGGGCCGGTTCGCCGAAATCGCGGTAGACCGTGCCGATCGCGCGGATGTGCCGGGTCGTGCCGCCCGGCAGGAGCAGGCGGTACTCCGAATGGTAGCGCCCTGTCTGCTCCATCGCGATGCGGAACTCCTTTTCCGCGCGCGGCAAGTCGTCGGGGTGGATGCGCCGGTTCCAGAACGTGTAGTCGCGTAGTCGCCCGTCGGCAGGATAGCCGTAGAGCTCGTTCATCCGGTCGTCCCAGAACAGATCCTTGCTGTCGATCTCCATTTCCCACACGCCGACCTGTGAGGTGTCGAGGGCAAGCCGCAGGCGCCGCGACAGGCGCGACAGCTGCTTTTCGCGCCGGGACAGTTCGCCGATGTGGCGCTGGCGTTCCTCGATCAGGCGGCCGGTCGCCACGATGGGCACGAGGATCAGGATGGAGGCCACCAGGAGGAGACCCCGCGCCTGCCAGATGTAGGGCGGCGCCTGTTCCCACCCGCCAGTCGGAATGGCGTGGATGCGCCAGGACGTCGAGGGAAAGCCGGCCTCCACGATGACGGGGTCCTGGTCCATCACCGTGGGCGAACCATAGAACGACGTTCCGTCACCCGCGTTGATCGCAACCTCGATCGGCATGTCCTCGCGGGCGAGGCCGCTTGCGGCGTAGACGGCGTCAACGTCGATGACGGCCGACACGATGCCCCAGAAGCGGCGATCGCCTTCCTCCAGGGTGAACACGGGGAAGCGACCGATCAGGCCCTTGCCGCCCTGAACCAGGTCGACTGGACCGGCCAGGACGAGCTTTCCGGTGTCGCGCGCCTTGAGAACGGCGTCGCGCTGCCCGGGCAGCATGAGATAGTCGACACCGAGTGCCTTCTCGTTTCCGGCCAAGGGATAAACCATCGAGATCACCAGGCCGGGGGCGGCGGCGATGTGAGTGAGCCGCTCGCTCGTCTGCATCAGGCTGTCGGCGAAGGCGGAGAAGCGCTCCTGCGACATGGCGGGATCCGCCGCGATCGCGGCCGTCAGGCCGCGGACCAGCTGCAGATCGCCATTGACGCTGCCCTCGAGCTTCGTGCGGATGAAGGTCACGCGATTGAAGACGTCGGCGCGCAGGTCCTTGAGATGCTGCGCCCGTGTTCGGTGCTCTACCAGCACCGCCGCGACGCAGATCAGGCCGAGAGCGATCGCCACGGACGCGCATGCGGGCCGGAACAAGGCCCGGATCCATGTTCGTGCGTATGACGTCAAGTTCCCGCCCAAGCCCGGTGCGCCTTCGCATCATCCCATCAAGGGAGGGAACCTAGCCGGGACTGTTTAAGTTTACCTTAGAAGTACTCCGCAATTCGCGGAGAATTTCTGCGACTTGCCGATCGCCGGGCGGGCTTTGTCATGGCGTCGACCGCAGCAGACCTTTCAGCCGGTAGAGCGCCTCGAGCGCATCCTTGGGCGTCATGTCGTCGGGGCGCAGCGCCGTGACGGCCTCCACGAGCGGATCCTGCCGCGCCGGCTTCGGTGCCTCACGGCGGAGGGCGACCGAGAACAGCGGCAGGTCGTCGACGAGCTTGCCGGCCTTGCCGCCGGAGGCCTCGCCCGCCTCGAGTTGCCCGAGCACCTCGCGGGCGCGCGCCACGACCGGCTCCGGCAGGCCGGCCAGCCGCGCCACCTGCACGCCGTAGGAGCGGTCGGCAGCGCCCTTTCCGACCTCGTGCAGGAAGACGACGTCGCCGTCCCACTCCTTGACCCGCATGGTGACGTTGTGCAGGCGCGGGAGCTTCTCGGCCAGCGCCGTCATCTCGTGGAAATGGGTCGCGAAGATCGCGCGGCAGCGGTTGTGCTCGTGCAGGTATTCGACCGCCGCCCAGGCGATCGAAAGCCCGTCGAAGGTGGCGGTGCCGCGGCCGATCTCGTCGAGGATGACGAGCGAGCGCTCGCCGGCCTGGTTAAGGATGGCCGCGGTCTCCACCATCTCGACCATGAAGGTCGAACGCCCGCGCGCCAGGTCGTCGGATGCGCCGACGCGGGAAAACAGCCGGTCGACGACGCCGATGCGGACGCTTTGGGCGGGGACGTGGCTGCCCATTTGAGCCATGATGGCGATCAGCGCGTTCTGGCGCAGGAAGGTGGACTTGCCGCCCATGTTGGGGCCGGTGAGCAGCCAGATCGCGCCCGCCTTGGCGTGGGGCGCCGGCGACAGGTCGCAGTCGTTGGCGACGAAGGGTTCGGCGCCCTGCCGGCGCAGCGCCTGCTCGACCACCGGGTGGCGGCCGCATTCGATGCGGAAGTCGAGCGACAGGTCGATGTCGGGACGACAGTAGTTCTCATCGTCGGCGAGCACGGCCAGTGCCGAGGCGACGTCGAGCACGGCCAGCGCCTGCGCGCCGCCGCGCAACGCGTCGGCCGCCGCGACCGCCTCCGCCACCAGCCGGTCGAAGACGGCCAGCTCGATCGACAGCGCCCGCTCGGCCGCGTTGGCGATCCGCGTCTCCAGCCCCGCGAGTTCCGTCGTGGTGAAGCGCATGGCGTTGGCCATGGTCTGCCGGTGGATGAACCGGGCCTTGGCGGCATCGGTCCCCATCATGATCGCCTGGTGGTTGGCGGTCACCTCGATGTAGTAGCCGAGGATGTTGTTGTGGCGGATCTTGAGCGAGCGGATGCCCGTCTCCTCGATCAGCCCCGCCTCCATCTCCGCGATGATGCGGCGCGCCTGGTCGCGCAGGCCGCGCACCTCGTCGAGTTCGGCATCGTAGCCCGCCCGCACGAAGCCGCCGTCGCGCTTGAGCAGCGGCATGTCCTCGTCGAGCGCCCGCCGGACATGGTCGCGGAAGGTCGCGGGCAGGGCGGCGATGCCGGCGAGCGCGGCGCCGATCTCGTCGGGGACGCCGATGTCGGCAAACAGCGCTGATACTTCGGCCGCCGCCTCCATGCCGGCGCGCAGCGCGCCGAGGTCGCGCGGGCCGCCGCGGTTGAGCGCCAGCCGCGACAGGGCGCGGGGCATGTCGGGCGCGCCCTTCAGCGCGGCGCGCAGCGCATCGGTCAGGGGGCGCTCGGCGCGGAAGAAGGAGACCGAGTCGAGGCGCCTGCCGATCTCGTCGGGATCGGTCGATGGAGAGGTCAGCCGTTCGGCGAGCAGCCGCGCGCCGCCGCCGGTGCGGGTCCGGTCGATGGCCTCGAAGAGCGTGCCCGACCGGCTGCCCGACAGCGTGCGCGTCAGCTCCAGATGCGTCCGCGTCGCCGGGTCGATGAACAGCGTCGTGGCGGCGTCCTGCCGTTGCGGCGGCGTCAGCGGCGGGCGCTCGGCCTTCTGGGTGCGCTCGACATAGCCGATAGCGGCGCCGATGGCCGACAGTTCGGCGCGCGAGAATCGGCCGAAACCGTCGAGGGTTGCCACGCCGAAGAAGCGGCCGGCCCGCTCGGCGCAGGCCGACGAGTCGAACAGGCTGGGCGGCAGCGGCGTGACGGCGCGGCCGAGCATGTCGAAGGTGGCGCGGAACTCCGGATCGTGGAAGACGGGTTCCGCCACGATCAGCTCGCGCGGGTCGACGCGCATGATCTCGGCGAGCAGCCGCTCGCGGGTGGTGACGGAGACGAGGAAGCTGCCGGTCGAGATGTCGATCCAGGCCAGCGCCAGTTCGTCCTCGCCGCGCACGCGGCCGAGCGCCATCAGGTAGTTCGCCTCCGACGGCGCGAGCAGCTTTTCCTCGGTGATGGTGCCGGGCGTGACGAGGCGCACGACGTCGCGTTTCACCACCGACTTCGAACCGCGCTTGCGGGCTTCCGCCGGATCCTCGATCTGCTCGCAGACGGCGACGCGATGGCCGAGCCCGATCAGCTTCTGGAGGTAGTCGTCGGCGGCATGGATCGGCACGCCGCACATCGGGATGTCCTCGCCGAGATGCTTGCCGCGCTTGGTGAGCGTGATGCCGAGCGCCCGGCTGGCGATCTCCGCGTCCTCGAAGAAGAGTTCGTAGAAGTCGCCCATCCGATAGAACAGCAGCGAATCCGGGTTCGCCGCCTTGATCTCGATGAACTGCTCGATCATCGGCGTCGGCCCGGCGGCGGCATCGTTTCGGATCGGTCGTTCCTGGTTCAAGGCGGTGCCGTGGCTGCGGTGTGGAGGGTGACGCGCGGAAAACCGGCGATCAACCTCTGCTTGGCGCTTTACGCGGCTCCTGTGTAGCCTTAATCCGGTTGCTCCACAAAAGAAGCATGCCCGCGCCCAGCCGGCGCGGATGGGGAGGGAAGGCGCAGATGCCCGTCAAGGACCGGAACGAACAGGGCCCCTCGGTGAGCGCCCAGGAGGCGCTCGATTTCCATTCGATGGGCCGGCCGGGCAAGCTGGAGATCAGCCCGACCAAGCCGATGGCGACCCAGCGCGACCTGTCGCTGGCCTATTCGCCGGGCGTCGCCGTGCCGGTGAAGGCGATCGCGGAAGACGCCAGCCGGGCCTTCGACTACACGACGCGCGGTAACATGGTGGCCGTGATCTCCAACGGCACCGCCATCCTCGGCCTCGGCAATCTCGGCGCGCTCGCCTCCAAGCCCGTCATGGAAGGCAAGGCGGTGCTGTTCAAGCGCTTCGCCGACGTCGATTCGATCGACCTCGAGGTCGACACCGAGGATGCGGACGAGTTCGTCAACTGCGTGCGCTTCCTCGGCCCGTCGTTCGGCGGCATCAACCTGGAAGACATCAAGGCGCCCGAGTGCTTCATCATCGAGCAGCGGCTGCGCGAACTGATGGACATCCCGGTCTTCCATGACGACCAGCACGGCACGGCCATCATCGCCGCCGCCGGCCTGATCAACGCGCTTGAGATCACCGGCCGCGACATGAAGACCGCGAAGCTGGTCTGCAACGGCGCAGGCGCGGCGGGCATTGCCTGCATCGAACTCGTCAAGGCCATGGGCTTCGCGCCCGAGAACGTGATCCTGTGCGACACCAAGGGCGTCGTCTACCAGGGCCGCGAGGAAGGCATGAACCAGTGGAAGTCGGCGCATGCGGCCAGGACCGACGCCCGCACGCTCGCCGAAGCGATGGATGGCGCCGACATCGTCCTTGGCCTTTCAGCCCGTGGCGCCTTCACCAATGCCATGATCCAGTCCATGGCCAAGAATCCGATCATCTTCGCCATGGCCAATCCGGACCCGGAGATCACGCCGGAGGAAGTGGCTGAGATCCGGACAGACGCCATCATCGCGACCGGCCGGTCGGACTATCCCAACCAGGTCAACAACGTGCTGGGCTTCCCGTATATCTTCCGGGGAGCGCTGGATGTCCGCGCGACCACGATCAACGACGCCATGAAGGTCGCCGCCGCCGAGGCGCTGGCCGCGCTCGCGCGCCAGGACGTGCCCGACGACGTCGCCGCCGCCTACCAGGGCAACCGGCCGAAATTCGGCGTCAACTACATCATCCCGGTGCCGTTCGACCCGCGCCTGATCTCCGCCATCCCGGTGGCGGTCGCAAAGGCCGCGATGGATTCGGGCGTCGCGCGGCGGCCGATCCTCGACATGGAGAAATATGCGCAGGAGCTTTCCGCCCGGCGCGATCCGATCGCCTCGACGCTGCAGCGCATCTACGACCGCGTCCGCCGCCAGCCCAAGCGCATTGTCTTCGCCGAGGGCGAGGAGGAGCAGGTGATGCGCGCGGCGGTGTCCTACGTGAACCAGCGGCTCGGCACCGCGATCCTCGTCGGCCGCGACGACCAGATCAAGGAGACGGCGCGCAACGCCGGCGTCGACCTGAACCGGCCCGGCATCGAGATCATCAACGCGCGGGTGTCGCGGCGCAACACGGTCTATGCCGACTATCTCTACGAGCGCCTGCAGCGGAAGGGCTACCTTTTCCGCGACTGCCAGCGCCTGATCAACAACGACCGCAACCACTTCGCCGCGACCATGGTGGCGCTGGGGGACGCCGACGGACTGGTGACCGGCGTGACGCGCAACTACTCGACCGCGCTCGACGACATCCGCCGCGTGATCGACGCAAAGCCGGGACACCGCGTCATCGGCGCCTCGATCGTGCTGGCGCGGGGCCGCACCGTCATCGTCGCCGACACCGCGGTGCACGACATGCCGAACTCGCTGGAGATCGCCGACATCGCCGAGGAGGCCGCCGGCATGGCGCGCCGCATGGGCTACGAGCCGCGCGTGGCGATGCTGGCCTATTCCACCTTCGGCCACCCGGCCGGCGAGCGCTCCGAGCGGGTGCAGGAGGCGGTCAAGATTCTCGACAAGCGCCGGGTCGACTTCGAGTATGACGGCGAGATGGCCGCCGACGTGGCGCTGAACCCGAAGCTGATGCAGCAGTACCCGTTCTGCCGCCTGTCGGGCCCGGCCAACGTGCTCGTCATGCCGGCATTCCACTCGGCCTCGATCTCGACCAAGATGCTGCAGGAACTGGGCGGCTCGACCGTGATCGGGCCGCTGCTGGTCGGTCTGAACAAACCGGTTCAGATCGTGTCGCTGAACGCCAAGGACTCAGACATCGTCAACATGGCGGCGATCGCCGCCTACAATGCGGGACAGTGAGCGAAAGGCTATTTCCGGGCGCCCTTCCACGTCATGTCGACGAACACGAGCGCGACGGTGAAGAAGGCGAAGGCGCCGAGGACGATCAGGGTTTCGGTGGGCATGCGTTCCTCCATCAATGTTGGCGTCATTGATGGAAGCGGCCCACGGCCGTTACCTTGACCTGGATCAACTGGAAATGCCCGGAATCGATCCGGGCATCCACGTCAAGATGACCACACGCCCGTTTGGGACGGCCTCAGGCCGCGAAGCGCTGGGCGTCGGCGCCATAATAGTTGATGTAGCGATCCGCGATCCAGTCGGTCGACAGGACCACGAAGACGTCGGTGGTGCCGAAGTCCGCGTCCACGACGCAGCCGTCGCCGAAGCGCGCCCCGATACGAAGATAGCCCTTGATCAGGGGCGGCATCGCCGCGAGGGCGCGCCTTACGTCGATGGCCTCGTTCGGCATCAGGTCCATGGCGCGGTAGCGCGGGGCGACCGCCCGGACGTCCCATTCCGGTTCTGGACGGAAATTGTGCGCGAGCAGCGACAGCGCCTCGGCATGGGCGGCGGGCACCGTCCCGTGAAAGGAGGCGCAGCCGGTCATGACGTCGATGCCGTGAATGCGGCAATAGGCCCAGATTCCCTGCCACAGCAGTTCGACGGTTCGCTTCGACCGGTATTCCGGCAGCACGCAGGATCGGCCGAGCTCCAGGAAACGGCGGTCCGGATGGCGGGCCATCAGCGATTCGAGCTCGAACTCCTCGTCGGAATAGAAGCCGCCGGCCGCCAGCGCGCTCTCCTGCCGAAGCAGCCGATAGGTGCCGACGATCTGCCGGTGCTCGGGACCGGGCAGGGTGGTGTCGAGGACGAGGAGATGGTCGCAGATCGCGTCGAACTGGTCGGCGTCGCGCTGCTCCAGCGCATGAACGTACTGCCGCTTGGCGCCGAGTTCGTCATAGAAGACGCGGAAGCGCACTTCCTGCGCGGCGGCCACTTCGGAGGAGTTGCGGGCGAGCCTCGCCTGGAGATTGCCGATCCGGCCGAGCGTGGCCGTCGACTGATGGGCCTTTCCAGCCAGCGCAGCCACCGCCGCTCTCGCGGGTGCGCTCTTCACAATGGTGGATGCCGGCATAGTGATTCTCCCTCGTCGCCAGGCTTTCAGAGCCGTCTACGAAGACCATGATACAATACGATGACAGGGAGATGGCGGCAAGCCCGACGCCTGCCGCGGTGGTGCGGTCCGTCAGGCGGCGACCTGGTGGTGGACGGCTTCCAGCAGTGCCTGCGGGTCAAGCGGCTTGGTGACGAAGCCCGTGGCGCCGTGCGCCAGCACCGTGTGCCGCGTCGATTCCTGGCCGTCGGCGGAGAGAACCATGATCGGCAGCGCCGGCAGGCCTTTCTCCTCCTCGAACTTGCGGATGAGAGCGATGGCGTCGAGCCCGTCCATCACTGGCATGTGCAGGTCCATCAGCACCAGGTCCGGCCGCTCCCCGACCCGGGCCGCCTTTACCGCCTCGACGGCCGCCCGGCCATCGGGAACATGCTGGACCGAATGACCCATTTTCTCGAGCACCGAACGAGCCAGAAGCGCGTTGATTTCGTTGTCCTCGGCGATCAGGATCCTCAGCCCCCGCGGCGGCGTCCGGCGTCCGTGCTGGCGCTTCAGCGCGAGCCGGTGCACGGTCTGAGACTGGGCCATGTCGAGCGCACCGTCCGTCAGGATCCGGATCATCGTGGCGCCCCGCACCGGCCGCGCGAGAAAGGCGGGATAGCCGGCATTGCGGAACTGGAACAGACGCCCGCGATCGGTGGGGGAAATCAGGATGACCGACTGGAAGGGCTCGCGGGACGCGTTGCGAAGCCTCGCCGCGGTGGCTCCGTCAGGCGTTTCGAGATTCGCGTCTATCAGGACGGCTTCGAAGGGGGCGCGCGTCGCGAGCATCGACTGTTCAGCATCCGCCGCGCTGCGCGCCACGGCGACGCTGCCGCCATGCGAACGGATGGTGAGCGCCATCGCCTCGGCCTCGACCGCGTTCTCCGAGACGATCAGCACCGACTTGCCACGCAGGGCGAAGTAGCGGTCGGTCGCGGGCTCGGGCTGTTTCGCGAGCGGCATCTCGAAGATGAAATCGGCGCCCCTGCCGACTTCGCTCTCCACCATGATCCGGCCGCCCATGGCATCCACGATGCGCTTCGATATCGCCAGCCCGAGCCCAGCCCCGCCATGCTTGCGCGTGGAGGTGCCATCGGCCTGCTCGAACTCGCGGAAGACGCGCCCGATTTCCGCGCGGGACAGGCCTGGTCCGCTGTCGGACACGGAAAACCGTAGCGCCGGCGTCTCGTCCTCGCGGCTGGCGCTGACCCGTACGAGGACGCCACCCTCCTCCGTGAACTTCACGGCGTTGCCGACGAGGTTGAGCATGACCTGACGCAACCGGCCGGGATCGGCGTCGATCAAGGCGGGAACCTCGGGTGCGATGTGGCAGCCCAGCCCGATGCCCTTGGCGAAGGCGCGCGCGGCCATGAGTTCGACGACGTTCTCGACGAGTTCGCGCGGCGACATCGCCTGCGGTTCCAGCTCGAACCGTCCGGCCTCGATCTTGGAAAAGTCGAGCAGATCCTCGATCAGCGCCAGCAGCGCGTTGGCCGAGGTGGAGACGGCTCCGACATAGGTGCGCTGCTCCGGCGTCAGGTCGGTGTCGGCCAGCAGCTTGGCCATTCCCATGATGCCGTTCATGGGCGTGCGGATTTCGTGGCTGACGGTGGCGAGGAAGCGCGATTTCGCCTGGCTGGCGAATTCGGCACGCTCGCGGGCGGCGATCAGCGCGGTCTCGGCGCGTTTGCGCGCGGTGATGTCGCGCGCGATGGTCCGGTGCGACACCGCGCCGGTGACGTCGTCTCGCACCGACAGTTCGATCCAGGAAAACCAGCGCACGCCCTCGCTGGTGTGGATTGAAACGTCGGTCGAACTGAGGAACTCGCCCTCCGCGAAGGCGGCGTCCGGAACCAGGCCGACATCGACGCCGAGTTCCGACAGCGTCCGGCCCAGGAGTTCGCGCGGCTGGCGGCCGAACAGCTCGGCGAACACTGAGTTGGCCAGGATGATGCGGCCGTCGCGATCGCGGTGGACGACGAGGTCGCCGAGCGCGTCGATCAGCCCGCGAAAGCGTTCCTCGCTCTCGTGGAGTTCCCACATCCGGTCGGCGAGGGTCTCGATTTCCTCGCGGGTCTGTGCGACCCCCTGCTCCGTGATGCGCTCGAGGCGCGCGTCGTCGATCGTCATGCGGCCGAGCAGCGCAAAGCCGAGCAGGCCGGTGGCCAACAGGCCGTAGCTGAGCAGGTGCGGCGCGCCCGACAGGAACGAATAGCCGGCGAGGACGAGGATCGAGCTCAGGATGCCGAGTTCGGCGATCGCGTAGCGATCCCGGGACTTCCTGAGCGCGGCCGTGACGCGGCCGAAGCGGCCGGGGACGTTGGTCCCGGGCAGCGGTCGAACGCCATGTCCCTTCTGTGCCGCGTTTTCCGACATGATGGCCGGACCGTAGCGGGCGCTGCTTAGGGAAGCTTTCCGGCCGGCGCTAAAACTTTATCGAATCTGCTCGTTTTGCGTGTGTCTATCGGGTCATGTCGACCACGACCCGGCCGCGCACCTTGCCCTCGACGATCGCCTTCGCGGCGCCGATGATGCCGTCGAAGCCGATGGTGGTCGAGAGCGCGGCGAGCTTGGTGCGGTCGAGGTCGGTCGAGAGCCGTCGCCATGCCTCCTCGCGCAGCGCGCGCGGGGCCATGACCGAGTCGACGCCGAGCAGCGAGACGCCGCGCAGGATGAACGGCGCGACGCTGGACGGGAGATCCATCCCGCCCGCGAGGCCGCAGGCCGCCACCGCGCCGCCATAGGATGTCATGGAGAGCACGTTGGCGAGCGTGTGGCTGCCGACCGCGTCGACCCCACCGGCCCAGCGCTCCTTGCCGAGAGGCCGCGCGGGGCCGGTAAGTTCGTCGCGGGCGATCACCTCAGCCGCGCCGAGGTCCTTCAGGTAGTCTTCCTCCGACGTGCGGCCGGTCGACGCGATCACGTGGAAGCCCAGCCTCGAGAGCAACGAGATGGCGACCGAGCCGACGCCGCCGGCCGCGCCCGTCACGATCACCGGCCCTCGCGCCGGCGTGATGCCGTGCCGCTCCAGCGCCATGACGCAGAGCATCGCCGTGTAGCCCGCGGTGCCGATCGCCATCGCCTCGAACGGCGTCATGCCGTCCGGCAGCCGGACCAGCCACTCGCCCTTGACGCGTGCAAGCCCGGCATAGGCGCCGAAATGCGTCTCGCCGACGCCCCAGCCATTGAGGATGACCTTGTCGCCCTTCTTCCAGTCCGGGTGGCTGGACTCCTTCACGGTGCCCGCGAAATCGATGCCGGGCACGAGCGGAAAGCGCCGCACCACGGGCGCCAGGCCGGTGATCGCCAGCCCGTCCTTGTAGTTGACGGTCGTCGCCTCGACCGCGACGGTGACGCCGCCCTCCATCAGGTCGGCCGGCGAGAGTTCTGTCACGGCCACCGACTGCTTCTTGTCGTCGCCGCGCGACACCACGATTGCCCTGAACGTTTCCACCGTCGTCTCCCTGAGCTGAAAATTCGCGCCGGACTGTGCTGCGGTCGCCCCGAGAGGTCAACCGTCGCGCGGCTCGCTCGCCTTCCCTTGCGCGCGGGCCTGCCGGCGCCAGATCACGAACTCGTCGAGGATCACCAGGCCCGCCCCGACGGAGATGAAGGCATCGGCGAGGTTGAACACGGCGAAGGACCAGACCGGCGTGTGGAACAGGACGTAGTCCACGACATAGCCCAGCAGGAACCGGTCGATCAGGTTGTTCGAGAAGGCACCCGACAGGATCAACGCGAAGCCGAGGCGGGCGATGACGTGCGCGGGATTGGTGCGCGTGGCGAGCCAGCCGACGAACAGCATGACGGCGACCGCCAGGCCGATCAGAAACAGCCGGTCCAAGCCCGCGAACATCGAAAAGGCGATGCCGGTGTTGTGGATCCGGAACAGCGCGAGGAACGGCAGGATGTCGATCATCTCGTGCATCGCCATCCGCGTCTCGACCAGGTGCTTGATCCACTGGTCGATGCCGATGCCCGTGACGATGATGGCGAAGAAGGCTGGCCATTTCATGAGGCGGGCATGTCCAGGGAAAGCGCGGAGCGACGGACCTCGTAGAGCATGACACCGGTCGCCACCGCGAGATTGAGCGAATCGGCGCGCCCGGCCTGGGGGATGCGCACCAGCCGGTCGCACGCGGCGGCGAGGCTTTCGGGCAGGCCCTGCTGCTCGTTGCCCATCAGGAGGACGACCGGGCGGCCGCCATAGTCGACGGTGCGATAGTCCACCGAACCCTTGAGATGCGTCCCGGCGACGAGGCCCGCAAAACCCTTGCGCCAGGAGAGGAAGGCTTGCTCGCTCGCCCGCGCCACCGGTACGGCGAAGATCGAGCCCATGGTGGCGCGCACCGTCTCCAACGCGAAGGGGTCGGTCGTGTCGCCGACGAGGATGATGCCCTTCGCGCCGACCGCATCGACGGTGCGGATCACGGTGCCGAGATTGCCCGGATCGCGCACGCGGTCGAGCGCGACCCAGACGTCGTTGCCCGAAGGCTTCACGTCGGCGAGCGCCGTCCAGCGCTGCTCGAACACCCCCACCACCATCTGCGGGTTCTCGCGGCGGGTGATGGCGGCCAGCACCTTGTCGTTGACTTCAAGCACCATCCCGCCGACCGCAACGGTACGCGCCGCAACCTTCTCGACCGCCGGGTTGCCGAGGCCGGACTTCGAGAAGACCAGCGTGCGGATCGTCCAGCCGAGGTCGAGCGCGTCGATGACCAGCTTCAGGCCCTCGGCCATGAAGGCGTTCTGCTGGTCGCGGAATTTCTTCAGGGCGAGTGCCTTGATGTCCTTCACGATCGGGTTGGCGAGGCTCGTCACCTCCTTGACCTGGCCGACGCGCCGGGTCTCGCGCGGAGCGTTCATGCCGCGACCCACCGGGAAAAGAGCGAGGTCGACAGCGCGCGCGCGGCCGTCTTCTCGCGGATCACCAGTTCGCCCGATTCCACCGTCCCGCCCATTCCGGCGAAGGCGTCGCGCATCAGCGCATGGATGGCGAAGAAGGAGGCGCGGATGGAATAGGCCGTGAGCACCACCGACAGCGGCCGGTCGGTCAGTATGGCGCGGGTGAGGTCGACCATCGCCGGCAGGTCGTCGAACAACTGCCAGATCTCGCCCTTCGGCCCGCGGCCATAGGCGGGCGGATCGAGCAGGATGATGTCGTAGCGGCTGCCGCGGCGCTCCTCGCGCTCGACGAATTTCTTCGCGTCCTCGCAGATCCAGCGGATCGGCTTGTCGGCGAGCCGCGCCATCTCCTGGTTCTCGCGCGCCCAGCCGATCGCCTTCTTCGAGGCGTCGACATGGGTGACCTCGGCGCCGGCGCGCGCGGCCACCAGCGAGGCGAGGCCGGTATAGCCGAACAGGTTGAGCACCTTCACCGGCCGCCGCGCCTCGCGGATCAGGCTCTCCATGTGGCTCCAGTGCGACGCCTGCTCGGGAAACACGCCGACATGGCGAAACGAGGTGAAGCGGCCGAGATAGTCGATCCCGTCATGCTTCATCGGCCAGGTCTCGCCCAGCACGGCCTTGGGGAAGCGCCAGCGGCCGATGCCTTCCTCGTCGGTATCGCCGGTGAAGACGGCGTCGACGTTCGCCCAGTCGGCCTCGGGCAGCGCGCGCGCCCAGACCGCCTGTCCCTCGGGCCGCACGATCCGGTACGGCCCGTACTGCTCGAGCTTCTCGCCATCGCCGGAATCGATCAGCGCGTAGTCCGCGCCGGGCGCGACCTCGAGGATCAGCGGCACCCGCTCGGCGGGAAGCGCGCCGGGGCGTCGCTGCCGGTGGACGGCGGGACGCGGCGTCTCCTCGGCGGCGCGGCGTTCCTCCTTGCGCACCGGCGCAGGCGGTTGCCCACCGGCCGCGGCGCGCGGCGCGGGAGGCTGGCCTCCTTGGGGGCGCGGCCGCATGTCGCGGCGCTTGTCGCGCTGTGTCTTCACGTGGCGGGGCTTTCAAAAACCATGGGCGCGCTTCTGCCATAGCGACCGTGGAGGCGCAACACGAAGCGCCGGGCGCTCCGGCAAGCGCCGGGGCGAAGCGCGCTCAGGCCGAAACCGCCCTATAGACCGCGATGCCGGCCGCCAGATCCTCCAGCGCCGCCCCGACCGACTTGAACAGCGTGATCTCGTCCGCCACGAGGCGGCCCGCGATCTCGCCGCGCGTGAGGCCGAAGAGGTCGCCGGCGATCGTTTTCCTTTCCAGCACGCCGGACGCCAGCGGCTGGACGATGTCGCCGGCCTCCTTCGTGGCGCCGGCCAGGGTGTCGACGTGGACGCGGGCGCGACGGATCGTCTCGTCGTCGGCCTCGCGCATCGCAGGCGTGAAGCCGCCGACGAGGTCGACAAGCGCCCCGGGTTTGAGCAGGACGCCCTTGACCAGCGGCTCGGTCGAGATGGTGCAGGACGAGACGATGTCGGCCTCGGCGACCGCCGCGTCGAGATCGGGCGCGACGGCGACGTCGAGCCCGAGGCCGGCGAGCCCGGCCACGACCTTCTCGGCGTTGGCGGGCGTCCGGTTCCAGATCCGGATGCGCTGGATCGGCCGCACCGCCGCGTGCGCCCGGGCGAGGAAAGGCGACAGCGCGCCGGCTCCGATCACCAGCAGCGAGCTCGCGTCCTCGCGCGCCAGGTACGAGGCGGCGAGCGCGGAGGCGCAGGCGGTGCGCCATTGCGTCAGACGCTGTCCGTCGATCATCGCCAGCGGTTCGCCCGTCCGGCCGTCGAGAAGGAGGTAGAGCCCCATCACCGCCGGCTTGCCGATGGCGTTGTTGTCGGGCGAGACGGTGACGATCTTGACGCCGACGAAGCCGCCATCCGAGGTGCCGGCTCTTTCGAAATCGGTCCAGGCCGGCATCAGTAGCAGCGTCGAGGCCGCGCCGTCGGGCCGTTCGATGGTGTGGTGATGCCGGACCGGCTGCACCGCGCCGTCGCGAAAGGCGGTGCGCAAGGTTTCGACCAGGCCGGCGAAGGAAAGCGACCGGTCGACGGCCTCGGCATCGATCATGCGCATGCAGGTTCCCCCGGGTTGCAGGCTTCGGCCGCCAGGCCCGCGGCCGGGACGGCGATCTGAGCGGTCAGCCGCGCAGCGCGGGAACGCCGCCGGCGGGCGCGGCGCTCGCCGGCTGCTTCTGATGCAGCAGGCTCTGGACCTCGCGGCGCTTGGCCCGGGCTTCCTTGCGATAGCGGCCCTGCTTCAGCCAGGCGGCCGTGCCGCCGATCAAGATGCCAAGGATCAGCGCCAGGAACAGCAGGACGAACAGCGGCAGCTGAACCGACAGCGCCGCGTTGCCCGGATTGAACGGATCCAGCGTGAAGGTCGTCATCTCGCGGTTGGCGACCGCAAGCGCGACCAGCACGATCGCGACCGGAACGAGAATGACCACGACGATGATGCGGTTCAGCATGCCTTGCCCGTTTCTGCCCGTCTCTGGATGGGACCGTCACTTGTCGGCGTTGAGCCGCTCGCGCAGTTCCTTGCCGGTCTTGAAGAAGGGAATCCACTTTTCTTCGACATCAACGGCTTCGCCCGTCCGCGGGTTGCGTCCGACGCGCGCCGGACGGTTCTTGACCGAGAACGCGCCGAAACCGCGAAGCTCGACGCGATTGCCTTCCGCGAGGGCTTCGGTGATCTCCTCAAAGATTGCGTTGACGATGTTTTCGACGTCGCGAAGAAAGAGGTGCGGATTTCGGTTGGCAATTGTCTGCACAAGCTCTGATTTTATCATTGTGGCGTTTCCCTCTCGTGCCCGGAAGTCTTTGTTTCCCCGACCCTTATTTGTCCCCGGTAGCACCCCGGGCAGGTTGCCAGACCGACAGGAGACCGTCAAGGAACAAGCGCTCGCCGCCAAGTTCGCGCAAAAGGTCGGAGCCGCTGCCCGGCAGGCCGATGGCATCCGCGATGGCCCTGGTCAGCGACTGGCCGATGAGGAAGTTGCCGGTGTTGCGGCGCTTCCACTCCCGGACTTCCAGTTTCGCGTCGACGCCCTTGCTCTTGAGCCAGTCGATCGCCACCTGCTCGCCGCCGAGCGCGTCGACGAGTTTGCGGTCAAGCGCCTGGCGACCGGTGAAGACGGACCCGTCCGCGAGCGCGAGAACCTCCGTGCGGGACAGCGGGCGACGCTCGGTCACGAGACCCACGAACCAGTCGTATGAATCCATGATCATCGCCCGGATCATCGCCCGTTCCTCGTCCGTCGTCGGATTGAACGGCGAAGGCTCGGCCTTCAGAGGCGAGGATTTCACCTCTTCCAGCTTGATGCCGACCTTGTCCATCAGCCCCGTCAGGTCGGGAAACTGCACCAGGACGCCGATCGATCCGACGATGGAAGACTGGCGCGCCACGATATGGTCGCTGGCGCTGGCGATCATGTAGCCGGCCGAAGCCGCCAGCGTGCCGACCTGCGCGGCGACCGGCTTCTTCTCCGCGATTCGCCGGACGGCCTCGTAGATCGCCTCCCCGCCCGCGGTCGTGCCGCCGGGGGAATCGATGGTGAGGATGACGCCCTTGACCGAGTTTGCCTCGCCGATCTGCTTCAGCCTTTCGAGCAGTTCGTCGTCCTCGGTGATCGTGCCTTCGATCCGGACCTGCGCGATGTGGTCGCGGCCCTGACCGGGCAACATGTCGCGCATCGCCCAGCCGCCGAAGCCGGCGATGGCGGCCGCGGCCAGCACGAGCGTGGCGATCCGCCAGAATGTGAGTTTCCGCCTTATCCTTCGGCGATCGATGATATCGTCGGCTCTCGGCGCCATGGGGGGTCCTCGCATCTTGTTCCGCAGCCCGTTTCTATCGAAATCCGGATGCGAGTGAAACGGACCAGGATCGATTCCAGGGCTGACCTTCGGGCAATCGTCGCCCCGAGCCGGCAGCGGAAACTTCCAATAGCGCTGGCGGTTGGATATTCATCCAAAAATAACCATATTGGGATGCAATCCGGACAGACGCGGCGCCGCGACATCTTTTCGCGCCGGCTCGTCGATATCTACTTCCGAAACGGACAGGAACGGAACCGACCGGTCACAGGATGGCGATGAGTGCTGCACAGCAGGAGACCGGGCGCCTCCCCATGAACGCGGCGCGTCATCGCGACCGACAGTTCGTAGGCGCAATGCGCCATTCGCGCCGCGTCCGCTTTTTCAAGATAGCGCTTCCCCTCGCATCCCTTGCCATCGCGCTGGGTTTTGCCGGTTATTCCTGGATGCTGTCGCCGGCCAGCGTCGCGATCGTGGTCGATGGGTCGGCGATCCGCGACGGCAAGATCGTGATGGCCAATCCGAAGATGAGCGGGTTCACCAAGGACAATCTTCCCTATGCGATGAACGCTGCGCGCGCCATCCAGGAGCTGTCGCGGACCGGCGGTATCGAGCTGGAAGAAATCGACGCCAAGTTCCCGATCGCCGCGGACAAATGGGCAAAGCTCAACGCCGACAGCGGCGTCTACGACGACGAGACCAACACGCTGCGGATCACCAGCCCAATCTTTCTCGAGACGTCGGACGGACTGAAGGCCGATCTCGGCCCGGCTGAGGTGGACATCTCCGCCGGCGAGATGAGGTCGCCTAGCCCCGTTCGCATCGAGCAGAATGGCTCGACGATCACCGCCGACAGTCTGGAAGTACTCGACAAGGGCACCGTCTTCGTGTTCGAGAACAGGGTGAGGGTGCAGGTCGATCCCCGGACCGTCCGGGGATCGGACGTGGGCGCCGACAACAAGGATGCGGGGCAGTGAAATGACGACGATGCGCACATCACTCTTTGTCGCCGCGGTGACGTTGCTGGCGGTTTCCCCGGTCCTCGCGCAGCAGACGAAGAGCAATTTCGGCGGCCTGAAGATTTCCGGCGACCAGCCGATCGAAATCGAGAGCGACAAACTGGAGGTGCGCGACACCGACGGCGTCGCGATCTTCACCGGCAACGTCAACGTCGTCCAGGGCCCGACGCTGATGAAGGCCGGCCGCATGAAGGTCTATTACGCCCGTACCGAGGGCGCGGCCAAGCCCGCCGCCACCGGCACGGGTTCGGGCAATATCGACAGGCTCGAGGTCGACGGGAAGGTCTACGTCAAGTCGGAGACGCAGATCGCGACCGCCGACCAGGCGACGTTCGACATGGGCACCGAGATCCTCGTCATGACCGGCAAGGAAGTGGTCCTGACCGACGGGCCGAACGTCATCGTCGGCTGCAAGCTCACGGTTCGGATGGGGACCGGCGAGGCCACGCTCGACGGTTGCGGCAAGGGCGGTCAGCAGGACAAGAGTGGCCGGGTGAAGATGCTGCTGCAGCCCAAGGCGACCCAGTAGGCCGCATTTGTCCTTCTTTTCCAGAATCACTCACTCGCGCGGAACGGACGAACTCGAGCCGGCCGAACGCGAGCGCCTGAAGGGCACGCTGATCGCGCGCGGCCTGTCGAAGAGCTATCGCGGCCGCTCGGTCGTCGACGGCGTCTCGATCGGCCTGCGGGCCGGCGAGGCGGTGGGCCTGCTCGGCCCCAATGGCGCCGGCAAGACCACGGTCTTCTACATGGTGACGGGGCTCGTGCCGGTCGACGAGGGCACCATCGAGATCGACGGCTTCGACGTCACGCACATGCCCATGTACAGGCGGGCGCGCCTCGGCATCGGCTACCTGCCGCAGGAGGCGTCGATCTTTCGCGGCCTCACCGTCGAGCAGAACATCCGCGCCGTCCTCGAAGTGGTCGAGAAGAACCGGCGCAAGCGCGAGGAGCGCCTCGACGAACTGCTCGAGGAGTTCCATATCCCGCACCTGCGCAAGGCGCCCGCCATCGCGCTGTCGGGCGGCGAGCGTCGACGTCTCGAAATCGCGCGGGCGCTGGCGTCCAATCCGAGCTTCATGCTCCTCGACGAGCCCTTCGCGGGCATCGACCCGATCGCCGTTTCCGACATCCAGCAGCTCGTGCGCCATCTCACCGCGCGCGGCATCGGCGTCCTGATCACCGACCATAACGTCCGCGAGACGCTCGGATTGATCGACCGCGCCTACATTCTCCATGCCGGGCAGGTCCTGACCCACGGGCCTGCGTCCGAGATCGTCGAAAACCCCGATGTGCGCCGACTCTATCTCGGCGAAGGGTTTACGCTCTGACCCGACGCCGAATCCGGCCATTTTTCCGCCTGGGGAACGCTTTCGAAAGCCTCGTTTGCTAGGTTTTGCTTGACAAGCAAAAGCCGGGCCAGTTTTTTGGCTTTGTGAGGACGCGGTCCGACGGGCCGTCTGCGGAGGTACGGGGTAGCAGGCATGGCGCTCTCGGCGAAGTTACAGCTGCGGCAGTCGCAGGCGCTCGTCATGACGCCGCAACTGATGCAGTCGATTCGCCTGCTGCAGTTCACCCACGCCGAACTGGAACGGTTCGTCGACGAGGAGATCGAGCGCAATCCGCTTCTCGAGCGCCAGGAGACCGCCGACGACGCGGCGCGCGACGAGCCGGAACCCTCCCCAGGCGATGCCGGCGATGCCGACTGGTTCTCGTCCGGTCTGGACGCCTCCTCGGAAACGCTCGCCGACCGCCTCGACACCTCGCTGGAAAACATCTTCCCCGACGATCCGGGCGTGCGCGACCGGCTCGGCCCCGACCTGTCCTTGACCTGGAAGTCGGCGGCGGGTGGCCTGGGACAGGG
The DNA here is from genome assembly GCA_046292285.1 of Mesorhizobium sp. Lineage (GTDB taxonomy): Bacteria > Pseudomonadota > Alphaproteobacteria > Rhizobiales > Rhizobiaceae > Aquibium. Next base: position 15,657 of record JBKBRJ010000007.1, on the reverse strand, counting down.
GGACGGCGACGGCGCCTTCGACTTCGAGGACATGGCCGCAGCCACGGTCACGTTGCGCGACATGGTCGACGAGCAGATCGCATTCGCGTTCCCGGATCGGGCGCAGGCTCTGATTGCGCGCGAACTGGCCGACGCTCTGGACGACACCGGCTACATGCGCGGCGACCTCTGTGAAATCGCCGCCCGGTTGGGCGCGGATCACGCCGCCGTCGAGGAGGTCCTCGAGACCTGCCAGGGTTTCGATCCGGCCGGGCTCTTTGCCCGTGACCTTCGCGAATGCCTCGCGCTGCAGCTGCGCCGCCGCGACCGCTTCGATCCCGCCATGGAGGCGCTGGTCGCCCATCTGGACCTGCTGGCCAAGCGGGATTTCGCGGCGCTGCGCCGCATCTGCAAGGTCGACGAAAGCGACCTGATCGACATGCTGGGGGAGATTCGCGCGCTCGATCCGAAGCCGGGCGCCGGTTTCGTTTCCAGCGTGGCCGAGACGGTGGTGCCGGACGTCGTCGTCAAGCCGGCGCCGGACGGCAGCTGGACGGTGGAACTCAATCCGGAAACGCTGCCGCGCGTGCTCGTCGACCAGGCCTACTTCGCGCAGGTGTGCTCGCGGGCCAAGAGCCCGGCCGAGCGCGATTTCCTGTCGGACTGCATGCAGAGCGCCAACTGGTTGACGCGCAGCCTCGACCAGCGCGCCCGCACCATCCTCAAGGTGACGTCCGAGATCGTGCGCCAGCAGGACGGTTTCCTCGTCCATGGCATCCGGCATCTGCGGCCGCTGAACCTGAAGACGGTGGCCGACGCGATCCAGATGCATGAATCGACCGTGAGCCGCGTCACCGCCAACAAATACATGCAGACCCCGCGCGGCGTCTTCGAGCTGCGCTTCTTCTTCACCGCCTCGATCGCCTCGGCCGAGGGCGGCGATGCGCATTCCGCCGAGGCGGTGCGCCACCGCATCCGCCAGATGATCGACGGGGAGGATGCGTCGAACGTTCTTTCCGACGATGCGATCGTCGACATCCTGCGCAAGGACGGCATCGACATCGCCCGGCGGACAGTCGCCAAGTACCGGGAAGGAATGAATATTCCCTCTTCCGTGCAGCGCCGGCGCGAGAAGCGCGCGCTGGCCGGCGTCGATGCCTGAGCACCTCCGGGCCGTGGCGACATGGCGAAGACCCCGCCCGGCGCGTTGACAAAGCCGGGCCAAATCCCTAGAAGCCGCCCACCCAAGGGGGTGGCGCATCCGTTCGCGCCGCCATCCCGTGTCATGCACCCGCGCCGAAACATCGGTATGAACGGATGCGCAACCTTGTGCGCGACGTTGGCGGGTATAAACTCGGAAGCGGAGTCATCCGAGCAAGAAAGGGTCAGATTTCAGATGGGCCTGCGAATTTCCGGTAAGCAGATGGAGATGGGTGATGCGTTCCGCACCCGGATCGATCAACGCATCGAGGAAGCGATCTCGAAATATTTCGACGGAGGATTTTCCGGGCATGTCACGGTCGAGAAGACCGGCGCGCGCTTCGCGGCCGACTGTCGCATCCACCTCGATACGGGAATGGAACTGCAGGCCGAGGGCCGCGCGATGGATCCGCAGCTGGCCTTCGACGCCGCGGCCGAGCGCATCGAGAAGCGCCTGCGACGCTACAAGCGGCGCCTGAAGTCCCACCAGGCATTGTCCCAGGAAGATGCCGCCTGGACCGATGTGCCGTACCGCGTCATGGCGCCGGCCGCGGAGGAAGACGAGGAAGTGCCGGAGGACTATGCCCCGGCCATCGTGGCCGAGACCTCGATGACGCTCAAGACCATGAGCGTGGCGGGCGCGGTCATCGAACTCGACACCAAGGACAGTCCCGTCCATGTGTTCCGCAATGCGGGCACGGGGAAGGTCAACATCGTGTATCGCCGCTCCGACGGCAACATCGGGTGGATCGATCCTTCCGCCGTGGCGGGCGACGGAGCCTAGGCTCCGCCCGTCGACTTTGCCGCTAGGACAGGGTCCGCGGCGGGGACCAACAAGGGACGCGAAGAAGCATGGATCTGAGCGATCTGATCGAGGTACCGGCCATATTGCCGGCCTTGAAGGCGAATTCGAAGAAGCAGCTTCTCCAACTTCTCGCCGAGAAGGCGAGCGAGGTGACGGGCCTGCCGGAGCGTGAGATCTTCGACACCATCCTCCAGCGCGAACGTCTGGGCTCGACCGGCGTCGGCAACGGCATCGCCATCCCGCACGGCAAGCTGCCCGGCATCAAGGCCATCACCGGCGTCTTCGCGCGGCTCGACCATCCGGTGGAGTTCGAGGCGCTGGACGACCAGCCGGTCGACCTCGTGTTCCTGCTGCTGGCGCCCGAAGGCGCGGGCGCGGATCATCTGAAAGCCCTGTCGCGGATCGCGCGGGTGTTGCGCGATTCCGAGACCGTCGCGAAGATTCGCGGCACGCGCGATGCCGCCGCCATTTACGCGTTCCTGTCGACGGCGCCAGCGTCCCACGCCGCCTGAGGCGGCGCGGGTACCGGCCGTCAGTGGATGCTGACGGGCGTCAACTGGTTCTGCATCGCCGCGCCGATGGCGCTGTCGCGCTCGTCGGTCAAGAGGATCGGCTGTCCGTTGGCCGCGAAGAGGGCCCACAGCTCGAGACCGGGCGCGATCTGGGGCATCCCCGGAAAGCGCTCTGTGAGGTCCTCGCTCTTGACCTTGCGCAGATAGGCCAGGGCGCCTTCGCCGAGATGGGCGAACTGGTCCGGCGTCATCGCCAGGATTTCAGGGTTGTCAGTCATGTGTAGCCTCCTTGCCGAGGGCTGCCTCGCTTGGGCCAACCCACGTTCGAGCCATGGGTTCCAATCAGTCTTTCACCGAGATGTTTATTTTCCGTACCAGCTTTTCCGGCTGGGGACGGTCGAGATCGACCGACAGGAGCCCGTTTTTCAGTTCCGCGCCCACCACCCGCATTCCGTCGGCCAGCACGAATGTCCGCTGGAACTGGCGCGCGGCGATGCCGCGGTGGAGATAGTCGCGTTCGATGTCCTCCGACTGCTTGCCGCGGATGACGAGCTGGTTCTCCTCCGTCGTGACGTCGAGGTCGTCGTCGGAGAATCCGGCGACCGCAAGCGTGATGCGAAGCCTCTCGCTGCCGCTCTCGGCCGGCAGCAGGCGCTCGATGTTGTAGGGCGGATATCCGTCTCCGGACTTCGCCACGCGTTCGAGCGTCTTTTCCATGGTGTCGAAGCCGAGCAGCAGCGGATTCGAGAAGGGCGTCATGCGCGTCATGGGTCTCATGTCCTCCAAAGAGCGACGTGGAAAGCGGAAGAACCCGGGTGGCGTTCCTGCGCGTGCTGCTGATATGGTCCGCAACCTTCCGAAGTTCAAGTGAGTGCAAGGAGTTGCGGATGAGCGCCGCGCGCAGGATCATCATCGATACGGACCCGGGACAGGACGACGCCGTCGCGATCCTGCTCGCATTGGCGAGCCCCGAACTCGAGGTGCTCGGCATAACGGCCGTGGCCGGCAACGTACCGCTGGCGCTGACCCAGAAGAATGCCCGCATGATCTGCGAACTCGCCGGGCGCCCGGACGTGATGGTCTACGCCGGCTCGGTGCGCCCGCTGGTGCGCCGCCTCGTGACGGCCGAGCACGTGCACGGCCGCACCGGGCTGGATGGCCCGACGCTGCCCGAGCCAACCATGCCGCTTCAGGAAAAGCACGCAGTCGACTTCATCGTCGAGACGCTGCTGGCCGAGGAACCGGGCACGGTGACGCTCTGCCCGCTCGGTCCGCTGACCAACATCGCCGCGGCGCTCAACCGCGCGCCCGAGATCGCCGGCCGCATCCGCGAGATCGTGCTGATGGGCGGCGGCTTTTTCGAGGGCGGCAACGTCACTCCGGCGGCCGAGTTCAACATCTATGTCGATCCGCACGCGGCCGAAATCGTGTTTTCCTCCGGTGTCCCGATCGTGATGATGCCGCTCGACGTGACGCACAAGGCGCTGACCACGGCCAGGCGCGTCGCCGCCTTCCGCGCGCTGGGCACCAGGGTCGGTATCGCCACCGCCGAAATGCTGGAATTCTTCGAGCGCTTCGACGAGGAGAAGTATGGCAGCGACGGCGGGCCGCTGCACGACCCCTGCGTGATCGCCTATCTCCTGCGGCCCGATCTGTTCGGCGGTCGCCGCTGCAACGTCGCGGTGGAGACGGCCTCCGAGATCACCCTGGGCATGACCGTGATCGACTGGTGGGGCGTCACCGATCGCCCGAAGAACGCGATGGTCATGCACGACATCGATTCGGACGGCTTCTTCGATCTCCTGACGGAACGGCTCGGCCGGCTCTGACGAACCGACGCTGGGCGGGTCAGGCGGCCGCCTCGGCCAGCGCCTGCTCCACCTCCGCGCGCAGCGGGATCGCCGGCTGCGCGCCATGCCTGAGGCAGGCCAGCGCACCGGCCGCCGCCGCGCGACGCAGCGCGGCTTCGAGCGGCATGCCTTCCGCGAGCGCAGCGCCGAGATAGCCGCAGAACGTGTCGCCCGCGCCCACCGTGTCGACCGGTTTCACGGGAATCGTCGGCACGGCGATGTCGGCTTCGGGCGTCGCGGCCAGAACGCCCTCCTGGCCGAGCGTGACGACGATCATCCGGCCGGTCCTGTCCACGAAATTCCGCATGCGCTGCGCCCGGTGTTCGCCTTCGAGTGCCATCGCCTCGGCGCAAAGATCGAACTCGGTCTCGTTGGCCACGACGATGTCCGCCTTGTCGAGGAACGCGACGGCTTCGGCGGCGAAGGGCGCGGTGTTGAGCAGCGATACCGCGCCGGCCGCCCGCGCCGCGTCGAGCGCGGCGGCCACCGTTTCGAGCGGAACCTCGTGCTGGAGCAGCAGGACGTCGCCCCGGGCGAGGCCCGCGCTCGCGACGTCTTCGGGCGTCACCGCGTCATTGGCGCCGGGCGCCACGGCGATCATGTTCTCGCCGCCCGAACCGACGAGGATCAGCGCCGTGCCGGTCGGCTCGCGCGTCGCGCGCACCCCCGACAGGTCGACGCCGCCGGCCTTCAGCAGCGACAGCGCCTCGGCGGCGAAGGGATCGGTTCCAACGGCGCCGATCATCCGCACGGAGGCGCCCGCGCGCGCGGCCGCCAGCGCCTGGTTGGCGCCCTTGCCGCCGGGCGCGGTCGAGAAGCTGTCGCCGCGCACCGTTTCGCCGGGACCTGGCAGGCGGGCGACCGTGGTGATCATGTCGAGATTGATCGAGCCGATGACGATGAGCAAGCGCGCCTCCCGGGAATGCGGAACGGCGCGACCCTAGTGGCTTCGAAGCGAAAAGGGAATCGCCCTCAGCCGCCGACCTGGCCCGCCTCCCAGCCCAGGATGGCGCGCTTGCGCGTCAGGCCCCAGTGATAGCCGGTGAGAGCCCCGCTCTTGCCGACGGCCCGGTGGCAAGGCACCACGAAGGAGACCGGATTGGCCCCGATCGCCGCGCCCACCGCGCGACTGGCCTTCGGCGCGCCGATCTCGGCGGCGATCGTCGAATAGGGTTTTGCCCGTCCAACCGGAATCCGGAGCAGCGCCTCCCAGACCCGTACCTGGAAATCGGTGCCGATCAGCACGACCCGCAGCGGCTCCTCGCCGCGCCAGCGGCCGGGATCGAAGATCCGCGCCGCGAAGGGCGAGGTCGCGGCCAGATCCTCGACATAGGTCGCGTTCGGCCAGCGGCCGGTCATGTCGGCGAGCGCCTCGCGTTCGCCGCCGGCGTCGCAGAAGGCAAGACCCGCCAGCCCCCGGTCGGTCGCCATCACCAGCGCGAGACCGAAGGGCGAGACGTGGAAGCCGTAGCGCATGACGAGCCCTGCGCCGCGGCTCTTGTAGTCGCCCGGCGACATCGCCTCGTGCGTGACGAAGAGGTCGTGCAGGCGGCCGGGTCCGGACATGCCGACCTCGAGAGCCGTCTCCAGCAGCGGCAGGCCCTGGTCGAGCAGGCGGCGCGCATGGTCGAGCGTCACGGCTTGCAGGAAGGCCTTCGGCGACAGCCCGGCCCAGCGCGTGAACAGCTTCTGCAAGGCCGTCGGCGTCTCGCCGACGGCCTCCGCCAATTGGTCGAGCGAGGGCTGGTCGCGGTAGTCGAGGCTGATCTTTTCGATCACCCGCCGCACGATCTCGTAGTCGCCGGCCTGCGGGTGACCGGGTGCAGGTGTGATGTCGCGTTCGAGGATTGCCTGGGGTGCGTGCATGGCGAAGTCTCCTTGGCGGCGACCATCGCGCATCGGCCGAGGGTTTCCCACCCGAAACTTGCAAAATATCTCCTATATATGTAGTCTTGCTACTGGGGCTTGTGGGAGGCGCACGATGTTGCGATATGTAACCTCGCTTGCTTTAACTGCTTTTTGCTTGGGATCGACGGCTCATGCGGTTGATTTCAAAGACAAAGACAGCTGGTGTAAACGCATAGCCTCCTACGACGGCGCGATCGGGTCGACGACGGCGCTTGTTCACCTCACGCAGGAAAATGATGATTCGCAATTTCGATTGAGGCCGATCATATCGGAGGTGCCTCAAGGGGGCACGGTCGCCGCTATTCTCGAGGCCCAGCGATTTCTTCCTGATGAGATGAACCTCAAGTTAGTTCAGTATATTAACCCGCAGATTGCCGACATCGCCAAGGTGAGCCCGCAAGAGCCGGTCTATTTGCCCTCGTTGGAGAGATACGATGGCCAGACTTGGGTCGCGTACCAGCCTCGCAATCCGGTTGACGGATTCCGCGTCGAACAAAGCTCTGTGCCAAGACTAAAGAAATCAATTGTATCAGAAGCAATTGAAATTAAGGCAGAACTGCAGGACGTCGTCGCGGAAAATAAACTTCCTTCCGATGTTTCAGAAGAATTTGTTTCAGAATATTATAAAGCATTTGAATACATTGCAGAGCCGCAATGGAGTTCGTTCTCCAATTCAATCGACGAGAGCGACCGGTATATCGTTTTTGCGAAACAAAACAACGAAATCGCCCGCTCGTTGATCGAAGCTGTTCAGTCGCCCGACGCGATGTCCGATTCGTTCATTTCCGCACTCGGGACGCTGCAACTCGCGAGTTACGACAGATCGTCGGCGCGCGGAACAGTATCGGTGATAGTAAATACCGAAACGACCGATGGTACCAAGATTGATGGGCTAAGAATAAAGTATATGTCGCATGGGGCTAAATTTCTTGAATGCGACACAAAGCATGGGCTGGAGTTCGCTACGAAGAGCTATGATGCAAAGCAGGTTATGGGACGGTCGCTGTGGTATTTTTGGGCAGAAGACATAAATAATAGACAAGTAACAGATGCTATCGAGGTTGATCTAACTCGAATCAGTGACAATGAATATAAGAAAGTAATCATGGTTAATAATTGATGGAGGGATTATTTAAAGATCTTTCAGGTTCGACGATTGCCCTCTTTGTGGAGATCGGTGGAATTGTGTTCGTGCCGATTGCGCTGGTGGCGTTGTTCGTCGGAATGTTGATCTCGACGCGTATAAGCGTGTTGGTGAAAACGGCTGTCCTTGCGGTTTCGGCGATATTATATTTTTCATGGTCGTCCTTATTTGTGTTTCCCTACGAGTACTCGCCGGGGAACTTCCAATATCATATCTCTGGCTGGCGCCTTACACCGCCCGCAGAGGCGTTCTTGCAAAATGATCCCGCATTGGCAGTGATGAGTCGCGAAAAGATCAGCGCGGAGTTGATGAAGAGTTTCAAGGCTCCGGAGTATGTATGGCTTGGGGCTGACCTGAATGTTGCCCGCTGGCTCGGATCGGCTCTTATGGCAGTAGTACTATTTTCGGTTGGACTCATTCTCGGATCGCTGCGGCTCTCAAAAGGCTAGCCGCTACCCCGCCTTCGCGGTCGCCAGGGCGCGGCCGAACGCGGTGGCGAAGCTTTCGCGGTCGTCGGGATTGAGGAAGGAGCCGATCGGCACGCGGCGTCCCTGGCCCTCCACGGTCATCGAGGTGATGCCGATCTCGTCGTGCCGATCGACGGCGAACCTTGCCCAGAACGGATTGAACAGGTGGCTCTCGGCTCGTCCGGACGGCGCGACTTTGCGGATGTCGAGCCGGGTCCGCGACACGGTGACTTCCTCCCGGGCGCGGGCGGCGCGGTAGTTCAGCCTGAAGGCGAAATAGAGCAGAAGCACGTCGAGGCCGAAGAAGCCGACGATCGGCCAGGCGCCGATCGACCAGAACAGAAGGCCGACGAACAGCGAGATCACGCCGAGGATTCCCATCAGGATGGCAAAGCCCGTTCGGCCCAGCGAACGGTGCGGGGTCAATAGAGCGCTGAAGATCGGCTCGTCGGCATCCTTTGTCTGGGGCATGGGAGGAATTATAGAGGCGGGATGGAAAAGCCCAAGGCCAAAAACGCCGCACGTTCCGGCACGCCCCGTGCGAAGCAGAGGCGCAAGCCGAAGTCGCTCTACAGCCGCGAGGAGGTGACGGAGATTTTCCGCCGGTTCTCCGTCCAGCGGCCCGAACCGAAGGGCGAACTGGAGCATGTCAATGCCTTCACGCTGCTCGTCGCCGTCGTCCTGTCGGCGCAGGCGACGGACGCCGGCGTCAACAAGGCGACCCGCCGACTGTTTGCCGTGGCCGATACGCCCGAAAAGATGCTGGCGCTCGGCGAGGAGAAGGTCGGCGAGCACATCCGCACCATCGGCCTCTGGCGCAACAAGGCGAAGAACGTGATCGCCCTGTCGCAAGCCCTGATCCGCGATCATGGCGGGGAGGTTCCGGGCGACCGCGACCTCCTGACGAAACTGCCGGGGGTGGGGCGCAAGACCGCCAACGTCGTGCTGAACATGGCCTTCGGCCAGCCGACCATGGCCGTGGACACGCACATCCTGCGCATCGGCAACCGGATCGGGCTGGCGCCGGGCAAGACCCCGGACGAGGTGGAGAAGCGTCTGCTGGCGGTGATTCCCGCGGAGTACATGCAGCACGCGCATCATTGGCTCATCCTGCACGGGCGCTATGTCTGCAAGGCGCGCCGGCCGGAATGCGAGAAGTGCGTGATCGCCGATTTGTGCAAGGCGGCGATCAAGACCAGTGGGATCGCGGCGCCGCTGGTGCCTCAGGAGCCGATCGTTCTCGTCGAGGCGTAACCTTCCTGACCGCCGACCCGATCGAGCGGGGCGGCCTTCTCCATTCTACTTGCGCTGCGGACCGGAGGTCGCGCCGAGCGCGCCGGACTGGTCGCCGCCAGCCTGACGGTCGTTCTCCGCCCGGCTCAGATCGTCGAGCAATGCCCGCAATCGGCTGGGCAACGCGTCCTCGAGCTTGAAGGCGGGAATTCCGCGCAGAAATCTTGCGTTCTCTTTCGAACGCAGTTCACGAAGGACGACTTTCCGATTGTCGTCTTTGTCGTGGCTTTCTCCCGAAGCCATGATTCTCTCCATTACTGGTTACCTTCCGTTACGGACAACCCGCCCGAATGGGCAAAGTTCCGAGCCGGTGGGCGTGGCGCGATCATCAAGTCTTGATCAGGGTAAACATTGAATTAAATTTGACAATTCGCCCCGTGTCGCGTCGCGACGGGCGTCTGCCTGGACCTTTTCGCTATCCAGGGGTGTCACTGGCTACGCCTTTGGGCTAGAGCGCAGTCCCGCCGACGGCCCCACGGCCGCCCCTTTTCACGCCCATCGGTATCCCCGACGTACAGATGAAGGAAGAACATTGCAGGTTCACGTAAGAGACAACAATGTAGATCAGGCACTCAAGGTGCTGAAGAAGAAGTTGCAGCGGGAAGGCGTCTTCCGCGAAATGAAGGCCCGCCGATCCTATGAAAAGCCCTCGGAGCGGCGCGCTCGTGAAAAGGCGGAAGCCGTCCGCCGGTCGCGCAAGGCAGCGCGAAAGCTCGCCCAACGCGAAGGGCTGATCGCCGCGCCGAAGAAGAAGCCCCGCGCGCCGCGCCCGGCGCCATCATCGGCTTCCACCGCGATCAATTGACGCTCCCGGGGAGTGGCGACGGTTGCGAAGCGAACCTTCGCCGCTCCGCGCCTCAGGCGCGAATAGCCCTGGCGGACAGGGATTACTCCCGCCTGCCGCTTGGTCCGGCTGTCCGCTCTTGTCTCAGGCCTTCGCCTTCTTCGACCGGACGATCTGCTGCCCCGCCTGCGCGCGGCCGGCCTTGCCGTAGCTGGTGATGAAGTCGACGATGCGCGGCACGATCTCCGCGCGGAATCTCGAGCCGTTGAAGACACCGTAGTGTCCCACGGCCGGCTGCATGTAGTGCACCCGGTAGTCGTCGGGGATGTTGATGCAGAGGTCCTGCGCGGCCTTGGTCTGGCCGATGCCGGAAATGTCGTCGTTCTCGCCCTCGACCGTCAGCAGCGCGGTGTTGCGAATCGCGGTCAGGTCGACCGGCGTGCCGCGATGCGTCATCGTCCCTTTCGGCAGGTCGTGGCGCACGAACACCGTGTCGACCGTCTGGAGATAGAACTCCGCGGTCAGGTCCATGACCGCCAGGTACTCGTCGTAGAAGTCGCGATGCTTCACGGCCGAGTCACCGTCGTTCTTCACCAGATGCAGGAAGAAATCCTTGTGCGCGATGATGTGACGGTCGAGGTTCATGCTCATGAAGCCGGAGAGCTGCAGGAAGCCCGGATAGACGTCGCGCATGAAGCCGGGCTCCGGCCACGGCACCGTCATGATGACGTTGTCGCGGAACCAGTCGATGCCCTTTTCCTGGGCGAGCTTGTTGACCGCCGTCGGGTTGCGGCGGGTGTCGATCGGTCCACCCATCAGGGTCATGGTGGACGGCGCCATCGGGTCTCCCTTGGCCTCCATAAGCGCCACGGCGGCGAGAACGGGCACGGAAGGTTGGCAAACGCCCATCACATGCGTGTCAGGCCCCAGATGATGCAGCATCTCGATGACGTAGTCGATGTAGTCGTCGAGGTCGAAGCGGCCGTCGGCCAGCGGCACCATGCGGGCATCGGCCCAGTCGGTGATATAGACCTCCGCGTAAGGCATCAGCGCCTCGACCGTGCCGCGCAGCAGCGTGGCATAGTGCCCCGACATTGGCGCGACGATCAAAAGCTTCGGATCGGCCCGGCGATCGGCGGGAACATCGCGCTTGAAGTGGATCAACTGGCAGAACGGCTTCTTCCAGACGATGGTCTCCTCGACGGCGACCTTCTTCCAGTCGACCACCGTCGTGGGCAGGTCGAAGCTTGGCTTGGCATAGCGGCGCGTCGTGCGCTCGAAGAGTTCGGCCGCCGCGGCCGCGGAGCGCCCGAACGGCGTCAGGGACATCGGATTGAGCGGGTTCGAGTAGAACAGCTTCGTCGCGTCGGCCAGGGCGCGATACGGGCGCATCGCGGCATGGCTCCATTCATAAATCTGATAGAACATCCCTGCTACCTTCCCCGCATCCGAGTCGCGAGCATCCCGCCGCTCGTATTAATGAGCCGTTAACGCACGGTAGTCCGTTTCTATTGCAATGCAATAGGACAGCGAAGCGTTCCGCATTGCCGCTTGGTCACGTGACCAATTCACAACACCTTGACCATCAGGACCCGCTCCCTGGGGTCGACGCCCGCCGGAACCTCTGCGTGGAAGCGCCGCTCGATCGGCGGGTCAACCCCGTCGAGCGGGACCTCGGCGAAGCCGTGCCGGGCATAGAAGGGCGCGTTGAAGGGCAGCGAGCGGAACGTCGAAAGACCGATTCGCCCGCAGCCTCGTCCCCGCGCCGCCTCCGCGACGGCCTCGACCAGTGCGCCTCCGATGCCGCGCCGTCCATGGTCGGGATGCACCGAAAGCTCGCAGAGCCACTCGACGCGGCCTGTCTGCTCGGTGAGCGCGAAGCCGACGGGCTGGTCGTGGGAATCGGCGGCTACCAGCGCCCGGCGCTCCCGCAGCATGGCGCGATACCGCTCCGGCGAGGCCGGCGCCGCCGCTGCGAGCGCCGGATAGCCGTGATCGGCGAAGAGCATCGCCGCCGCGGTCTCGATCTCGATCAGCCGCTCCGCCTCGCCAACCTTGGCGGGGCGAAAGCGGAAGCCGGGGGGCAGTGCGCGTCTCCTCAGGCGTCGTAGCCTTCCACGATCACCATCTCGGCATCGGCCACCGTCTGCCGGATCGCCTTGGCGGCCTGGTATTCGGCGCAGTTGTAGCAATCGGTCGCCGCCTGCATCGACGGGAACTCGATCACCACGTTGCGGCTGCGCCCGTTGCCTTCCATCGCCACATAGGCGCCCCCGCGCGCCAGGAACTTCGCGCCATAGCGCTCGAAGGCGGGTTTGGCGGTCGCCACGTAGTCCTTGTAGCGCTCGGGGTCGCGTACGTCGACATGGGCAATCCAGTAGGCCTTGGGCATGTTGTCTTCTCCCTCTTTTCTTGCTCTTGCTTGTCCGGCCGTCAGGCGGCCGATTGCATTTCCGCGATGATCGCCTGCGCCGCCGCGCGGCGGTCCGGCGCGCCGACGATGGGCCGCGCGACCACCAGATGGCTCGATCCGGCCCGAATGGCGTCGCCCGGCGTCATCACGCGCTTCTGGTCGCCCGCTGCCGCGCCCGCCGGGCGGATGCCGGGCGTCACCACCGCCATGTCGGAACCGACGATCCCGCGCACCGCCGCCGCCTCGCTGGCGGAGCAGACGATGCCGCCCATGCCGCAGAGCCTGGCCTGCTCGGCGCGCTTCAGCACCAGCGTGTGCGGATCGTATTCGTAGCCGGCGTCGATCAGGTCCTGCTCGTCCATCGAGGTCAGCACGGTGACGCCGAGCAGGCAGAGGTCGCTGCCTTTCGCGGCGGCCACGGCCGCGCGCATCGCCTTCGGATAGGCGTGCAGCGTCAGCATGGTGACGCCCATCCTGACGATGCTCTCGACGCCCTCGGCCACCGTGTTGTCGATGTCGAGCAGCTTCATGTCGAGAAACACCTTCTTGCCGTCCGCGACGAGGTCGCGGGCGAAATCGATCCCGCCGGCGAAGGCCAGCCGGTAGCCGATCTTGTAGAAGGTCGCGACGCCGTCGAGCTCGCGCACCGCCGCCTCGGCGGCCGCCACGTCGGGCAGGTCGAGCCCGACGATCAGCCGGTCGCGCATGTCGGTGTCAGCGGTCATGGCCGATTCCCTCGAAGCTCTCCATCGGAGTCCAGTCGCACAGGAGCGCGCGGTCGCAAAGGGCGAAAGCGAAGATGTTGCCGCCGCCGGCCGGCTGGTCCTCGCGCCGCGAGATCGCCCGGCCCGCGAGATGCGTCTTCAGGAGCGAGCCGACCGCGCCGTGTCCGGTGAACAGGACCGGCTGATCGGCCGGATGCGTTGCGAGCACGGCGCCGACGGCCTGCACGATCCGCGCCTGCGCGTCCACGGCGCGCTCCCAGCCGTTCCAGCTGGTTTCCGGATCGGCGAAGAAGCTATCGGCCGCCGCCTCGAAGGCCGTCGGTTCCAGGAAGCCCGTCGAGGAGCGGTCGTTCTCGCCCATGTTCTCGCCGATCTCGAATTTCCGCCCGGTCGCATCGGCGATGAGTGTGGCGGTGTCGATCGCCTTGCGCTCGTTGCTCGTGACGATGCGGCTCAGTGTCCTGAGCCAGGATTTGCCCAGGATGCCGCTCATGCGTTCGCGGCCTTTCTGCGAGAGCGGCCAGTCCGGGGTGGGAACGGCCGGATCGATGACGACCTGCGGATGCGTCAGGTAGTAGGCGATCACGGCTCCACCCGCATGGTGAAGGCGCGCGCATGCTCGATCAGGCTTTCGCAGAGCCGTGTCATGCCCTTTGTCAGCCGCTCGTCACGGAAGGCGCCGTCGGCGTCGAAGGCATCGCCGGCATTGGGAACCGAGACCTGCGCCGAGACGACCTCCATGCCGATATGCGCGAGAATGGCGCGCAAGTGGTTGGCCGAGCGGATGCCGGCGAAGTGGCCGTTCGAGGAGGAGCAGACGCCGACGACCTTGCCGGGATAGGGCCGCAGCGCCCGGCCGTTCTCGTCGCTCTTCACCCGGCTCACCCAATCGATGGCGTTCTTGAGCAGCGGCGGCACGGAGCCGTTGTATTCGGGCGTGCAGATCAGGACGGCGTCGTGGGCCGCGATCTGGCGGGCAAGCTTGACGGCGCTCTCGGGGATGCCCCTGTCTTTCTCATGGTCCTCGTCCATGATCGGCAACGGGTAGTCGGCGAGCGAGATGCGCGTCACCTCGGCGCCTTGCAGCGCCAGTTCCTTCATCGCCGCGTCGGCCGTCCTGCCGCTGAACGCGCCCTTGCGATTCGACCCTGCGAAGACGAGGATTCGTGCTGCCATTGGTCACCCGATCTGCCAGATTGGAAACGGTTATATGGCCTGGGTTGCGGCAGGCAACCGCATTCGCGAGGGGAACATGGAAATGAAGCAACTGTCTCTGACGGCGCTGGCGCTGGCGCTGATCCTGTCGGCGGGAACCCGGGCGTCGGCCTTCGACGCCCTGCCGGAAGACCAGATCGAGGTGCAGTCCTGCATCGAGGGCGTGCGAGACTATAATTCCAGCGCGGACCCCGGGCAGGAGGCGAGCCGCGACGAGTGCATCGGCGCCGTTGCCGGGCCGTGCCTGGAGACCGACGAAGGACAGTCCACCATGGGAATGATCGGCTGCTACGTGCGAGAGCTCGCGGTGTGGGATGGCATGCTCAACGACAATTACGCCATGCTGAAGGACGCGGTGCCATCGGAAGGAACCGAAGCGCTGCGCGACATGCAGGTGAAGTGGATCGCCTATCGCGACGCCAAGTGCGGATGGCCGGCGGTCTTCTTCGAGGGCGGTACGATCGCCGGACCGCTCGCCGCGGCCTGCCTGAACGAAGCGACCGCGCGCCGCGCCAACGAACTGGCGGAGTATCTGGACTGGACGCAGAACTGACCGGCCCGCCGTCGGCACGGCGGGAGTGGTTACGGGCGACGATAAATCCACAGCTGCGCGGGCGGCATGTTGCGAAGCACGAAGCCGAGATGCTCGACGGTGTAGTTGCCTCGTCCCGCCGGGACCGGCGAGAACGGGCCGTAGGTGAACTGGACCACCGGCCGGCCGGCCGGCAGCCGGTCGAGCAGGTCCTCGACATAGGCGATGCGCTGCGCGACGGGGAAGTTGAGCAGCGGCACGCCCGAGATGACCGTGTCGAAGACGAGATCCCGGTTCTCGCCCAGCGTCTGGTCGAGATCGAAGGCGTCGCCCTGCAGGACGTTCGCGCGGGGAAAGGTCCGCCGCAGGTGATCGGCGAAGTCGGCTGAATATTCGACGAGGTGCAGCTTCTGCGGCGCGATGCCACGCGCCAGAATCGCCCTGGTGATGACGCCGGTGCCGGCGCCGAGTTCCAGGACCGGCAGTCCAGAGTTCGTGTCGATGACGGAGGCCATGAGCCGCGAGACGGCGGCGCTGGTCGGCATGATCGCGCCGACGGCGCGCGGCGTCTCGATCATGCCGCGCAGGAAGCGCAATTCGTCGGCGAAGTGCTCGGCGAGGCTCGTGCGCACGGCTCTGACGCTTCGTTGCATGTTTCGATCTCCTGCGGCGAGCGCGGCTCACCTCGGGCCACCTTGCCCGCGAACTGTGTCGAAAAACGGTTCGGACACGGCTGCGCGTGCGGGAAAGCCGCGGCTCAGTTTCCGAACGACTCGAAGAAGTCTTTCATCCGGTTGAAGAATCCGCTCGATTGCGGGCTGTTTTCGGTC
>JBKBRJ010000006.1:45126-129945 GCA_046292285.1 Mesorhizobium sp. | reverse complement strand
AGGCACGACCCGTCACCGCCTGCGGGATCGCGAACAGGAGGTTGCCGGCGACGCTCATGTGCGGAAACAGCAGCGGATCCTGGAACAGGATGCCGACGTGGCGCTCCCGAGGCGGCAGGGCGGTGAGGTCGAGATCGCCCGCCAACACTCGACCGGAGGCGGAGAACGCCTTGTCGAGGAAACCGCCGACATAGGCGAGCAGCGTGGACTTGCCGGAGCCGGACGGTCCCATGATGGTCAGCACCTCGCCCGGCGCGACGGCGTGGCTGATCGCGATCAGTTCGCGCGGTCCGAGCGCGATCCGCACGTTGTCCAGTCTCAGCCCTCGATGCTCCATGGCCCGTCCGTCACACCCGCATGGCGCGGAAGCGCCGGAATATCAGCGCCGGGACGAGCGTTGCAACGGCAAAGCCGGCGAGCGGCAAGAGCATCTGCAGGAAGGCGTATACGCCGATGACCCGGCGGTTGCCGCCCGAGGCAAGCGCGACGGCCTCGGTGGTGATGGTGGTGAGCCTGCCCGCGCCGATCAGCAGCGTCGGCAGGTACAGCCCGACGGAAACGGCAAATCCGACCGCGCAGGCAGTGAGAATGGGACGCGCCAGCATGGGGAGGCGGATCCGCCAGAAGGCCTCGGCGCGCGATTTTCCCAGGCCGGCGGCGATCGCCTCGTAACGGCGGTCGAAGGCGCGCCAGGGATCGGACAATGACAGGAAGACATAGGGCATGACGAAGACGAGATGGACCAGCACCAGCGCCCACAGGCTGGCGCCGACGCCGCCGAGCAGGAACAGGAGATGCAGCCCGAACAGGAAGGCCGCCTGCGGCACGATCAGCGGCAGGTAGATCAACGCCGCCGCGCGTGTCCCGCGCCGCCCTGTCTCGTCCTCGCGCATGAGGCAGAGCAGCGTCAGCACCAGCGCGACGGCCGTCGACAGCAGGCCGGCGGCGAGCGTGGTGGCAAGCGGCTCCACCACGCGCGGCGCGGTGGCGATCCAGGTCTTGAGGGAGACGGAACGCGGGAGCGCATCGGGGAACTGCCAGAGACCGGCCACCGACCAGATGGCGAGCGCGCCCAGGCCGGCGAAGACTGCAAATGCGGAGGCGAGCATCAGGCACAGCGAGAGCCAGCGAAGCAAGGCGTCACGGCGCAGGCGGCGACCCTGCAGGCAAGAGGCGCGCAGCGCCAGAGCGCCGATCCTCTCGATGCCGATCCATATGACGATCGCGGCCGCCGAGACGCCAAGCTGCAGCATCGCGCCGGCCGAGGCGAGGAAGCGCATGGAGAGTTCCGGATCGTTCATCCAGCCGATGAGGCGCACGGCCAGCGTCGGCGGCGTCGACGGGCCAAGGATGACGGCAACGTCGACCACGGAGGAGGCGAAGGCGATGACGGCCAAGACCGGCAGGCGGATCTGACGGTAGATCAGGGGCCAGAGGCAACAGAGGAAGCCGGCGATTCTGCCGTAGCCGAGCGAGGCGGCGAGCTGGCGGGTGCGCGCAAGCGGCGCCTGCGGCAGGGCGGCGAGCGTGACCAGCAGCAGGAAGGGGATCTCCTTCACCACCAGCCCGGCGATCAGCGAGAAGCCCATCGGATCGTTGACGATCAAGAGGTCGGGCGGGCTCTCCCAGCCGGTGAGTTCGGGCGAGACGAGGCGGGCGACGAGGCCGCTCGGGGCGATCAGGAAGGCGAAGCCGAAGGCGGCGGCCGCGTGCGGAACCGACAGCAGCGGCGAGAGCAGATGCTGGACGCGCGAGAAGGTCGAGGTGCCGGCCCAGGCAGCGACGAAGAGCATGACCACGCCGAGCGCCAGGGCGGCGGAAGCGAGCCCAGCCTGCAGGCCGAGCAGCGCGGAACCCGCGATGCCCGGCACGGCTGCGAGCTGCCGCCAGGGTTCGAGCGAAAGCGCTTCGCCGCCGAGCGCCGGGAGGAAACCGAAGGCCGGGAGGACGGTGCCCGCCAGCCCCGCCAGAACCGGGACCGACAGTAGCAGGATGGCGGCCGGCGGCCCGAGGCGGGTGAGCATCGGCTCGGCCCTGGGGCCTGCCCCGTCGCTTCAGTTCGCGACGCCGTAGCGGCGCTTCCACTCCCCTTCGAGGCGATCCATCCAGGATGGATGCGGCTCGTCGATCGCCGGACCCAACTCGTCCGGCTTCAGGGTGGCGACGCCGAGATCGAGCGACTCGAAGCGGGCGCGGTCGCTCGGCTCGAGCCTGTTCATGGCGAGCACGGTCGGGTCGCCCCAGACCTTCGGATCCTGCTTGCGGGCCTGCGCCTCCGGCGAGATCAGGAAGTTGGCGGTCACCAGCGCGCCGGCGGCGGCGGCGGCGTTGTAGGGGATCGCGACGAAATGCGTATTCGACAGCGTTCCGCCCGGGAACGTGAAGGAGCGGACCGTGTCGGGCAGCTCGCCGTTGGCGATGGCGCTCGAGGCCTCCGAGGGGTTGAAGGCGAAGATGATGTCGAGCTCGTTATCGGCGAGCAGCTGCTTCATCGCCGGATAGTTCGCCGGATAGGCCCGGCCGGAGCGCCACATCACCGGATGCAGTTCGTCGAGATAGCCAAAGAGCGGCGCGACGACAGCCTCGAAAGTTGCGTCGTCGACCGGGTCGAGCAAAACCGAACGATCCTCGACCAGTTCGGACAGCACCTGCTTGAGGAAGGACAAGCCGATGAAGTCCGGCGGCTGGGGGTAGGAGAAACGGCCGGGATTGGCCTTCGCCCATTCGAGCAGCGATTTCGCGTCGGTCGGGAGCGAGGCGGCATCCGTGCGCGCGGTGTCGTGGAAAAAGACGAGCTTGGCCATGCCCCACGGGCTTTCCAGGCCCTCGACCGGAATGGTGAAATCGGTGCGGATGGTCGGCTTGTTCTCGACGTCGACCAAAACCCAGTTCGGCAGGTCCTCGGCCCATCCGGGCGAAAAGAGCAGACCCTGGCGCTTCATCGAGGCGAAGTTCTCGCCGTTGATCCAGATGAGGTCGACCGAGCCGCCCGCGTCCTTGCCCGCCGCCTTCTCGGCCACGACCTTGGCGACCGCGTTGGCGGTGTCGTCGAGCTTGACGTGAACGAGCGAGACGCCGTAGCGCGCCTTCAGTTCCGCTCCCGCCCACTCGATGTAGGCGTTGATGTTCTCCGAGCCACCCCAGGCATTCCAGTAGACGGTTTCGCCCTTCGCCTCCGCCAGCAC
Organism: Mesorhizobium sp.; assembly: GCA_046292285.1. Lineage (GTDB taxonomy): Bacteria > Pseudomonadota > Alphaproteobacteria > Rhizobiales > Rhizobiaceae > Aquibium. Next base: position 126,760 of record JBKBRJ010000006.1, on the reverse strand, counting down.
CGCGTTCCAGTCCTTGGGGTCCGGGTCGGCCGCGGCGCAGAGCGTCGTCGCGGCGAACGCGAAAGCGGACAGGGCAAGTTTCTTCATCGGGAGCCTCCATGTCGACACGACGTGTCGGCAAAGGATTGAGCATGGGCGACCGAGGACGGTCAACCGAACGCGCCGACACGATCGCCTCACTTAGGCGTGAGACTTCCGTGACGCGCGGAAACGTGCAAGGCATCGTGTGGCGTTCTCGAAAGAGGACGCGGAATGGAGGCGACGAGGATCGACGGATGGCGAAGGCGGGCGACACATTCTTCCGGCCGCTCGGGAGGCGGGTCGCGATCGTGGCCGTCTGCGTCGGCTGGACCGTCGTCGAATGGGCCTATGGGGACCAGACCTGGACGCTGATCGCGGCGGCGGTGACGGCCTATGGCGCCTGGAGCCTGCTCTACGCCTACAAGGTCCCGCCGGACGACGACAAGTCCGACTGACCTCGACTGCTATTCGGTGACCGCCAGCTCGACGCGGTCGGCGGAAAAGCGCGTCTCGGAAAACTGGATCGGACGCCCCTCCGTATCGACGTTGACCGCCACCGCCACCAGCACGATCGCGCCCGGCGCCAGCCTGAGCGCGGACAGGTCGTCGGCATCGGCATGGCGGGCCGAGACGGTGGTCGACTGGCGGAAATAGTCTTCGACGCCATAACTACGGTAGGCGAGCGTGACCGAGCCGGTTTCGGCGATGGCCTCGCCGATCCCGGCAAAGCGGGTCGCGTCGAACCAGCTCGTCGCGCGCGATACCGGGCGGCCGTCGGCCTCGCTCATCGTTTCCACGCGCAGCACCGGCGCGCCGGGTTCGAGCCCGAGCGCGGCCGCCACACGGGCATCGGCCTCCTCGGCGGCCTGGTCGAGAAGATGGCCCCGGCGGTCCTGCGCCTGGTCGCGCAGGCCTTCCGAGAAACGCGTGCGCCGGGCGATCGGGTAGGAGAGCCGCTTTCGCCGCTCGACGAAGGTGCCGCGTCCCTGCTCGGCCCGCAGTGCGCCTTCCTGCACGAGCGCGGCGATGGCGCCGCGCACGGTATGCCGGTTGACGCCGAAGCGCTCGGCAAGCGCCGTTTCGGGCGGCAGCCGCCCGCCCTCGTCGAAATGCCCCGAGGCGATGCCCTGGCGGATGCGGTCGGCGATCTGGCGCCATAGCGCCACACCGGTCCTTCGGTCCATGTCGGCGGCCTTCCGGGGCATGCGGCGTTCCTTGTCATGTTCCCGTCATGGACAGGGAATATCGAATGGTATAGTTTGTATAGTTGTCTATATCAATAGACGAAATTGGCGAGTACGATTGGAGACGCCGGATGGCAAGCGCCCCGAGGGATCGCCTGCGCGAGCAGGAAGTAAACGCCAGACGCAAGTCAGCGATGGCGGCGATGGCGGCCGCGCCCGCCGAGGACCTCCTGGCGCTGTGGCGGGAGGCCGGGATCACAGTGGACGCCAAGCCTTTGCGCGGCCCGGAGACGGGGCTGGTGACGTTGCGCGGACGCATGGGCGGCGGCGGCGCGCCGTTCAACTTCGGCGAGGCGACGGTGACGCGCGCCACGGTGCGGCTCGCCACCGGCGAGATCGGCCACGCCTACGCGCTTGGCCGCGACCGCGAGAAGGCGCGCATCTCGGCGACGATCGATGCGCTGTGGCAGCGGGCCGACATGCGCGCGGCGGTCGAGGAGCGGATCATCGCACCGCTGACCGCCCGGGCGGCCAAGGCCGACGCCCAGCGCCGCGCCGAGACGGCGGCGACACGGGTCGACTTCTTCACGATGGTGCGCGGAGACGATTGAGATGGCCGACTTGCTGACGGCGATTCCGGTGGACGGCGGCTTCGAGAACCCGCCGAAGGCGGCGCAGGCCGTGTTCCGCGCACTGATGGACGCCATGGCGCGGCCCGGCACGGTGCAGGCCGTCGCGGCGCTGGCCGGACCGCCGCCGCCCTTGACGGCCACCGCGGCGGCCGTTGCATTGACGCTCTGCGACCACGACACGCCACTCTGGCTGGACCCCCGGCTCGACGCCTCGACCGACGTGCGCGGCTGGCTCGGCTTCCATTGCGGCGCGCCGCTGACGACCATCCCGGCCGAGGCGCATTTCGCTCTGGTCGCCAATCCCGGCGAGCTGATCGCGCTGGAGAACTTCGCGCAGGGGTCACAGGAATATCCGGATCGCTCGACGACGCTGATCCTGCAGGTGGACAGGCTGGCAGGCGGCACCGCGCTTCATCTCGAGGGGCCGGGGATCAAAACGGACGCGGCGCTCGCCCCCACTCCGCTGCCGCGCCATTTCAGCGCGCAATGGAAGCAGAACCGGGCGCGCTTCCCGCGCGGCGTGGACCTGATCCTCGTCGCGCCCGGCGCGATCGCCTGCCTGCCCCGCACCACCCGCATCCTCGAAACGGAGGCCTGAGCCATGTATGTTGCCGTCAAGGGCGGCGAGGCCGCCATCGCCCATGCGCATCGACTGCTGGCGGATCGGCGTCGCGGCGACCGCGACGTTCCGGCGCTGCGGCTCGACCAGATCGTCGAGCAGCTGGCGCTCGCCGTCGACCGTGTGATGGCGGAAGGCTCGCTCTACGACCGCGAACTGGCCGCGCTCGCCATCCGGCAGGCGCGTGGCGACATGATCGAGGCGATCTTCCTCACCCGCGCCTACCGCACCACCCTGCCGCGCTTCGGCTATTCGCGCCCGGTGGAGACCGGCGCCATGCAGGTGGAGCGGCGCGTGTCGGCCACCTACAAGGACCTGCCCGGCGGGCAGCTGCTCGGCCCGACCTTCGACTACACCCACCGGCTGCTCGACCCGGAGCTTGCCGGCGACGCACCCGTCGAGACGCCGGCGGAACGCCCCGCGGCGCCCGAGCCGATGCCGCGCGTCACAGAGATCCTGGCGCTGGAAGGACTGATCGAGCCCGACGGCGCGGCTCGCCGGGACGCCGAGCCGGGCGACATCACGCGCCAGCCGGCAGAATACCCGATGGATCGCGACGTACGGCTGCAGGCCTTGTCGCGCGGCGACGAAGGTTTTCTGCTCGCACTCGCCTATTCGACGCAGCGCGGCTACGGCCGTTCGCATCCGTTCGTGGGCGAAATCCGCATCGGCGAGGTCGAGATCGAGCTCGACGTGCCCGAACTGCCGTTCGCGGTTCCGCTCGGGCGTATCCGCGTGACCGAGTGCCAGATGGTCAACCAGTTCAAGGGCTCGATGAAGGCGCCGCCACAGTTCACGCGCGGCTACGGGCTCGTGATGGGCCAGTCGGAGCGAAAGGCGATGGCGATGTCGTTGTGCGACCGGGCTCTTCGGGCCGCCGAATTCGGCGAGGATCTCGTCGGGCCAGCGCAGGACCAGGAATTCGTCATCGCCCATTCCGACAACGTCCAGGCGACCGGCTTCGTCGAGCACCTGAAACTGCCGCATTATGTCGACTTCCAGGCCGAACTCGATCTCGTCAGGCGCATGCGCGCCGAGTTCGACGAGCGGCAAAGTGCCGCCTCCGAGCGGAAGGAGGCCGCCGAATGAGCTCAGTCCTCGACCCTGACCGCCGCCTCGCGGCGTTCCGACCAGCCGTCACCCTCGTGCCGGCCGAACGGGCTGATGCAGGAATGGTCCCAGTCGCGCGCGCTCGCCCGGCCCACGGCCAACAGCACCGCGACGGCCGAAACGCAGCCGAGGGCCAGGATCGCCGTCGTCGGCGGAAGCATCTCCGTCAGGATCTCCATTTCGTCTCCTTCTCCACCCATTGGAGAGCAAACGATACGGACGAGACGTTGAAACTAGCCCAAGCGGATCGGTAAAATGAGCGATATCGCCACGTATAACTTCGCCTATCTGGACGAGCAGACGAAGCGCATGATCCGGCGCGCGATCCTGAAGGGCATCGCGATTCCGGGCTATCAGGTGCCGTTCGCCAGCCGCGAGATGCCGATGCCCTATGGTTGGGGCACGGGCGGCGTGCAGGTGACCGCTTCGATCATCGGCCCGGACGACGTGCTGAAGGTCATCGACCAGGGCGCCGACGACACCACGAACGCGGTTTCCATCCGCGCCTTCTTCCGCAAGGTGGCGGATGTCGAGACCACCACCGAAACCGCAAAGGCGACGATCATCCAGACCCGCCACCGTATCCCCGAGCACCCGCTCGTCGAAGGCCAGACGCTGGTCTACCAGGTGCCGATTCCCGAGCCGCTGCGCTTCCTCGAACCGCGCGAGACCGAGACGCGCAAGATGCATGCGCTTGAGGAATACGGGCTGATGCACGTGAAGCTCTACGAAGACATCGCCCGAAACGGCCACATCGCCACCACCTACGCCTATCCGGTGAAGGTGGAGGGGCGCTACGTGATGGACCCGTCGCCGACGCCGAAGTTCGACAATCCGAAGATGCACATGTCGGCGGCGCTGCAGCTCTTCGGAGCCGGCCGCGAACAGCGCATCTATGCGGTCCCCCCCTACACGAATGTCGTGAGTCTCGACTTCGAGGACCATCCGTTCGAAGTGCAGAGATTCGACAAGCCCTGCGCGCTGTGCGGCGCCGAGCAGGTCTATCTCGACGAGGTCATCCTCGATGATCGCGGCGGACGGATGTTCGTCTGTTCCGACACCGATTTCTGCGAGAAACGACGGGAGGCGGGGCATGTCGGCGAGCTTGGCGTGGCCGCGGGCGCCATGGAGGACGTGCTATGACAAGCGCTCTTGCCCCCGCGCAGGCGGATGACACCCCGCTTCTACGGGTCTCCTCGGTCTCGAAATCCTACGGCTCGCGCACGGGCTGCGAGGACGTGTCCTTCGAGCTCTGGCCGGGCGAGGTGCTGGCGGTTGTCGGCGAGTCCGGTTCCGGCAAGACGACGCTCCTCAACTGCATCTCGTCGCGGCTGATGCCGACATCCGGCCAGGTGTCCTACCGCATGCGCGACGGCGCCTGGCGCGACCTCTACCGGATGAGCGAGGCCGAACGCCGCTTCCTGATGCGCACCGACTGGGGCTTCGTGCACCAGAACCCGGCCGACGGACTGCGGATGACCGTCTCGGCGGGGGCCAATGTCGGCGAGCGGCTGATGGCGATCGGAGATCGCCACTACGGAAACATCCGTTCGACGGCGATCGACTGGCTCGGCAGGGTCGAGATCGCGGCCGACCGCGTCGACGACGAGCCGCGCGCCTTTTCGGGCGGCATGCGCCAGCGGCTGCAGATCGCGCGTAACCTCGTCACCGCGCCGAGGCTCGTTTTCATGGACGAACCGACCGGCGGGCTCGACGTCTCGGTGCAGGCGCGGCTGCTCGACCTGCTTCGCGGGCTGGTGGCCGATCTCGGGCTGGCGGCGATCGTCGTGACTCACGACCTCGCCGTGGCGCGGCTCCTGTCGCACCGCATGATGGTGATGAAGGACGGCCGCGTCATCGAGACCGGGCTGACCGACCGCGTGCTCGACGATCCGCGCGAGGCCTACACGCAATTGCTCGTCTCCTCGATCCTGCAGGTGTGATGATGGCCACTCCCCTCGTCGTTTCCGAAATCTCGAAGGGCTTCACCATGCATCTTCGCGGCGGGCTGAGGCTGCCGGTCGTCGAAGACGTGTCGTTTTCGCTGAGAACTGGCGAATGCGCCGTCCTGGGCGGGCCTTCGGGCGCCGGCAAGAGTTCGATCCTGAAGATGCTCTACGGCAATTACGGCGTCGATGCCGGCCAGATCATCGTAAGGCATCGGGGCGCGCTGGTCGATCTCGCCCGCGCCGCGCCACGCGTCGTGCTGTCGGTACGGCGCGAGACGATCGGCTATGTCAGCCAGTTCCTGCGCACGGTGCCGCGCGTCTCGGCGCTCGACGTGGTGGCCGAACCGCTGTCGTCGAATAGCGTCGATCGCGATGCCGCGCGCGACAAGGCAGCAGTCCTCCTCGAGCGGCTGAACCTGCCGAAGGCATTGTGGGCGCTGCCGCCCGCGACCTTCTCCGGCGGCGAGCAGCAGCGCGTCAACATCGCGCGGGGCTTCATCACCGACCATCCGATCCTGCTGCTCGACGAGCCGACCGCCTCGCTCGACGCGATGAACCGGCAGGTCGTGATCGACCTGATCGCCGAGAAGAAGCAGGCCGGCGTGGCCCTTCTCGGCATCTTTCACGACCAGGACGTGCGCGAGGCGGTGGCCGATACGGTGATCGACGTCACCCGTTTCGCGCCGACGAAGGCCGCATGAAACCGACCAAGCTCTCGCCCGAGCCGCTCGTCCACCCGACGGCGGAGATCTCGAATTCGACGCTCGGCCGCTACACGGAAGTGGCCGAGTTCTGCCAGATCAGCGAAACGACCTTCGGCGACTATTCCTACATCATGCAGTACGGCTCGATCTGGTGCGCGGAGGTCGGCAAGTTCGCCAACATCGCCGCCGCATGCCGCATCAACGCCACCAATCACCCGACCTGGCGGCCGACGCTGCACCATTTCACCTATCGCTCGGCCGACTACTGGCCCGGCGCCCAGAGCGACGAAGCGTTCTTCGGCTGGCGGCGCGAGAACAAGGTGACGATCGGCCACGACACCTGGCTTGGCCATGGCTCGACGATCCTTCCCGGCGTGACCATCGGCGACGGGGCTGTCATCGGCGCGGGCGCCGTCGTCTCCAGGGATGTCGCGCCCTACACGATCGTCGGCGGTGTGCCGGCCAGGCCGATCCGAGACCGCTTCGACCGCAACACGGCCGAGCGCTTCCAGGCGCTTGCCTGGTGGGACTGGAGCCACGAACGCCTGAGGACCGCACTCGACGATTTCCGCGCCCTTTCAGCCGAGGAGTTCCTGGAGCGGCACGGCGGCTAAGGTGGCGGTGAACGACGGCGGCCTAACCGCGTCTATGGCGCAAAATTGCTTAGCCGGCTTGTTTCTCAAGGTTCTTGTGCGTCGTAACACAACTGTCATACTCCTGACATCCGGACTTCACTTAACTCCGTTACCCGGTTCTCCCGACGCGAGGAATAAGCGCGACAGGGAGTTCCATGCTCGATCTCAGCAAGGTGACACGCCGCTTCGGCGCGAACGTCGCCGTCAAGAACGTCGAAGTCCGCATACCCGAAGGCCAGATGGTCGGCATCATCGGCCGTTCCGGCGCCGGCAAGTCCACCCTGCTGCGGATGATCAACCGGCTGATCGATCCGTCGGAGGGCAGGATCAGCTTCGACGGAACAGAGGTTTCCGCGCTGCGCGGCGCGGCTCTGCGGTCCTGGCAGCGCGACTGCGCCATGATCTTCCAGCAATTCAATCTCGTGCCGCGCCTTGATGTCGTTTCGAACGTCCTGCACGGCACGCTGAACCGCCGCTCGACGCTCTCGACCATTTTCAATCTCTTTCCGCGCGAAGACATCCACCAGGCGATCGACATCCTGGAGCGGCTAGGCATCGCAGACCACGCGCAGAAGCGCGTCGAGGCGCTGTCGGGCGGACAGCAGCAGCGCGTGGCAATCGCGCGTGCGCTGATGCAGGACCCCAGGATAATCCTCGCCGACGAGCCGATCGCCTCGCTCGACCCCATGAACGCACAGGTCGTCATGGACACGCTGCGCAAGATTCATGACGAGGACGGCCGCATGATCGTGTGCAACCTGCACACGCTCGACACCGCGCGCCGCTATTGCGACCGGGTGATCGGCATGCGCGACGGAAAGATCGTCTTCGACGGCTCTCCCGACGAGCTCACGACCGCGACCGCGCGCGACATCTACGGCGCCGACGAGAGCTTCTCCGAGGATGCCACGTCCACCTCCATCGACACGCTGCCCAGGCCCGCGCCTTCGCTCGAGCCCGCCTACGCGCTTTGAGTCCACCCCCATCCGACGACCGCCGGTCGCGGACAATCGTCCAAAGGAGAACCCCATGAAGAAACTGCTCGCAGCCCTGCTCGCGACCGCCGCCCTGGCCGCCCCGGCCATGGCGCAGGACAAGATCAGCGAATTCCGCATCGGCATCCTCGGTGGCGAGAACGCCCAGGACCGCTTGACCTCCAACGAGTGCGTCCGCGCCTACACGGAAGAACTGCTCGGCGTGCCGACCAAGATCTTCACCCCGGCCGATTATGACGGCGTGATCCAGGGCTTGCTCGGCGGCACCATCGACATGGCCTGGCTCGGCGCCTCGGCCTATGCCAAGACCTACCTGACCGATCCGGAAGCTGTGGACGTCGTGCTGGTCAAGACCAATCTCGACGGCTCCTTCGCCTACCATTCGATCGGCTTCGCCCGGAAGGATTCCGGCATCAAGTCGCTCGCCGACATGAAGGGCAAGAAGTTCGGTTTCGGCGATCCGAACTCGACCTCGGGCTACCTAATCCCCTCCGTCGAGATCCCGCAGGAGACGGGCGCCACGATGGACAACGGCGCGTACTTCGGCGAGGTCGTCTTCACCGGCGGCCACGAGCAGACCATCGTCGCGGTTGTCAATGGCGACGTCGACGCCGGCGTGACCTGGGCGGACGGCCAGGGCGACTGGGAAGACGGCTACAATTCCGGCGCGCTGCGCAAGGCCGTGGACTCCGGCATCGTCGACATGAACGACATCGTCGAGATCTGGAAGTCGAAGCCGATCCCGGAAGGCCCGATCGTGCTGCGCCGCGCCCTCCCGGCGGACGTCAAGACCCAGATGGTCGACTTCCTGAAGGGCCTGCACGCCAAGGACAAGGACTGCGCCTACAAGATGGCCGCGGGTGAAACCGCGGGCTTCGCGCCGATCACGCACGACGCCTACCTGACCATGATCGAGCTTCGCAAGTCGAAGACCAACTGATCAGGCACGCATCGACGGACGGGCTCTCGCGAGCCCGTCCGTTCGCATTCGGGAGACGGGCATGGCGAACGCGACGCTTGGCGCACCATTGGGCGACATCAAGGCCGGCTACATGGCCATGGTGCAGCGCAAGCGCATTTACTCCGGCATCGTCCTCATCCTTTTCGTCGCGATGCTGGCGGCCGGGTTCGACCTCGCTGACAAGCGCAATGCCGGCGGTTTCTGGTCCGGATTGAGCCGTGTCTTCGACTTTCCGGCCGAACTGCTCCGCGAGGCAATCGAAAAAGCCCCGGCTCTGCCTGGCAACCTCGCCCGATACTTCCCGGCCCTCGTCGAGACCATCAACATCGCTGCCGTCTCGACGCTGATCGGCGCGATCCTGGCGATTGTCCTGTCGCTTCTGTCCACCCGCGGGCTAGCCCGCTGGCCGCGCCTGATCGGCGTCTTCCGCAGGCTGATGGACGTCATGCGCGCCCTGCCGGAAGTGGTGATCGCTCTGGTGCTCATCTTCATCCTCGGCGGCGGCCCGGTTCCGGCCATGATCGCCATCACGTTCCACACGGCAGGCGCGCTCGGCAAGCTGTTTTCCGAAGTCAACGAGAACGCGGATCTTAAGCCCGTCGAAGGCCTGACCTCAGTCGGCGCCTCCTGGCTGCAACGGATGTGGCTCGGCGTGATGCCACAGGTCGCGCCGAACTACCTGTCCTATGCGCTGCTGCGCTTCGAGATCAACGTGCGCGCCTCGGCCATTCTCGGCTTCGTCGGCGCCGGCGGCATCGGCTCTGAATTGCGCATCGCGATCTCCTGGGGCGCCGGCCGCTATGATGCGGCGGCGGCGATCTTCATTCTGCTATTCCTGACGATCGTGGTGATCGACCAGACGTCGAGCCACTTCCGCAACAAACTCGTGAGGGGTTACTGATGGCTGCCGCCGATATCGGCCACGACGCCGCACGGGTGCGAGAGTCGGCCGTCGACCTGTTTCGCCGCAAGCGCCTGATCGCCTTCGGCGCGCCGGCGATCATCCTCGCCTATCTCGTCTACGTCTTCTTCGCCTTCGACATTCCCGGCCTCGCCGAAAGGGCGCGGCTGGACAACGCGAAGATCCTGCTCGCCGACACCTACAGCCACAAGGTCCACGTTTCGCTCGACAACCGAACGGGCGAAGCGAGCGTGGCCATCGAGGGCGAAAACAAGGGCCGCTACCCCGACGATGCCTGGCCGGACTGGGTGCAGCGCGAAGGATCGTCGATCGTGGTCGAACTCGGCGGTGGCGGCCACGCCGTGCGCTTCGATCCCGACGCGGTTCGCTACGAGTTTCCCGGCTACGGTCTCCTGACGATCCGGCGAACCGAAGACGGAATCGTGCTCGATGCACCGGCAGGCGACCTGCCGGACTGGATCAACGCCTCCGGAACCCGCGTATCCCTGACGACGCCGGCCGGACGCGTTTCGGTGACCCGCAACCGCACGGAGGCGCTGCGCTACTTCGCCGGATGGGAGCTGTTCTTCTTCACCCTCGACAGCCCGTTCTCAGGCAAGTCCTGGAGCGAGTTGGCCACGCTCGCGGTCAGCGGCGACGCGGTGCGGCCGGGCCAGTCCAATCTCGGCGCCATGGCGTCGGACTTCTGGAACAACGCGATGTGGCGGCACGCCGATGTGGCCTGGGCGATTTTCGAAACGGTCCTGATGGCCTTCCTCGGAACCATGGGGGCGATGCTGGTCGCGTTCCCGCTGGCCTTCCTGGCCGCGACGAACTTCTCGCCGAGTTTCCTCGTTCAATTCGGAATCCGCCGGTTGTTCGACTTCCTCCGTGGCGTCGACGGACTGATCTGGACGATCATCCTGTCGCGCGCCTTTGGCCCGGGTCCGCTGACCGGCGCGCTGGCGATCCTGACGACCGATTCGGGGACCTTCGGCAAGCTGTTCTCGGAAGCGCTGGAGAACGTCGACAACAAGCAGATCGACGGACTGCGCTCGACCGGCGCCAACGCGCTGCAGCGCAACCGCTTCGGCGTCATTCCGCAGGTCGCGCCGGTAATCCTCAGCCAGGTGCTCTACTATCTCGAATCCAACACCCGCAGCGCCACCGTCATCGGCGCCATCGTGGGCGGCGGCATTGGTTTGCTCCTCACCCAGGCGATCCAGACCCAGAAGGATTGGGAGGAAGTGAGCTACTACATCATCCTGACGCTGCTGATGGTCAGCGCCATGGACATCCTCTCGGGGTGGCTGCGGCAGCGCCTGATCGGGAGGACGACAAGCCCCGCCGGCATCTGACAGCCAGCGGACGCGCCCGGGAGAGAACCGGCGACGCCATGACGGGCGCGCCGCGATGTGCTATGCGAAAGCTTCTCCGGCTTCGTCATTCTGTCACGAAAATCACCTATGCCATCGCCTCCGGCGAGGATGACCCCATGCGATACGCCATCTACTTCACGCCGCCTCACGGCGATCCGCTGACGGTTGCGGCCGCGCGCTGGCTTGGCCGCGACGCCTTCACCGGCAAGGCGGTCGAACGGCCGGACGTGCCCGGCCTGTCGCGGGAGGAACTGGCCTACTTCACCGCATCGGCACGCCGCTACGGCTTCCATGCGACGCTGAAGGCGCCATTCGAGCTTGCCAAGGACGAGACGGAGAACAATCTGCTCGGCGCGTTCGAGGCTTTCGCCGAAGCCCTTGGCCCGGTGGTGCTGCCGGCGGTGCGGCTGTCGCGGATCGACCGGTTCTTCGCCCTGACTCCGGCCGAGCGCAGCGAACCGCTCGACAGCCTGGCCAGCGACATCGTGGTGGCCTTCGACCGGTTCCGCGCGCCCCTATCGGACGCCGATCTTGCGCGCCGCAATCCGGAAAAGCTGAAGCCGGCGGAGTTGAAATATCTCCAGCAATGGGGCTACCCCTACGTGTTCGAGGCCTTCCGCTTCCACATGACGCTGTCGGGCCAGGTCCCAGACGCCGACTCCGACCGGTTCCGGGGCGCGATCGAAGGCTATTTCGGGTCGCTGTTCGACCAGCCGCTCGTCGTCGGCTCGATCGCCCTGTTTGCCGAGCCGGAGCCCGGCGCACCCTTCACCGTGCTGGCGCACCGGGCGCTCGGCCGGATGCCGCAACGAAAGACCGCCTGACATGACCGCCGACCTGATCCTGACCAATGCCCGCATCGTACTCGCCGACGAGATCGTCGAGGGCTCCGTCGCGATCCGCGACGGGCGGATTGCCGATGTCTCGCCAGGCCCGGCGCGCCAGGGCGAGGATTTCGGCGGCGACTATCTGATCCCCGGCCTCGTCGAACTGCACACGGATCATCTGGAAGGCCACTATGCGCCCCGGCCGAAAGTGCGCTGGAACCCGCTGGCCGCGGTGCTGGCGCATGACGCCCAGGTGGCGACCTCCGGCATCACGACGGTGTTCGACGCGCTCCGCGTCGGCATGGACGAGGATCCGGAGATCACCGCGCAGGACATGCGCAGGCTTGCCGACGCGATCGAGGACGGTGTCGCCAACGATCGGCTGCGCGCCGACCATTTCATCCACCTGCGGTGCGAGGTTTCGGCCGACGACTGCCTTGAGGGCTTCGCGCATTTCGATGGCGACGAACGCGTCCGCCTGGCCTCGCTGATGGACCACGCGCCGGGCCAGCGGCAGTTCGTCAATCTGGAAACCTATTCCTACTACTATCAGCGTAAGCTGAAGCTTACGGATGAGGAGTTCATACGCTTCTGCGAAAAGCGCATCGCGCAATCGGACCGCAATTCCCGCCGCAACCGCCTGGCGATCGCGCAGGCCTGCCAGGAACGCGGCATCGTTCTCGCCAGCCATGACGATGCGACGACCGCCCATGTCGACGAGGCGATCGAGCAAGGCATCAAGGTTGCAGAGTTCCCGACCACTCTGGCGGCGGCTTCAGCTTCCAAGCACGCAGGGATGGGCGTGCTGATGGGCGCGCCGAACGTCGTCCGCGGCGGCTCGCATTCGGGCAATGTTTCGGCGCGGGAACTGGCCGAGCACGGTTGCCTCGACATCCTGTCGTCGGACTACATCCCCTACAGCCTGATCCAGTCGGCCTTTTTCCTCGGCGACGTGGTGGACTCGGTCTCGCTGCCGCAAGCCGTGGCCATGGTCTCGAGAAACCCCGCCGCGGCGACCGGCCTGACCGATCGCGGCGAGATCGCCATCGGAAAGCGCGCCGACCTCGTCCGCGTTCGCGTGGACGAACACATTCCCGTCGTCCGCTCGGTTTGGCGCGAAGGTCGCCGCGTCGCCTGATGGAGCCGCTCGCCGAAACGCCGTCGCGCGCTCGCGATCCGCTCTCGCGGGAAGGCGCCTTCGTCGCGGTCGTCGGGCCGAGCGGCGTCGGCAAGGACACGCTGATCGCCTACGCCAAGGCACGGCTGGGCGTCGACCAGCGTTCACCGGTGCATTTCGTGCGTCGGGTGATCACGCGGGCGGCCGACGGATCGACCGAGGACCATGATTCGTTGTCGCCGGAGGCCTTCGAACGCGCGCGGGCCGGCGGGGCCTTCTCGCTGTCGTGGGAAGCGCATGGGCTGCAATACGGATTGCCGGACAGCGTCGACCGCCAGATCGCGGCCGGTCATACCGTCGTCGCCAACCTGTCTCGAGCGGCTCTTCCCGCGCTCAAGGCACGCTACCGGCACGTCGCGGTGGTTGTCGTCACGGCCAGCCCCGAGACCCTGGCGAGGCGCTTGCTCGCGCGCGGTCGCGAAAGTGCGGACGAGGTTTCGGCGCGGCTTGCCCGCAGTTCGGTAACGGCCTTCGACGTCGGCGGCGCGGTCACGACGATCGCCAATGACGGAGCGATCGACCGGGCCGGAGACGCGTTGGTCGCGGCGATCCGGGCGGCTGGCGACATGGCAGCGGCACCGGTGAATGTGTGAGGCGCCAGCCGACTGATTCAGCCAATTCGGCGGCGCATCTCTACGAGTACGCCTGGTCTCGCCGCGGGCTTGAGCCTCAGCCGATCCTGAGAATGTGGTTGTCCCATACATATTCGGGCAGCATGGCGTCTTCGCCGGATCCACGCACGATGCGGCCTTCGCCCGTCGTGGCGAGATAGCCGTCGCGATCGGCCGCGATGCCGCAGACTTCCGTCAGCGCCCGGCTCGCCACGACCTTCCCCGTCGTCGTGTCGATCACCGCCATGCGGTTGCCCTGCGGCGAGGAGATCGCGACCGAGCCGGCGGCGCGGTTCGCCGCGACGGAGCCGATGTAGTTTCGGAAGCCGGACAGGATGTCGGGCGGCATCTCGAGCAGGGCGGGTTCCTCGCCGGGCCGCGCCATACCGACGAGCGGCGGACGGTCGAGCGCGGGGCCCTCGTACTGGCAGCCGAACCAGACGCGGCCTTCCGCATCCAGGTCCATGTGGCGGATCGAGAGCTGGTGCAGCTCGGGCGCGAGTTCGTGGCTTTCGACGAGCGCGCCGGTGTGCCGATCGAGAAAGGCCAGCGACGGCTTCATCGTCGAGAGATTGAGTTTGGCGCGGCCGAAATCGGGATGGGTTTCGATGCCGCCATTGGCGACGGCGAGCGTGCGGCCGTCCGGCATCAGGAGGATTTCGTGCGGGTCCATCCCGTGGGTGGGAAACTCGCCCACGCGGACAAACCCGCCGGTCGCGTCATAGACGCCAATCAAGCCGGCCGCCGCATCTACATCGTTTTCGGTGGCGTAGAGCAGGCGGCCGTCGGGGGAGAAGACGCCATGGCCGAAGAAATGGCGGCCTGGCGCGGCCGTGATGGTCAGCGGCTCGGCGAGGCCCGCATCATCGAACACCACGGCGAAGGTGCCAGGGCGGCGCGCGAAGGCGACGGATCGGCGCGAGACGGGATCGAAGGCAATGTCGTGGCCGCGATCCGGCAGCGGCAGCACATGGAGCAGGTCGCCGGCTTCGGAGAGCATCGCGATTCCGTAGCGGCCCTGCCGGTCGACATAGGCGGTGGCGAAGACCGCATCCGCGGTGAGCATCGCCAAGGCGGCGCTGGGTGCGAGGGCGGCCAGGAAGCTGCTGCCTGCCGCCTTCAGGAAGGCGCGGCGGTCGATGAAGGAGGCGTCCGGCCGACGTCGCATCGTCGTCAGTCGCCATCCAGCGACGAGAATCCGGTCGTCAATCCGAACTCGCCGCTCAGTTGCCGGCCGATCACGTCCGACAGACTCGACGTGACGAGACGCACATAGTCGAGCTTCGCGCGCAGCTCCGGATCGGCAAGGATGTCCGCGATCGGCACCCCATCGATCCCGGCAAGCGCGCGGCCGGCATTCGCCAGTTCGAACCGCGCCGACCGTTCGATCCAGCGACGGTCATCCGGGAGGTGAGCCGCCAAGTCGGCCGCCTCGAGCAGGCGGGCGATCGAGGCGAGGTTGCCGCGCAGGCTGGCGATCGTCAGATCCGACCGCCAGAAGAGCGCCTGCTTCGGCTTGTCGTCGGCCACGTCCTTGCCGAGGAAGCCGTTGATACGGACATCGCGGACGAGCTCCAGTCCGTGGACCATGACGTCCATCAACTCCCCCAGTGCTTCCGCGCCGTTGCGATAGAGGGGATTGCCCGGCCCCGGCGACGACCAGAGACCGGCCGCGCCCTCGCCGGCCTGCCAGTCGGAGGCGACGGCGGCGGCGATCGTCCTGACATTGGCGGAAATCGCCGCGGCATAGGCGCAGCGGAAGCCGGCAGAGTTTGCCAGTTCGTCGGCCCCGTTCCCGAAGAGGACGAATTCCAGCGCGCCCAGCCCCTGGACGGCGACGCTTTTGCCGACGAGAGAGGTGGGATCGCTGGCGCCGGCGTCTTCTCCGGCCAGGATCGCCTGCACCTGCTTCAGGCCGATCGAGCGCCGGTCGGGCCAGTAGAGAATGCGCTCCAGGCGGTTTTCCTCCGTCACCGGACCGAAGCGGACGAGTTCGATACGCGACCAGGCGTCGACGGTTCCGGCGAAAGCCCCGCGGGCGGTCGCCAGCCTTGCGCCCGACGGTTCCGCGCACAGGCCGCCGACGGCCTCGTCGAGTTCGCCGGTCTTTGCCGCGAGGTTGGCGTAGGCGGGCGCGACGTAGCCCCGGATGACGCCTTGCACCATCGCCGTCGCGCCAGGCGGTTCGGTCGCGAAGGCCGAAGCGCAGGTCGCCAGGGCGAGGCAGGCCACGACGATCAGGCGGAAAGGCAGCATCAAAGCGATTCCAGGAACCGGAGGAGCGCGTCTCGGTCGGCCTTCGGCAGCGCCTTGAAGCCATCGGTCGCCGATTCGGCCTCGCCGCCATGCCAGAGGATGGCCTCGGTCAGGTTGCGGGCGCGGCCGTCATGCAGGAAGAATGTGTGGCCGCTGACGGTCCGCGTCAGGCCGATGCCCCAGAGCGGCTGCGTGCGCCATTCGCCGCCGCGGGCGTCGCCCACCGGTTGCCAGTCGGCCATTCCGGGACCGAGATCGTGCAGCAGGAAGTCGGAATAGGGCCAGATCAGCTGGAAGGCGAGCGCCTTGTTGGGGGCGTCCTTGCGGGTGACGAATTTCGGCGTATGGCAGCCGGCGCAGCCCAGCGCATGGAAGATCTCCTTGCCGCGCAGAACCTCTGGCGCATCGACGTCGCGGCGCGCCGGCACGGCGAGATGCTGCGAATAGAAGGTGACGAGGTCCAGCACCGGATCCGGCGCCTCTGTGCCCCCCAGCCTCTCCTGCACGCCGTGCGGCGCGGCACGGCAATCCGCCTGCGCCTCAGTGCAATCGCCCCAGGGATCGGGATGGTCCGGGCTGGAGATACCGATGTCGCCCGAAAAAGCACTCGCAACCTGCGCACGTATGGTTGGATTCTGCGCCTTCCAGCCGAAGCGGCCGAGGGCAAGCTCGCCGTTCGCCGGATCGCGCACGATGTTGGCGCGGCCGGATACGCCGTCGCCATCGGCATCGTCGGGATCGGCCAGCGCCAGGATGTCCGCCGGATGGATCTGCTCGACGAGGCCGAGCCCGATCATGGCTGGCGTCACCCGAGGCGACAGCGTGGTGGAAACGTCCAGCGGGCCGTGGGCAAGGTCGGCGACCGAGTAGGTCGGCCGCCGCATTGCAACCTCCGTGCCGTCGCCGAGGGCGACGGTGAACTCTTCGTAGTCGATCACCATGCGGCCCTCGGCCTTCATGCCGGGGACGGCGAGATCCTGGAGCTGCCCGCCATAGACCGGATCGGGCAGGTTGAGGATCGTTTTCGACTTGATGAGCTCCTGTTCCTCCGGCGTGCGAGGGGCGCGTGACAGGCGCAGGAACATCGAGGTGGCGTCGGCTGCGCCCTCCGGCGGGTGGCCGCGCCCGTCCTTCAGGTGGCAGCTCTGGCAGGCGCGGGCGTTGAAGAGCGGTCCAAGGCCGTCGGAAGCTTGGGTCGACGATGGCGACGAGACCCACAGCTTGCGAAACAGCGCATTGCCGAGCTTGAAGGTCTCCTCCTCGGCGAAGGTCAGGTTGGCGGAGAATTGGGAAAAGGCGTCCTGGTTGACCAGCTTGCGCGAGGTGGCCGCGCCGCCCTGCATGTTCTCGAACTTCTCAGCCTTGGAGAAGTCGGTGGCCGGCGCCGTAACGGCCTCGACCCGTTCGCGCTCGGAGGGCGACAGGTCGTCGCGCGTCGTCGGGAGTGCTTCAAGGCCGGACGCGAAAGCCGCCGCGCCCGTCAGGAGCACCGCCGCGATCACGAGCGAGGAGCGCATGCGGCGCGCGGGAAGACGCGAAGGCCGCATGCGCATCGCGCCTCAGTCGTCGCCGTCCGCCGAGGCGGCGTTCAGCAGGCCGTATTTCTCCTCGCCGATCGACTTCATGAGGTCGAGCTGCGTCTCGAGGAAGTCGATGTGGCCTTCCTCGTCCTTCAGGAGATCTTCGAAGAGCTGCATGGTCACGTAGTCGCCGAGCTGCTGGCAGATCTCGCGCGACTTCTTGTAGGAGGTGCGGGCGTCGTACTCGCCGGCCAGGTCCGCCTCGAGCACTTCCTTGACGTTCTCGCCGATCCGCAACGCCCCGACCGACTGGAGGTTGGGATGACCTTCCAGAAAGATGATGCGCTCGATGATCTTGTCGGCGTGGTGCATTTCCTCGATCGACTCCTCGCGCTCCTTCTTGGCGAGCTTCGCATAGCCCCAGTCGTCGAGAAGACGGTAGTGGAGCCAGTACTGGTTGACCGCGCCGAGCTCCAGGAACAGAGCCTCGTTAAGCCGCTCGATGACTTGTGGTTCGCCCTTCATGGCGCCTGCTCCCAAATTGACCGCGCAGACTGCGCACACGGTCCAGGTGTGAAACGATCTCCACGGCGTTCGCCTCCGAACGCGCGTGGTACTCCTCGGTGACCCGAATGATCGTTTCCACCACATTTGGGAAACAGCCGCAACAGCGACCCCGCTTGGAAAGGGCGTGATACACTTTCGCTGGCACGATGAGCTGCCAAGGGTCAGCATCGAGCAGGCCGATGATCGTCCGCTCGATTTCGCTCTGCTTGATCATGTTGCACTGGCAGACGAGCATTCCACTTTTCGTCCCGGCTGGTGGCCACGCGGCCATTGGCTACAGATGGTGTCGGTCCCGGCTCACTGGAAGACGGCATCCGGATTGTCGAGACTGTCGGACCCTTCGAACTCGATCGCGTCGAGCTTCAGCGCCGCGACCACGCGCTCGATCGACCGCGTCTGATCGACAAGGCGATCGATGGCCGCCTGCACCAGCGCGTTGCCTTCGACATTGCCCTCGCCGATCATCTGGTCGTAGGCCTCGCCGGCCTCGGCGCGCGCTGCGATCGCCTCCATAGCCGCGACCGTCGCATCGAGCCGGCCGCCAAGCTCCGCGTCGAGCGCCGCATCGGATTCCTTCAACAGGTCGGCGATCGAAGGCCCCTCGACCCTCGTTCCGTCCAGGCGGATGTAGCTGCCATGGTAGACGTTGCGGATGCCCAGGACGTCGTTGAGGTGGGAATTGTGGGTGTTGTCGGAGAAGCAGTCGTGTTCCTCCTCGGGATCGTGGAGGAGCAGACCGAGCTTCATGCGCTCGCCGGCCAGTTCGCCATAGGACAGGGAACCGAGACCGGTCAGGATCGCCGACAGGCCAGCGCGCGGATCGCCGTCGAGCAGATGGGCGCGGGCAGCGCCGCCTTCCCGCCAGTTGGCGACCATCTCCTCGAGATCGGCGACCAGCAGGTCCGTGGCCGCATCGAGATACTGCACGCGGCGGTCGCAGTTCCCACCGGTGCAGTTGGCGGCGTCGAAGTCGGTGAAGGGCCGCTCGCCGGCACCCGGGCCGGTGCCGTTCAGATCCTGGCCCCAGAGCAGGAACTCTATCGCGTGGTAGCCGGTGGCGACATTCGCCTCGATACCGCCAGCCTCCTGCAGAGTTTCGGACATGAAGGCGGGCGTGATCTCGGTTGCATCGACCGCGCTGCCGTTGATCTCGATCATCGGATTGGCGATGACGTTGGCGGTGTAGAGCGCGTTGTCGTCGGATTCCGTACCGTAACTGGCGTCGACATAGTCGATCAGCCCCTCGTCGAGCGGCCAGGCGTTCACGCGGCCTTCCCAGTCGTCGACGATCGGATTGCCGAAGCGAAAGGCTTCGGTCTGCTGGTAGGGGATGCGCGCGGCCTTCCACGCGGCCCTTGCGGTGGCGAGCGTCGATTCCGACGGCTCGGCGATCAAGGCATCCACGGCGTCGTCCAGCGCTTTCGCCGCGGTCAGCGAGTCCTCGTACTTGGCCAAGGCGATGTCGGAATAGGTGGCGAGGATCGCCACCGGATCAACGTCGGCCCGCGCGGTCGTCGCGACCAGCGAAACGCCCAGCGCAAGCATCGCGGCGGCTGTCCGGGTGGTTGTTATCGGCACGGCTACTATCCTCAAACAGGCGCGTTCGGGTCTGCAACGCATGCTGCGCGGCAATGCCTTGCGTCGCGCCCTTCGCCCCGACTGAAGGGCATAAAGACTCCAGACGGCCGGACTGTCAATCAGGTCGTTTAGAAAATCCCTTTCAAATCAATGTTTTAGAACAATTCTAAACTGGACTTGATATTCAAAGTCATGTTTTTCTGGGAATCTTGGCTACCGCGGCATGCTGCCACTGGGGAGGTTGTGGATGTCTTGATCCGCGTCAGCCGACGATCAACAGGGCCAGCGTCTCGGCGATCAGTGCGGGGCGCGCCTCGCCCTCGATCTCGATCGTGCTGGAACACTTCATCAGATGCTGGCCGGGCGACTTCTCCTCCAGCGAGACGAGGATAGTGCGCATGCGCACCCGGCTGCCGGCCTTCACCGGCGCCAGGAAGCGGACCTTGTCGAGCCCGTAGTTCAGCGTGGCGCCGACTTCCTTGGGAACGGCCCCGATCTCATAGCTCATCACCGGCACGAGGGAGAGGGTCAGGTGGCCATGCGCGATCGTCGTGCCGAAGGGGCTTTCGCGCCGGGCCCGCTCGACATCGACATGGATCCACTGGTGGTCGCGGGTGGTGTCGGCGAACCGGTCGATCATCGCCTGGTCGATGGTGATCCAGGAAGAGACGCCGAGTTCCTGCCCAACCTTGCCGGCCAATTGTTCCAGCGGCTTCGTCCGTTCGGCCATCTACTTCGCCTTCCTTCAGGTATGGGCATGCTGCGCCGCGGTGCACGCCTTCCTAAGGCACGCGGCGCGGGATGAAAAGCCGGCGCCGACACGGGTTCGACCGTTGTTTACGAAGCAGAAACCATCCTGCGAGGACGCTCCGACGGGTGAGGAAATTCACGGAGCATTCATCTTGCTCTGGTATCTTTCCCCTCCATTCGGAAGGGACAGTCCGAAGGACGGGAATTCGTATCATGGCGTTCTGGAGCAGCTTCATGGGTTGCGCTGCCGCAATCCGCGACTTCATCGCACCGCGCTACCGGCCGGAGCGGCATTACATGCGCGGGCCGGGACCGGCTTGCGCGCGCCAGCGCGGTATCGGCACGTCCAGCGCGCGCATTACCTTCCAATAGGCGACCGCCCCGTCAGCCAAGGCCGTCGAACAGCGCCGTCGACAGATAGCGTTCGGCGAAGGACGGGATGATGACCACCATCGTCTTGCCGGCATTCTCGCGCCGTGCGCCCACGAGGGCTGCCGCCTGGAGCGCGGCGCCCGACGAGATGCCGACCGGCACGCCCTCCAGGCGCGCCAGCAGGCGGGCATTGGCGAAAGCATCCTCGTTGGAGACGGCCACCACCTCGTCATAGACAGACGTGTCGAGAATCTTCGGCGCGAAGCCCGCGCCGATGCCCTGGATCTTGTGCGGACCGGGCTGGCCGCCGGACAGCACCGGCGAGGCTTCGGGCTCGACGGCGACCACCCGGAGACCCGGCTTGCGCTGCTTGAGGACCTGGCCGACGCCGGTGATAGTTCCGCCCGTGCCGATGCCCGAGACGAAGATGTCGACCGCACCCGCCGTGTCGTTCCAGATTTCCTCGGCCGTCGTGCGGCGGTGGATCTCCGGGTTGGCGGGATTCTCGAACTGCTGCGGGATGACAGCGCCGGGGATTGTCGCGACCAATTCCTCCGCCTTCGCGATCGCGCCCTTCATGCCCTTGGCGCCCTCGGTCAGCACCAGTTCGGCCCCGAGCAGCGCCAGCATCTTGCGACGCTCGACCGACATGGTCTCGGGCATGGTCAGGATCAGGCGATAGCCCTTGGCGGCGGCGGCGAAGGCGAGCGCGATGCCGGTGTTGCCCGACGTCGGCTCGACCAGCGTCGTCTCGCCCGGCCTGATGCGGCCGTCGGCCTCCATCGCCTCGATCATCGCGACGCCGATGCGGTCCTTGACGCTGGCGATCGGGTTGAAGAATTCGAGCTTCGCCAGCAGGTTGGCGACGATGCCCTTTTCGCGTGCGAACTTCTCCAGCTTGACGATGGGCGTATCGCCGATCGTCTCCGTGATCGAGTTGTAGACGCGGCCTCGGCCAGGCTTCTTGTCGCTCATCTGTCCTCTCCCTTCGATCCACCGCCAGGCGTGGAATTCCATTCTGGCCATTGCATATAGGTCCGGCGCGGTCGGCGTGCGATGCGTCAGACGACGAGAAATCCGCGGCCCAGTTCGTCGTCCGGCTCGACGACGAAGCTCGCCTTGCCGGAATAGTGGGCACGGCCGGAGACACGCGCGACGATGGCGGCTTGATCGCCGGCCCGCGCTGTGCGCGCAACAGCGCCGGCGAAGCGCGATCCGACGATCGATTCGAACAGGCGCGGCTCGCCGGGACCGACTTCGCCCCTCGCATGCATGGCGGCGAGCCGCGCGGTGACGCCCGATCCAGTCGGCGAGCGGTCGACCTGCGCGTCGGCGAAGACGCAGACGTTCCTCGTTGCGACGCCGCCGGAACCGTCGCCGCCGTCGGTCAGGATCGAGCCGTAGAGGAAGGCGAGGTCGGGGCTGTCGGGATGGGAGAGGGGAAAAGATCGCTGCACGGTTTCGGTCAAGGCGGTCGCCGCGTCGACGAAGGCGCGCGCCGGGTTTCGGCCGAAGGCCAAGCCGAACTGGCCCGCGTCGGCCAGCGCGTAGAAGGCGCCGCCATAGGCGACGTCGAACCGGATCGCGCCGAAGCCGGGCAGCTCGACCGTGCGATCGGCCGCAAACAGGAACGACGGCACGCTTTCGAAGGACACCGCTCCGGCCTTGCCGTCGGTGACTTCCACATCCGCCACGACGAGGCCGCACGGGCACTCGATGGCGACCCGCGTGACGGGTTCGACGGGCGCGACCAAGCCCTGGTCCACCGCATACCGCCCTAGCGCGATGACGGCATGGCCGCACATGGTCGAATAGCCTTCGTTGTGCATGAAGAGCACGGCCAGGTCGGCTCCGGGCAGGTCGGGCTCGACCAGCAGCGCGCCGTACATGTCGTAGTGGCCACGGGGCTCAAACATCAGGATTCGGCGCAGATGGTCGAGCCGGTCGCGCACGAAGGCCCGCTTTTCCAGGATCGTCCCTTTCGGCAGCGGCGGATAGCCGGACACGACGATCCGCACCGGTTCGCCGCCCGTGTGCATGTCGACGACATCGAGCGTATCCATGGCTCCTCCCCAATGCTGGCGAATGGAGCGGCCGGGGCGCGCGGAGTCAACAGGCAAGGCGCCGACCGGCCGGTTCGCCGCTGCGCCGCGGTCATTCAGGTCCGGTTCAGCCCTGTCGCGGCAAGATCGTCATCAGTAGCGCGACCGATCGCGAACCATCGAGGGGACCCGCCATGAAGCTTCAGCAACTCGCCGCCCTGTTCCTGACCCTGGGCGTCGGTATCGCCGGCGTGATGGCGGTGGAGGCTTCCGCGGAACGAGCCCGTCCGGTGGCGCCTCCGGCCATCGCCAGCACGCACTTCCTCCGCGTCGCGGCGGAGGTGGAACAGAACATGGGCGCGGACGACGAACTCGCCGGCTCCTGGCGCATCGTCGGCGCGGCCGAGGAACGAAGCGGCGGCTACGCGCCGTTCAATCGCGCGCTGGCGGCGGATGCCAAGCTCGCCGTTTCCACCGACGGACGCGTGACCGCGACCGCTGGCTGCAACCGGATCATGACGAATGTCTCCCAATCGGGCAGCGACTGGCACGCCGGACCGGCGGCGATGACGCGCATGGCCTGCCCCGACTCCGCCGTGATGGCGGCCGAGCAATCCATCGCCTGGGCGTTGTCGGAAGCCTCGACGATCGAGATCGATGGACGGCGCGCGACGCTCGGCGACGCGACCGGCGCGACCTTGTTGGTGATGGAGCGGGAATAGGCCCGCCCCGGTCAGCCACGCGAAAAAAGTTCCTGCAGCCTGGCGAAGGGATAGCCCTTGCGCGCATAGTCGAATGTGCCGTGATCGAGCATCTCGCGCGCGGCGGCCTCCACCGCGCCGAAGGCGGCCGTCGACAGCTTCGACCCGAGCGAGATGCGGCTCACACCCGCTTCCGCCAGGCCGGCGACGGTGAAGCCGGTGATCGCCAGCACGTTGACCGGCTTCGTGGCCGCCGAGCACACCGCCTTCACCTGCTCCATGGTCGACAGGCCTGGCGCGAACAGCACATCGGCGCCTGCCTTCTCGAAAGCCTGCAGGCGGCGGATCGTGTCGTCGAGATCCGGACGGCCGTGCAGGAAGTTTTCCGCCCGCGCGGTGAGCATGAAATCACGCTTCAGGGCGCGCGCGGCGTCCGCCGCCGCCGCGATGCGCTCCACCGCCAGACCGAAATCGTAGATCGCGTCCGCCTCGTCGCCGGAAAAGTCCTCTATGGAGCAGCCCGCGAGCCCCGCCGCCTCCGCCGCGAACACGGTCTCGGCGGCGGAATCGGGCGAATCGCCCTTGCCCTTTTCCAGGTCGGCCGAGACGGGAATGTCGACGGCCGCCACCATCTCCCGGCAATGGACCATCATCTGCTCGAAGGACACGCCGCCGTCGGGCAGGCCGCGCGAGAAGGCGAAGCCGGCACTGGTGGTGGCGAGCGCCTCGAAGCCCAGGGTGGCGAGAAACTTCGCTGTGCCGACGTCGAAGGGATTCGGGACCAGGAAGGCGCCCGGCCGCGTGTGCAATGCGCGAAGGACCGCGCCCTTGTCGTCTCGCATGATCTGCCTCCTTCGAAAGCCTGACGCGAGCAGATTATGCGCGAAGCGGCCTGTCGGCAAAGGGGCTGAAATGTGCCAGGCCGATCAATCCTGCCAGTTCGCGCATGTTGTCGAACAGTTCGCCGCCGGCCGCCGCGAGACCTTCGCGATCGCCATGCGGATCTCCGCAGTAGGACAACACGCGCATGCCGGCCGCGATGCCCGCGATCGTACCCGGCACGCTGTCCTCGATGACCACGCAGTCGGCGGGCGCATGCCCCATGGTCGCGTCGGCATGGAGGAAGAGGTCGGGAAAGGGTTTTCCGCGCTCGACCATCGAGGCGCTGAACAGCACGTCTTCGAAATAAGGCAGCAGCCCGGTGGTCCCGAGCGTGAGATGCATCTTGGTGACGCGCGCCGAGGAAGCGACGCAATAGGACACCCCGGCCGCTCGGAGCGCCTCGACCTGTTCGCGCACATGCGGGATGGGCTGTATCCGCCCCACGAAGAGGTCGGCCAGGCCTGCGTTCCAGCGCTCGACGAAATCGTCGCCCAGTACAATACCGGTCGCCTCGACCTCGGCCTTGACCGCGCTCATCGAGCGGCCGACGAACTGGCGGCGGCAGTGCTCGTAACTGGTGTCGTAGCCGGCCGCGCGGAGCCATTCGGCGAGACGGCGGTTCGAGAGCGTTTCGGTATCGACCAGCACCCCGTCGCAATCGAAGATGACGAGGCCGGGCCGCATGGTCAGGCGGTTCCGGTGGAGCCGAACCCGCCGCTGCCGCGCGACGTCTCGCCGGCCAGGCTGTACTCCTCGACAGTGGCGCGCGCCACCGCGGTGAGGACGAGCTGGGCGATGCGCATGCCGCGCGTGATGGCGAAATCCTCGTCGCCGAGATTGATCAGCAGCACCTGCACCTCGCCGCGATAGTCCGAATCGATCGTGCCGGGCGTGTTGAGGCAGGTGACGCCATGCTTCAGCGCGAGGCCGGAACGGGGACGCACCTGGCCCTCGTACCCTTCCGGCAGTTCGAGGACGAGGCCTGTGGGCACCAGCACGCGCCGGCCGGGCAGGAGGATCAGCTTGCGATCCTCGGCGATGGCGGCGCGCAGGTCGAGCCCCGCCGAACCGGCGGTCTCGTAGGCGGGCAGGTCGAGGCCCCGCGCGTGCGGCAGCCGAACGATGGGGAGGATGATGGACATGCGCTCCTTTGGCCGGCGCGGACGCCCCCGTCAAGGGCGCGAGTCGGGCAAGACCGCGTCTCGTCGTCAGCGCAGCAGGACCGGCAGCACCGTGGTGTCGCGGATCTCCTCCATCACGAAGGAAGCCGACACGTCCGACAGGGGCACCCTGGCAATAAGACGCTGGTAAAGCCGGTCATACGCCTTCATGTCGGCCACGCGGGCGCGCAGCACGTAGTCGAGATCGCCCGACATGCGATAGACGCCGGTGATCTCGGGAAGCGACGTGACGGCCTCGCGGAACTGGGCCAGCCATTCCGGCTCGTGGCGCGACGTGCGAACCATGATGAAGACCGACAGGCCGAAGCCGAGCTTCTCCGGATCGACGAGGGCGACGCGGGCACGAATCACGCCACGTTCCTCCAGCAGCTTCACCCTGCGCCAGCAGGCGTTGCGCGAAAGGTGGACGCGTTCGGCGAGCTGCTCGATCGACAGCGTGGCGTCGACCTGCAATTCGGCCAGAATCCTTCGGTCGATCGTATCGATTTCATGCGACATCATGGGAAATAATCCCAAGATCATTTCGATCTCAAGGAATCATTGGGAGCAATGTTGCCACCGCGCAAGATAGGTTGGCCACCTTTCCCACAAGGAGGCCCCATGACCGATCGAATCGCCCGCATCTTCACCGCTCACCCGGCCACCGTCGGGGAAAGCTATCTGGGCCACATGGCCTTCGCGGCATGGTTCGCGTCGCGGCTGTTTTTGGCTGGCGGGGCAGCGCTCGTTCACGCTTTCTTACCCTTCCTTTTCGAAACTACGGCGAGCCGAATCGTCCGCGAACTCCACCAGCGGATCGAACGGAGGTCGTAGGACGAACATGTGCCGCTGGGCCGCCTATCTGGGTGAAGAGGTCTATCTCGAGGACATCGTGACCGCGCCCTGCCATTCGCTGATCGCGCAGAGCCACAGCGCGCAGGAGGCCAAGACGGCCACCAACGGCGACGGCTTCGGCCTGGCCTGGTATGGCGAGCGGCCAGAACCGGGGCTCTACCGCGACATCCTGCCGGCCTGGTCGGATCCGAACCTGAAGAGCCTGTGCCGGCAGATTCGCTCCGGCCTGTTCCTCGCCCACGTGCGCGCGGCGACCGATGGGGCCACGAGCCGCGCCAACTGCCATCCCTTCGTGCACGGGCGCTGGTCGTTCATGCACAACGGCCACATCGGCGAGTTCGACCGGCTGCGGCGGCAACTGGAAGGCGGGCTCTCCGACAGTGCCTACGAGGCGCTGCAGGGGACGACGGATTCGGAGCTCTTCTTTCTTTTGATGGTGGAGGCAGGGCTCGATGCCGATCCGCTCGGCGCGACGCGACGCGCCGTGGCGGCGGTGGCAAAGGCCGCTTTGAAAGCCGGCATGGACCCCCTGATCCGCCTGACGGCTGCCTTCTCCGACGGCGAACGGCTGCACGCGGTGCGCTATGCGACCGACGACCAGGCGCCCACGCTCTACACCGCGCCATTCGGACGCGGCGGCGGCCGCTGCCTCGTCTCGGAGCCCTTCGATCGGGCCTGCGCCGAATGGCAGGCCATCCCGCCCGGAAGCTTCGTCACGGCGACCCGTACCAGCGTCACGGTGCAGCCGTTCGAGGGCGGATTGTCGGCGCCGGATCGGCTTCCGAAACGGCTTCGTTCAGTGTAGAAATCTTGCCGACGCGGCTATCCCGCTGCCGTCGCCTGTCGGACCGGAGCCCTGACCATGTCGACACCGGAGACCATGCCCAGCGCCCGCAGGTGCGGCGGCCTCGACTTTCGAAGCCTGCTGCGTTTCCTGGCGTTCGCGGCCTTGACCGCCTTGCCTGCCTGGGGAATCAGCGCCGCCCCGGCCAATGCCGCGGATTGCCGTAGCCAGCCTGCACCCGGCGTCGACTGGCAGGACTGCAACAAGAGCAACATCGTCATTCGCGGCGCCAATCTCTCCGGCGCCAATCTTTCGGGCGCCGATCTGACGATGACCGACCTGCGCTCGACGACGCTCAGCGGCGCGAAGCTGCAAAAGGCGACGCTGGTGCGTTCCTCGCTTGCCGGGGCTGATGCGACTGGCGCCGACTTCTCCCGCGTGGAAGCATACCGGGCTAACTTCACCGGCATCATCGCGCCGGGTAGCAGCTTTTCCAGCGCGGAGCTGCAAAGGGCGGACTTCATCAGTGCCGAACTGACCAACGCCATGTTCGAGAAAGCTGAGCTCGGCCGCGCCGATTTCGAGGGCGCGGTGATCGGCGGCGCCAAGTTCGCCTACGCCAATCTCTCGCGCGCCCAATTCAGGGGGGCGACGATCAATGCACCTGTCGACTTCACCGGCGCCTTCATGTTCCTGACCAGGATCGAAGGGGTCGATCTCTCGGCCGCGACGGGCCTGGCCCAGGCGCAGATCGATCTCGCCTGCGGCGACGCGAAGACCAGGCTGCCGAGCGGTCTTGCCGCATCCCAATCCTGGCCCTGCAGCTTCGACTGAGCGAAGCGGACTCGACAGCCGTGCCCGCCGACGCGGACAGTACCGCCAAACGACTGCTGGCCGAGGCGGCGAGCAGGGCGGAGCACCAGGTCGCGATGGTGCGCGTCGCGCTAGGCTGTCTGATGCTGCTGTTCGTCGGTACAGTAGCGCTTGTGGCGCCTGATGAAGACCGGGGCCTCGACGACCAGTTGATCGCCGCGACCGCGACCGCCGTTCTGGTGACGCTTGTCGGGCTGGCGGCGCTGGCGGCGCTCAGACATGACCGCCCGACCGGACGCATCGCCTTCATCACCTCCACTGCCGACGTGCTGATCGTGCTTGCCAACATCGGCTACAGCATCGTCGGCGGCTATGCGCCGGGTGCCTTCTTTGCCCTCTTCCCCGCCGTGTGGCTGATTCCGGTGACGATGGCCGCCGCCGCGCTGCGCTACAGTCCCGGCCTCCAGATCTACGTCTCCGGTCTCTTCGTCGCGGGCCTGAGCATGCTCGCCATGGTCGGCGGTTTCGTCCCGATCGAAACCCGACGGGAAGCGCTACCGGACTACGCCTTCGGTTTCGGCGTCCCGCCCAACGTCGTCCGCATTATCATGATCGCCAGCGCCGCCTTCGTGCTGGTGCTGGTGGCGCGGCGCGGCAGGAGATTGCTGGAGGAAGCCGTGCACGAGACGACCTCACGGCTCAGCCTGACGCGCTTCGTGCCGCGGGAACTCGCGCCTCTCCTTGCCGAGCCAGGCATGGCGGGCCTCAGCACCGGCCGGCGGCAGACAGTCGCAATCGTTTTCGTTGACATGCGCGGTTCGACGGCGCGCGCCGAGCGCACGGATCCAGAGCGTTTCGCCGTGTTCATGAGTTCCTTCAGGCGGCGGGTGATGAGCGCGGCGCGAATGCATGGCGGCATGGTCGACAAGTTCATCGGCGACGGCGCGCTGATCGTGTTCGGCGTGCCGGATCCAGCGCCGGACGACGCGGCGCGGGCCTTCGCCTGCGCCGATACGCTGGTCGACCTGATCGCGCGCTGGAACGAAAAGCACGACGTGCAGCCGCCGGTGGCCGTCGGCATCGGCGTGCAAGTCGGCGAGGTGTTCTGCGGGGTTGTCGGCGATCCCGACCGGCTGGAATTCACCGTGCTCGGCGATCCGGTCAACGTCGCCGCGCGGCTGGAAAAGGCGACCAAGGAGCACGGCACGCCGATCCTCGCCACGGCCGAGGCGGTGGCCGCCGCGGGCGTCGACTGGCGCGAGGTCGGGGTCGAGACCCTGCCTGGACGATCGGAGCCGGTGCGGCTGATGGCGCCGTCGCGCGCCGGGGCCGCGTAGGCGACAAGCTTCACCGCGAGGGAGGTTCAGGCGAGGAGGCTCCAGAAGCCGTGCTTGCGTCCGTGCGACTGCTTCAGGCGCGCGACATAGGCATCATGCGTCTCGAACGTTCCGTGGTCGCCGATGGACGAGGCCAGGCTCGAACATTCCTTCAGATGGCGCGCGGCGTGTCCGTATCGCGAGGAGCGCGCATTGACCAGCGTGAAGTCGATCATCGCCCGCAGGAGCAACGTGGCCGCCAGCGGGTACTTCGCGGACAGCGCTTCGGCGGCCGGTGTCAGGATCTCGTAGTGGTTCCCGTCCATGTCGCCCACATGCGCCGTCACCAATTTCGCCGCGCGGTCGAGAGACGGCCATTCGACGAGGAACCAGAGCGCCGACAACCGGCTTGGAAAGCGGCCGGCATGGTCGAGGGCCCTTTGCTCGGCCTCGAAATCCTCGAAATCCGGCAGCCTCCTCAGGTAGTCGCGCAGATGGACGGCCGACAGCGATCGCTCGAAGCAGTTCCATCGCATCTTCTGCGCTTCCTCGCCGCGCCCGAGCGCCTCGAGAACCGCGATGCGCGCATCTTCCCAGACGAAGTCCGACCAGATCCCGTCCCGGTGCTTCACGCGTTCGGCCGAGTCGAGGGTCGCAAGCGCCTCGTCGGGCCGGCCGGCCTCCAGCAGGCGATGGGCGATGTCGGCCGCGATCCTCGGAACCCTTCGCGTCTTGGCGTCGTACTGCCCGATAAAGGCATCGACGTCTCCCTGCGCCTCGGCGATCCGCATGAGCGCCATGCGGGTGGTGTTCCTTCGGCTGCTCTCCTCGATCTCGTCCGCGTAGATGGGTCCGGAGATCGACCATCCGATCTTTACCCGGTCCTTGGCGGCGGGTTTCGCCACGGGCTCGGCGGCCAATGCCAGCATGCGCCGCTTGAGATGGTTCAATCCGGCGTCGCCGAGCGCCGGCGCGACGACTTCGATCAAATGATCAAACTGGCCATAGTGATTGGCGACCAGCGCCTCATGGACCCGATCGGCCAGCGCGATGGGATCGGGCCGCGACGCGGCGGCGAAACGGCCGATATCGGCGCAGGCCTGGTAAAACACCGCGCTCACCGAGCCATTGCTGTCATCGCAACGCCCGTGGACCGGTTCGGCCAGCGCCATGAACGTCCAGAGAAGGTCCAGCGCCTCGGAAGGATCGGCTTTTCCGACCTTGCCGACGATCGCTTCCCGCTGCACCTCGAGGTCAGCGGCGAGCGCGCGAACCTTGCTCCAGTCGACATAGGATCGCGCCCTGGCAATCGAGGCTAGCCGCTTGCGGATTTCCTTCGGCAGTTCCGCCGGATTTTCAGAGGCGAGTTCCAGTCGGAGCCTACGTTTCAACGCGGCATCGCCGGACGCGATGTCGATCAGCAATTCGGCCAGGCGCGGCGCGCCCAGACTTTCGAGGTTTTTCGCCGTGAGGGTGGTTCTGGAGGCCATTCGTCATCGCCGTGGCTCATGCGGATGGGATCGCGGTCGTCCGCGGCGGGGCATCGCCTCCGGTCGGGACGAAGCCTCTCCGCGCGCTCGACCGGCGGTCCTCAGTTCATGTGCTTCCTCATGAATCCGCCGGTGGCCGAGATCAGCTCATCGACCTGCTCGACGCCGGCAAAGGCGTTGAAGACGTGATCCATCTCGCGCACGAAGAGTTCCTCCGTGCCCGTGTGATAGTCGAGCAGGACCTGTCCGGAGATCGGCTGCGGGAAGACGACGTCGTCCTTCGTGCCGACGGCGACGAAGAGCGGACCCGCGTAACGGGTGATTTCGGCGACGGGATCGATGGCATAGAGGCTTTCGAAGAAGCCCGATTTCAGCGCGATCTCCGCCCCCCACGGAAGCGCGACCTTCACTGGTTCTCCCGCGGACGCCAATCCTTCCTTGAATTTTTCCGCACCGAACATCAGTGCGATGGCCGATGCCATGTTGGTGCCGGGTGCCCAGAGCGCGACGGCGTCGAGACTGTGGGTGGTGCGGGCGGCAACCGCCGCCCCGACCGCGCCGCCCATGCTCCAGCCGACAAGGCCAAGCCGGCTGGGATCGACGCGACCGCTGCGGGCCAGCCAGTCGATCGCGGCGAGGCCGTCGGCGACATGCGCCTGGATGGTCGAGTCGGCGAAGTCGCCATCGCTTTCGCCATTGTAGCGATAGTCGATGCGCAGGCTGGCGATTCCATCGGCGGCCCAGGTGCGGGCGGCCCGGGCATAGATGCCCTCCTTGACCGCCGGAATCTCCAGTTCGTCGCGGCTGCCCGTAAAACCGTGCAGCAGCAGGATGGCCGGGGGATTCTCGACGCCGTCCGGCAGGTTGAGCGTGCCGACGACCGTCATGCCTTCGACGGAAAAAGTCACGCGCTCCTCGGCTGCTCCTGCGAGTGCTGGAACGGAGGCGAGGGCGACGGTCAGGGCGAGGCGGGCGAGCATTGAAGTTCTCCGGATGTTCGACGTGCGATTGGCCGTAGACGGCATCTCCAACCTTGTGCCCATCGACGACCGGCGTAAAGACGCAAATCGCGAGGATCCGGTCATCCAGTACAGCGCGAGCATCGTTCGCGAAAGGCGCGGGAAAATATTCAACCTAACGGTTGACTTTCAGTCCAACACATAATATTCAACTTTATGGGTGAATGAATGAACGACGAAGAAAGCATTTCACGAATCCTGAAGGCCGTCGGCGACACGACGCGGCGCAGGATCATGACGCTTCTCGTCCAGGAAGGCGCCCTGCGGGTGACGTCGCTCGCGAGCCATTTCGAGATGTCGCTGAACGCCGTCTCCAAGCACATCAAGGTGCTGGAGGAGGCGGGGTTGGTGACGCGACGAACCGTGGGTCGCGAGCACTTCATTGCCGCCGAACTGGAACCGCTCAGGCGAACCGAAGCCTGGTTCGCTGAGCTGAAATCAATCTGGGATCTGCGCCTGTCGGCGCTTGAACGGATCATCCTGTCGGAGGACGAACAATGAACGATCTCGAACTGACGGTGAAGCGGACGATCAATGCGCCACGCCAGAAAGTGTTCGATGCGTGGCTGATCCCGGAAAAGCTCGCGCTGTTCATGCGCACGGCCAAGGACGGGCTCGTAGCCCCCAGGGTCGAGACGGATGCGGTCCGGGGCGGGAAGTTCCTGATCGTGATGGTGACGGTCGACCGCGAGGTGCCACACTCCGGAACCTATCTCGATATCGACCCGCACTCGCGCATCGCATTCACCTGGGCATCGCCGCACTCGCCGGACGACAGCGTTGTGACGCTCGATTTCGCCGAGCCTTCGCCCGGCGTGACCGAGATCACGCTCCACCAGGTGAAGTTCCACAGCGAGGCATCGCGTCGGGGGCACGAGGAAGGCTGGTCCGCCATTCTGGACAATATCGAAGGTAGTCTCGGCTGAGGCGAGAACGGCAAAAGCCTCGAATGCGATCCGCCGCCGTCCCACGCGACGGCGGCGCGCTTGGCAGATCCATCGACGCCATTTGGTACGCGCCGACTGCAACCTTGTCAGGCCGCGGGTCGGCGACAAATTCCCGTTCGACACCCCCGATCCGCGCCGCTATAAGCCCGCGCATCAACGGACATCGTCATCCATGGCAGAAACCATCGAACAGGCGGTCGCGCGCCGCCGCACCTTCGCGATCATCGCGCACCCCGACGCCGGCAAGACCACGCTTACGGAAAAGCTGCTGCTGTTCGGCGGCGCGATCCAGCTCGCTGGCGAGGTGAAGGCGAAGAAGGACAAGATCCAGACCCGCTCGGACTGGATGAAGATCGAGCGCGAGCGCGGCATCTCGGTCGTCACCTCGGTGATGACGTTCGAGTACGGCGACAACGTCTTCAACCTGCTCGACACGCCGGGCCACGAGGATTTCGCCGACGACACCTACCGCACGCTTTCGGCGGTGGATTCGGCCGTCATGGTGATCGACGCGGCCAAGGGCATCGAGCCGCGGACGCTGAAGCTGTTCGAGGTCTGCCGGCTGCGCGACATCCCGATCGTCACCTTCGTCAACAAGATGGATCGCGAAGCACGCAACACCTTCGAGATCCTTGATGAGATCGAGGAGAAGCTTGCGCTCGACACGGCCCCCATCACCTGGCCGATCGGCCAGGGCAAGACCTTCTCCGGCACCTATCATCTGGCGGAAAATGCGATCCGTCACGGCGACGAGGAGAAGGAACGCACCAAGGTCAACGGGCCCGACTCGAATCGAGTCGCCGGACTGTTGCCGGAAAACGAGCGCGAGACCTTCATCGAGGAACTGGAACTGGCCCGCGAAGCGTGCCGGCCGTTCGATCTCGAAGCCTTCCGCGAAGGGCACCTGACGCCGGTCTTCTTCGGCTCGGCGCTGCGCAATTTCGGCATCCGCGACCTGATCGAGGCTCTGGGCGACTGGGCGCCGCCGCCGCGCGCGCAAGAGGCCGACACCCGCACGGTCGAGGCCACCGAACCGTCGATGAGCGCCTTCGTCTTCAAGATCCAGGCCAACATGGATCCCAATCACCGCGACCGCATCGCCTTCGTTCGCGTCTGCTCCGGCGAACTGAAGCGCGGCATGAAGGCGAAACTGGTGCGCACCGGCAAGCCGATGTCGCTTTCGGCGCCTCAGTTTTTCTTCGCGCGCTCGCGCATCACCGCCGACGAAGCTTATGCCGGCGACGTGGTGGGCATTCCCAACCACGGCACGCTGCGGATCGGCGACACGCTGACGGAAGGCGAGGAGTTCCTGTTCCGCGGCGTGCCGAACTTCGCCCCGGAAATCCTGCGGCGCGTACGCCTCGGAGATCCGATGAAGGCCAAGAAGCTGAAGGACGCCCTGCAGCAGATGGCCGAGGAGGGCGTGGTGCAACTGTTCTCGCCGGAAGACGGCTCTCCGGCGATCGTCGGCGTCGTCGGCGCGTTGCAGATCGACGTGCTGAAGGAGCGGCTGAACGCCGAGTACGGACTGCCGGTCGAGTTCGAGATGGCGCGCTTCTCAGTCTGTCGGTGGATTTCGGCGGACAGCAAGGCCGAGCTCGAACGCTTCGTGGAGAGCCACCGCGGCGACATCGCGCGCGACCTCGACAACGATCCGGTTTTCCTCGCCCCGCACGAGTTCGGATTGAACTACGAGGCCGATCGCTGGAAGCAGATTCGCTTCGCGGCGATCAAGGACTACCAGGTGCGCGACGCGGCGTGAGGCCAGGCGGCCTCAGCCGGCAACCACCAGCGCCAGGCCGGGCACGCGCTTGATCAGGCTGCGGTCCTTGACGAGGATGTATTCGAGATTGTGGCGCGCGGTGCGGGCGTGTTCGCGCGCCAGGGCCTCGGCGCGGCACCCCTCGCGCGCGGCGATCGCCGAAACGATGGCGCGGTGCTGCTCCTGCGCGCCGGTCAGCGACCGGCGGAAGGCGTCGATGTCGGCGCGGTTGGGTAGAAAGGCCGACGGCGAGGCGAAAGGCAGGCGCGAGGCGCGCTCGACCTCGCGGCGGACCGTCTCGCTGCCGCACAGCGCGGCGAGTTCGCGGTGGAACCGCGCATTGAGCATCTCGTAGGCGTCGAAATCGACTTCGCCCGGACCGGCGCCGAAGCAGGCATCGAGCAACCGGACGCAATCGGTGATGCTTGCGAGCGCGTCCGGCTCGACGCCGCGTTCGGCGGCAAGGCGCGCGGCCGTTCCCTCCATCACGCCTCGCAACTCGATCGCGTCGATCACGTCGGACATGGCGAAGGAGCGGACGATGAAGCCTCCGCCGCGCACGCGGTCGAGCAGCCCCTCCTCCGCGAGCCTCGACATCGCCTCCCGGACCGGCGTGCGCGAGATCTTCAGATCCTCCGCCAGAGGTACCTCGAACAGGCGCATGCCCCCCGGCAGATCGCCGGAAATGATCTTGTTGCGCAACTCGATCAGCGCCCGCGTGGCATGGGTATTGGCCGCCTGGTCCATCTCGTCCCCTCATTCAGAGAAGCCGTGTATACACCACCCGCGGGCCGGACGCCATTTGCCCGCGAACCCGGTGCGTTTGACCGGCGTCAATGTGGAAATGTCCGGTCGGTGGTCCTGTGCGCTGAACCAGGAGGGACTCCCATGAGCTACCGCAGCATTCTCGTCCAGATCGACATCGACGGCGCAACCGAGCCGCGCATCCGCTTTGCCAAGGAGATCGCGCGCCGCTTCGACGCCGCACTATCCGGCTTTTGCGCCGCCCAGCCGCATCCGGCGGTCGCGCCGATGGACGGGGCTATCGTCGCCGGCGAACTCATCCGCCGCGAAACCGAGGAGATTCAGGCCCGCCTTGATGAGATCGGCAGCGCCTTCGCGGAAATGGCGGGAGCGGGTGCGGCGTTTACCGGCCTGGTCGGCGAACCGACGCGCTGCCTGACGGAACTGGCGCGACGGGCCGACCTGATCGTCACCGGACCGCGCGACGAAGATCGCGGCTGGGATGGCTACCGCGCGGTCGATCTGGGTTCGCTCATCCTGTCCGCCGGCCGGCCGATCCTCGTCGCGACCCGCAGCCAGGCGGCCTTGAAGGGTGACCGCGTGCTGGTCGCCTGGAAGGACGCACGCGAGGCGAGGCGCGCCGTCGTCGACGCACTGCCGTTCCTGAAGACGGCGCACGAGGTGCTCGTCGCGACGGTCGAGGAGGACGACCGTCCCCATGCCCGCGAGAGCCTCGCCGACGTCGTCGCCTTCCTCGCGAACCACGGTGTGACCGCGCGTTCGGAATGCCTGATGCCCGCCGACGAGGAGTTCGGCGACACCATCTCGACCGCCGCCTTCGAGATGGGCGCCGACCTCATCGTGTCAGGCGGCTACGGCCACAGCCGGCTGCGTGAATGGGCCTTCGGCGGAGTGACCCGGCGGTTGATCGAGGCAAGCTCGACCAACCGCCTGTTCTCGAACTGACGCGCAGGACGGACCCGCCCTCAACCGGCGCGCAGCCTCAAGCGGCGCGGGCGGTACGCCAACTGGCTTCCGGATCGTCCGCCGTCCGGAAGCGCGCGATTATCCGCGCCAGTTCCTCGGTCTCGATCGACAGCTTTCGAGCCGCGGCCGTGGTCTCCTCGACCATCGCCGCGTTCTGCTGCGTAACGCGATCCATCTGGTCGGCGGCGGTCGACACTTCCTTCAGGCTGCCGGCCTGTTCGCGGGCGCTTTCGGCAATGTGCCCGACAAGGTCGCTCATCTCGATGACCTGGCTCATGATCTTTTCGAGCGAGCGGCCGGACGCGGTGACCAGTTCGACGCCGTGCCTGACCTGGTCGCCCGAGGTCGATATGAGGCCCTTGATTTCCTTGGCCGCCTCGGCGGAGCGCTGGGCCAATCCGCGGACCTCCTGCGCGACGACGGCGAAGCCCTTGCCCGCCTCGCCGGCGCGCGCCGCCTCGACGCCGGCATTCAGCGCCAGCAGGTTGGTCTGGAACGCGATCTCGTCGATGACGCCGACGATCTTCGACACTTCCGACGAGGACTTTTCGATGACGTTCATCGCATCGACGGCGGTCTTGACGACCGCGCCGCCGCTGTCGGCATCCGTCCGCGCGGTGCCGGCGAGCATCCGCGCCCGACCGGCGGCGTTGGCGGTCTCGTTCACAGCGCCCGTCACGGCGCCAAGGGCAGCGACGGTCTCCTCCAGGCTCGCGGCCTGCTGTTCGGTGCGCATCGACAGGTCGTTCGACGCAGATGCGATTTCCGCGAGCCCGCCGCGGATTGTGCCGATCGCGCCAAAGACGGAACCGATGGTCCGCATCAAGTGGTCGACCGTGTCGTTGAACTTGACCCGGATCGCTTCATAGGCGACAGGCGCGGGATTCTCGAGGCGTACCGTCAGGTCACCTTGCGCGATGCGGTCGAACCCGCGCTCGATCTCGGCAACGAAACGCTGGAGATCCTCTGACTGCGCCTGTTGCTGGCGCATCTGCAGTTCGCTCTCCACCTGCTGGCGTTCGCGCAGGGCGAGCGTTTCGAGGCCGGCGGCATCGGCACGGCGCTGTTCCTCGCGCATCGCCTCGCTGGTGCGGGCGATGTTGTCGAACATGCCGGTGACGCGCCACGCGACCCACAACAGGGCAGCCGCCTCGATGACCAGAATCACGGCGTGGATCAGGAACCGCAGCGTGTCGGTACCACCCGGATAGATGGCGGCGGGGAAGGCGAAGTTGAGCACCAGATGGTGGACGGCGGTGGTGAGTGTCGCCGCGGCGATGGCGCGCCAGTCGAACGTCGCACCGATCAGCGCCAGCGCGGCGAAATAGGCCATGTGCATGTCGACCTGCAGATGGCTGCCGCTCAGGGCGGCGACCATGAACGATACGTTGGCTGCGACCGCCACGCCGCAGATGACGCTGGCGGCTGCATCGAGCGAGCGTTGCCGCGCCAGGAAAACGGACAATACCGCCAGGATCAGCGACACCGCGATCATTCCGGCATTCAGCGTGCCGTTCAGGTATTGCGTCAGCCAGATCAGCGGCGGCGCGGCAAACTGGCCCATCGTGATCGCGGCAATCATGCGTCTGCGGTGCAGACCAAGATCCTGACGCGCGTTTCCTGTCTCAGTCCTCATTTGGCCACCTTACCGGTCGTTCGACGGCGCGCAGCCGACGGCTGCGGCATCCAGCAAAATCAAGGCTCCGGCCGATCGAAGCCTGTCGGCCACGCCCGAATCGGAGAAACCGACAACCACCACGAAGGAAGCCTGGCCCGTGTCGAGCAACGGCCCCGCCCCGGCGGCGGCTTCGAAAACCCGCGCATGATGCCACCATGGAGGAAAGACAGCCGCAATGCTTTCGGATCGCCCGAATGCCGGGCCGGGCACCGCGGCCGCGAGGCTTGCAACGATGGCGAAAGCAGCGATCCCCCAGGCAACCGCGTCGACGCCCCTCATCGGTGCGCGGCTTAAACGAAAATCCTCCATGGCTAATATTTTAGGCAATTCCGGTAAACGAACGGTTTCACGTTCAATGGGAGCGGTTCAAACTCGAAGGATGCCCCCCGGAGAGCAGCGGCATTGGTCCGACATTCGATTGGCGACAGCGCGACGCGGTGACGGCTGAGGACTCCCGTGCCGTGCGACAATGACGCGTCGCGGCGCAGCACTCGGATATTGTGCGGACCCGCCGCCTCAGATCAGCGCACAGACCGTTTTCGTCTCGAGGTAATTGTCGAGGCCCTGCGCGCCGTTCTCGTAGCCCCAGCCGGATTCCCTGTGACCGCCCTTCGGCAATTCCGGCGAGAAGTAGGAATGGCAGTTGATCCAGACCGTCCCGGCGCGAATGGCCGCGGCGGTGCGGTGGGCCGCGGAGAGATCCCGCGTCCAGACGCTGGCGGCGAGACCGTAGGGTGTGTCGTTGGCAAGCGCCAGCGCTTCCTCGACGGTATCGAAGGGCGTAACCGCGACGACCGGGCCGAATATCTCCTCGCGCATCATGCGCATGGAAGGCGTCGCGCCGGTGACCACGGTTGGCGTGAAGAAAGCGCCGTCGCGGACGCCGCCGGCGACGATTTCCGCACCCTCCGCCGAACCCTCCTCGATGTAGGCCGCCACGCGCGCAGCCTGGCCGGTGCTGACCAGTGGTCCAAGGTCGGTGTCGGCGTGCAGGCCATGGCCGAGGCGCAGCGCCGCGGCCTCCGTCGCCAGTCCCTCGATCAGCCGGTCGCAGACCGAGCGATGCGCATAGACGCGCGAGCCGGCGACGCACACCTGGCCGGCATTGGCGAAGATGCCGCGCGCGATGCCGGGGATGGCGAGTTCCATCTCGGCATCGGAGAACACGATCGCGGGCGACTTTCCGCCAAGCTCCAGCGTCAGCTTCTTCAGGTTGCCGCGCGCGGCGCCGACGATCAGCTTGCCGACCTCCGTCGAGCCTGTGAACGCGACCTTGTCGACGCCGGGATGAGCGGTCAGCGCCGCGCCGACGGTTTCGCCGAGGCCGGTGACGATGTTGACGACACCCGCCGGAAGCCCGGCTTCGATGAGGAGTTCGCCGAGCCGCAGCGCCGTCAGCGACGTTTCCTCCGCCGGCTTGAGCACGACGGTGCAGCCGGCGGCGAGCGCGGGCGCGAGCTTCATCGCCGCCATCAGCAGCGGCGAGTTCCATGGTGTGATCGCCGCGACGACGCCGATTGGCTCGCGGGCGGTGTAGGCGAAGATCCGCCTGCCGACCGGTTGATGCGAAATCGAGGTCGGGATCGTTGTCCCGAGGATCTTCGTTGCATAGCCGGCGAAGTACCGGAACTGCTCGGCGGATGCCGGTATTTCCCCAAAGCGCGCGGTCTTCAGCGGCTTGCCCTGGTCGAGCACTTCGAGCTCGGCGAGTTCGTCGGCGTGACGTTCGATCAGGTCGCCAATCCGCCAGAGCAGCTTGCCGCGAGCCGATGGTGTCATGCCGCGCCAGGCGTCGCTCTCGAAAGCCGCGCGCGCCGCCGCCACGGCATCGTCCACGTCGGCAGCCGTTCCTTTCGCGAGGCGCGCCAGAAGCGCGCCGCTCGCCGGATCGAGAGTTTCGAAGGTCGCTCCGTCCGACGCGTTGCGCCAGGCTCCGCCGATGAGGAATTGCTTGTCGACATGCGAGAGGAAGGCTCGCGCGGCGGCGCCGGGCTCGGCCGGCTGGACCTGGATGTTCATTGTGTATCTCCGGCCTTTTCGGCCCTTTTGGCGCGCAGCGCCGCGGCGGCGGCGCGGGCACCGCGCAGGATGGATTGATAGCCGGTGCAGCGACAGATGTTGCCTTCCAGCCCCGCCCGGATTTCGGCTTCGTCCGCGTCGGGGCGCTCGCGCAGGAGCGCCAAAAGCGCCGTCACGAAACCAGGCGCGCAATAGCCGCACTGAAAGGCGTTTTCGGCTGCGAGCGCCTCGCGCAGCGCGGCGGCATCCGCATCGACGTCCT
This sequence comes from Mesorhizobium sp., assembly GCA_046292285.1. Taxonomy (GTDB): domain Bacteria; phylum Pseudomonadota; class Alphaproteobacteria; order Rhizobiales; family Rhizobiaceae; genus Aquibium. The sequence goes on along the minus strand of JBKBRJ010000006.1, from coordinate 86,551 downwards.
GACCTTCGGGCGTGACGACGTGCCGGCCCTCGAGTTGCCACAACATCAGAAGGCAGGCATTGGCCGGTCGGCCGTCGAGGAGCACCGTACAGGCGCCGCAGCGACCGATCGAACAGCCCTTCTTGGCGCCGACGAGCGCCAGGTCGTCACGCAGGATGTCGATAAGTCGCCGGTCGGCCGGCGCCATCAGGCTGTGCGGTTCGCCATTGAGGCTGAAAGAGACGGCTATGTCGTCGAGCCCGCTCACGGCGCCACCCCCAGCCGGTCCAGCATCCATTCGGGATCGAACGGCGCAACCGTCGGCCAGTGTCCCGTGGCGTCGGCGACGGCATTCGCGATAGCCGGGGAGACGGCTGCGAGGCCGAGTTCGCCCGTTCCGCGCGGACCATGGGGATCGCCGGGGTCGAGGCCTTCCAAGGCGAAGCTTGCCATGGAGACCGGCGCATCGGCGATGCCCGGCATCATGTAACTGTCGAGATTGGCGGTCAGATAACGGCCGTCCTGCATCGGTGCGTCCTCGATGAGGGTGAAGCCCAGCGCCTGGACGCCGCCGCCCTCGATCTGGCCGAGATAGGCGGCGAGGTCGAGCATCGGGCCCGCCGCTGTGTGCCGGTTCAGGTCGAGCACACGGACCTGGCCGGTAATGCGGCTGACCGCGACGCGCGCCACGACCGCGCCGAAGGCGAAGATCAGGCGTGCGTTGCCGGTGAAGACGTCGGACTTCGGAAACTCGAAGCTGGTCGCTGCGAACGGCAGATCGTCCGCCGGAAGTGCGCGAGCCAGTTCCGCGAAGGAGAGCAGCACCTCGCCGCTGTTGGAGCCACGCTCGGCGATGCCGCCCGGCACGACGACCAGCGAGGCCGGCTCGCGGCCGAGCAGCCGCCCTGCGGACGCGCAGAGGGACGCCGCCAGCGGCTTGGCCGTCATTTCGGCGACGCGCCAGACGACATAGGTGCCACGGCTTGCGGTGGTAGAGCCGGAGTCGGGGGCGGCGCCCGTGTCGCCGGTCACCGGCCGCACGTCGTCGCGCGAGCAACCGAGCGCCTGCGCCACCGCGCCCTGGATGGAGGTCAGCAGACCCTGGCCCATCTCGTCGAGTCCATAAAGTGCCTCTATCGCACCATCCGGTGCGAGCCGCAGCGCTCCGCCGGCCAGGTCCGGTGGCAGGGTGCCGAGACCGTTGCCCTGGTAGGCGAGCGCCCAGCCGGCACCGAGGAGTTCGGTCGCATCCGCGGAGAGCCCGCGCGCCATGGCCCAGATCGGATCGGCCAGGGCGGCGGCCAGCATCTCGTCGAGCCGTTCGGAACCCGCCACCGTCTGTCCGAGATAACCCTTCATCCCGGGGCGGCGCATGTTGCGGGCGCGTATCTGGGCGGAGTCGAGGCCGCAGGCGACCGCAAGCCGGTCCATCTGGCACTCGACCGCGTAGGTCATCTGGTTGGCGCCGAATCCGCGAAAGGCGCCGCAAACGCCGTTGTTGGTGTAGGCGAGCCGGCCGCGCGTGCGGATGTTGTCGACGAGATAGGGCCCGCAGGCATGTTCGAGCGCCGTCTCAAGCACGCCGGGCCCCAGTGAGGCATAGGCGCCCGCGTCGGCCAGCACGTCGACCTCCTGCGCGACCAGCCGCCCTTCGGCATCGCAGCCGGTGCGCATGCGGATCGCCATCGGGTTGCGCTTCTGGCCGGCGACGACGCTTTCCGCGCGGTCGAGCTGGATACGCACGGGCTTGCCGGTTTTCAGCGCCAGCAGCGCCAGCGTCGGCTGGACGGAAAGCTCGTCCTTGCCGCCGAAGGCGCCGCCGGTGGGCGAGGTGACGACGCGGATCGTCTCTTCCGGCCGGGCCAGGATGCGAGCCAACTGCATCCGGTCGCGCCCGCCATGCTGGCCACCCGCCGCGACGAAGAGGGTGCCGTCCGGCTCCACCTTCGCGTAGCCGCCTTCCGTCTCCATGAAGCCATGCATCTGGCGCGGCGTGACGTAGATATCCTCCAGGATGTGAACGGCATCGCGGAACCCGGCCTCGACGTCGCCGCGGGTCAGTCCGAGGTCCGTACGCAGATTGCCGGCATCGTGCACCAGCGGTGCACCGGGAGCGAGCGCGGCTTCGGGGCTATCGACCAGCGGAAGCGGATCGTAGACGATCTCGATCAGGTCGAGCGCCCGCTCGGCGGTCGCGGCATCGATGGCCGCGACCGCCGCGACCGGATCGCCGATGTAGCGCACCTTGTCGAAGCAGAGGGCCGGCTGGTCCTGCACGACGATGCCGAAGGCGTTCTGGCCGGCGATGTCGCGGTGGGTGACCACCGCCGCGACCCCCGGCAGAGCCTCCGCGGCGGACGTGTCGATCGAGACGATGCGGGCGTGCGGGATTCCGGCGCGCTTGATTCGGGCCACGAGCATGCCCGGTTCGCGCCGATCGGTCAGGTATTCGAGCTTGCCGGCAATCTTGGTAGGGCCGTCGGGACGGACATGCCAGCGGTCGCTCGCGTCGGAACGAGAGAGGCGGATTTCGCCCGTTGGCGGCGCGTGCTTGGTAAGTGAATACTTACGTGTTAATGCGGGAGCGTTGCGAGGGAGGCGACCGCTAAGCCCGGTAACGAGCGCATTGGCGGCAACGATCCTGCGGTAGCGGGAGGATCGAAAGACATCAGCGGGCGCCTCGATCTGGTCGACGAGCAGCTTATGAAGCGCGACCCAGTCGATGCCGTCGAGAGGGGCTCCCGCCAGCATCGCCTCCGCGCCGGGCAGGCGGGCAGGCGCAACAACGCCGCTGCCGACGGCCAGCCGCGCGGCGACCACACGACCGTCCTCCACGGAAAGCAGACCGGCCACCGAGATGACGCCTGGCGTGAAGGCCGCGCGCAGGCCGACCTTTCGCCACGTCCAGCGGGCCTCGGGCGACTGGAACGGTACGAGGATCGCTTCCAACAGCGCCGGTTCGCCCGGTGCCCGCAGCAGGAAGGTCGCGAGCGGCATCGTCGAAGACCCTGCCCCAGTCGCGACGCGTGCCTCGGCATCGAGCGCAAGCAGAGCCGGGATGAGGCAGCCGGCGCCGCCGGCGACGTTGCCGCCAATGGTGGCGAGCGTTCGGACCGCCGGACCGGCGATCGTGCCTACGGCCCCGCCGAGCAGCGGAAGCTTTACCTGGACCGCGTCTTGACGTGCCAGGTCCGCCAGCGGTGTCGATGCGCCGATCCGCAATGTCGTGCCTTCGACCGACACGCCGCGCAGTTCCGGCAGCCCGCCGAGATCGACCAGGCGCAAAGGCTTCGCGTCGCCCCGCGCCCATTCGAGTTGAAGCGCCGTACCTCCCGCCACGAAACGCGCCCCCGGTTCGGCCGCGATCACCAGCGCCTCGGCGGCAGTGCGCGGACGACGAAGCCCGGGGGCGGAGCGGACGGCCAGCGTCACGCCGCGCCCGCCGTGGTGCCGAAGCGGATCCCCTTTTCCTTCAGCCAGCGTCGATAGGCGATGGAAGAGGAATCGGCGCGCGTCGGGATTTCCGCGCGCGGCTCGAGCGGCAGCAGCAAAGGCCGCTGGTTCTCGACGATGATGCGGTCCTGCAGGAAGATCACCTGCTCGAAGCGCAGCAGCGCGGTGTGGGTCGAGATGGAATCGACCAGATACATCACCGGCTGGGCGCGGCAGAGATCTTCCTCCAGCGGCTGGATGAACAGGGCGATGGCGTCGAGCCGGTCCGGCGCGGTGGGGCAGACGCGGTAGAGCATGACGACGAAGGGGCTCGGCACGCGGTAGGTCAGGTGGACGAAATCGCCCTTGTCCTCGGTCGCGGCGATGCGCGGCTGGAAGAAGGTGCAGTTCGTCGCCCAGACTTCGTCGACGTCGCGACGAATCTCGCTCAGGTAGTGCGGCACCTCGGTGTGCGGCTCGGATCCCAGGATGTCGGTGTGGACGAAGGGGAAATGCGCCATGTCGAGGAAGTTCTCGACGACCCTCAGGCCCGAGGCGCGCATGGTGACCCAGCCGCAGGGCACGAAGCGGCGATCCGGCTCGCCAGCCTCCGCAATTTCGACGATGTCGCGGTTCGGGTGGCCGAGCGTGGTGAAGACGCAGCCATAGCGCTCCTTCGCCGGCAGGACGGGACCACGCCCGCCATCGTCGAGGATTTCGCGGATCACCGGCTCGCCGGTCGCATTGCGGAACAGCTCGATGTCCTGCCCGAGCAGGCGCGTGCGCACCGGCGCTTCGGTCAGGTCGGCCGCCGTTTCCACAGCGTACCAGTCGTCGAGCGCGGCCCTGTCGGTCGTCTTCATGCTCGGTCTCCCGTCTTCAACTCGCGGCCGTCCACTGTTTCGTGCCGGTCTCGTGTTCGGCGAGCCATGCCGCCCGGCGCGCGAAAAGGCCGGGCGCCACCGCATGGATCTCGGCGATGATGTCCCCGATGTCCGCGGACTTGAGGATGCCGTCTTCCACGAGAATCTGCCCGTCGACCATCGTCATCGACACGTCGCCGCCGCGCACGGCGTGGACGAGATTGTGCTGCAGGTTGAAATAGGGGCCCTCGGGGAAGAAGGGCGTCATGCGCGGCGTATCGGTCCGCACGGCAATGATGTCGGCGCGTTTGCCGACCTCGATCGATCCGATCTCGTGGTCGAGGCCGACGGCTTTGGCGCCCAGGATGGTGGCCATGCGCAGCACCTGCCAGCTGTCCATCGCGGCTGCGTCGAGATGCTTCAGCTTGCCGAGGAGCGAGGCCACCTTCATCTCCTCGAACATGTCGAAATTGTTGTTCTCCTTCTCGCCGTCGGTGCCGATGCCCACGGGCACGCCGGCCGCCAACATCTCGGCGATCGGGGCGATGCCGCTGGCGAGCTTCATGTTGGAGACGGGATTGTGGGCGACCGACACCGGGCGCCTGGCGATCAGGTCCACCTCCGACTGATCGAGCCAGACGGCATGGGCAATCATGGCGCGCGGTGTCTCGAAGAAGCCGAGATCGTCGAGCACGAACATCGGCCGCTTGCCGTAGCGCTTCTGGAACTCCGCGAGCTCGATCTCGGCCTCGCTGCAATGGGTATGGAAGCCGGTACCGTGACGCTTCGCCATTTCGACCGCGCGGCGCTGCGCGGGTTCGTCGGCGTAGAAGAGATGCTCGAGCCCGACCCAGACGTTGACGCGCCCCCCAGCCTTGCGATGCCAGGCCTCGATCAGCGCCTCGTTCATGTCGAGCGTGTCGAAATAGTCGTAGTCGGGGTGCTCGCCGACATAGGGAACCGCGACCAGCCGGTTGCCCATCGCCTGGGCGACTTTGGCGCTGCCTTCCATGTAGCGCCACATGTCGACGACGGTCGTGGCGCCGCCGAGCAGGGATTCGGCATAGCATAGCCAGGAGGCGGCCTCGGCCTCGTGCGGCTGGAGAACGCGGTGCATCGGGTTGATGTGCAGCGTCAGCCAGTCCCAGACAGGGAGGTGCTCGGCGGTGCCGCGCAGGAAGCCGGAATGCGCGTGGGCGTTGACCAGGCCGGGCATCAGCACGGCGCTCGACATCGCCTTGACCGCGGCCCGCGGATGGGCGGCCTTCAGCGAATCGAGCGGACCTACCGCGCCGATGCGGCCGTCCTCGACGAGCACGGCGCCGCCGGAAAGCACCGAGTTGTCCTCGTCCATGGTCAGAACCGCGTCAGCGGCGAGGATGAGTGCCTGCGTCATGGTCGTCGGTCCTCAAAGTCGGTGGGCGGAACGCCGCACCCGGTCTGCAAATGCAAGGCTCATGCCACCCCCAAAAGGAAATCCGCCGCGCGCTCGCCGATCATGGTCGTCGGCGCGTGGGTGTTGCAGGTGGGGATGATCGGGATCACCGAGGCATCGGCAATCGTCAGGCCCTCCATCCCGCGCAGCGCGAGCCGGCTGTCGACGACCGCCAGGTCGTCCCCGCCCATGCGGCAGGTGCCGCATGTGTGGAAGAAGGTCGAACAGGCCTCCCGGAGGAAGACTTCCGCCTCCGCTCGCGAGAGTCGGCGATCGGGCGCGGCGAAGCCACCGAAGAGGTGCGCATTGGCGGACGCGGCGGCCATGTCCATCGCCTGCTCGAAGGCGGCCAGCATGGCCTCGCGATCCTCGGGTTCGGCCAGGTAGTTCGGCTGGATCTCCAGCGCGCCGCCGGGCCGCCCTTCCAGCAGGCGCAGATGGCCGACGCTCTTCGAGCGCATTAATCCGAAGCCGAAGGAGAAGACGTCGCCGGACAGATCATAGCGCGCGCGAAGCGGCGGCTCGGCGCTGTTGCCCTGCACGGGAAAGGCGTGCACGTCGGCCTGTGGCAGATCCGGCCTGGACTTCCAGTTCACCATCGAGCCGCCGCCGTTGCCGGTGACGGGACCGAGCGGCCGCTTCGCCCGGAACACGCAGGCCTGCGCGAGGGGGTGGTCCTGCAGATTGCGCCCCACACCGGGGAGTGCGTGCACGACGGCGAGGTCGAGGCGCCTGAGTTCGGCGGGATCGCCGATGCCCGACAGCATCAGGAGCCGGGGCGTGTCGATGGCGCCGGCGGCCAGCACAACTCGCTCATGCGCACGGGTGTCGACGGGTCGACCCTCGACCAGATGGCGCACCCCGACGCAGCGGCCGTTCTCGACCAAGAGCGAGACCGCAAGCGACTCGGTCACGACGGTCAGGTTCGGCCGATCGAGGATCGGCCAGAGATAGCCCGTCGCCGAACTCCAGCGGCGGCCGCTGGCAATGTTGAAGTTGGATCGGGTGGCGCCCTCGTTGTCGGGTCCGTTCGGGTCGTCGATCACCGGGATGCCGATGGCGGCAGCGCCGTCGATCAGCGCCTGCGCGACGGGATGCATCTCTCGGGCGCGCTCGATTCGGAGCGGGCCGCCGGCGCCGCGCCGATCGGTCGCGCCATCCTCCCAGTCCTCGCAGCGCCGGAAGTAGGGCAGGCATTCGGCGAAGCTCCAACCGATAGCGCCGGCCTCCTCCCAGGCGTCGTAGTCCATCGGGTGGCCGCGATACCACATCATCGCGTTGATGGCGGTCGAGCCGCCCAGAACCCTGCCCCGCGGGATGCCGATCACGCGGCTATCGGCATGTGGAGCGGGGGCATAGTCGTAGCCCCAGTCCCAGCGGCTGCGCATCAACGGCACCCATTGCGCCGGATCCTCGATCTCGGGAACCCCTATTCCGGCCGGTCCCGCCTCGATCAGCAACACTTCGACGCCCGCGTCGACCAGCCGCCGCGTCACCGCCGCGCCGCCCGAGCCGGAGCCGACGACGATGACGTCGTGGCCCTTGGCGAGCGGCTTGCGCGGGAGGATGGGAAAGGCGGTCATCTCATCGCCCGCCGTTCAATTGTGCTCGCTCGGACCCATGATGACGACGCCCTCGGTCGCCTCGACATGGCGCACGAAGATGTACTTGTCCTCGCGCCCGTCGGAATGCTTGCGCTTGATACCGGGCTGGAGGATGCCGTCGACCTTGGCGACGACGATGTAGGGCACGTCCGACTTCAGGCCGGCCTCGCAATGCGCGTCGAACTCCTCGACGGTTCGGACCGTGTAGGCATGCTCGACGCCCGCGCCGCGGGCGATGGCGGCGAGATCGACGCGGCCGAAGGCGGTGTGGGTGGGTGGGCCGCCGATCGACTGGTAGCGCTCATTGTCCCAGACGACGACGAAGAGGTTCTTCGGCTGCTCGTTGCCCAGCGTGGCGAGGATGCCGAGGTTGAACAGCAGGCCTCCATCGGTGTCGAGCGAGACGATGCGGCGATGCGGCAGGCCGGCGGCGAGCCCGAAGGCCTGCGGCGTGACGCAGCCGAGCTGTTGCTGAAAGAGGCTCGCCTCGCGCATGTGCGGGGCGGCGTTGTACCATTCGTCGACCGAGCCGCCGAGCGACAGGATGACCAGTTCTTCCTTCAGGCGGGCGCCCAGCGCCGTCATGCAATCGTAGCGTTTCATCGCACCACCTCCCCGCCGAGCGCGATCGCCGAGTGATAGTAGGAGGCGTAGGACCAGGCATAGGCATCGACGATCGCCCGCTCGATGGCGTCCTCCTCGCGCACCACCCGATAGGGAATGCGCAACGCGTCGAGCACCGGCTCCATGGTGATGCCATGCGGAATGGCCCACCAGTTGTTCTCGCCGAGTTCGCCGCGATAGCTCATCAGCATGACGACCGGAATGCCGGCGCCGAGGCCCATGCGGGCAAGCGGCTCGACGGAGGCGCGCAGACCGGAATTTTCCATGACGAGGGCCGCGCGCTTGCCGGACAGGAAGACGCCGCCGCAAATCGCAGCGCCCTCGCCCTCGTTGGTCACGCGGATGGTACGAATGTCCGGATCGGCGTCGAGCGCCGGATACAGCTCCTTGAAGAGCGAATCGGGCAGGTAGCAGACGATCGACACGCCCGCCTTCTTCAACCCTCTGATCACCGCGTCGACGGCGCTCTGCTTCATGTCATGCACTCCGTGGAGCCCGACAGTCGCAAAGCGAGGGTGTTGTGAAAAGACGATATCTTTCGACATCGATGGTGCGCCAAACGCAACAAGTTTCCCCCCGGCGCAGACATCCGCGCGTCGGAACTTGACGCCTGGGCCCCATTCTGGTTATGGCTTCCCGGTCGAAAAGATTGAGGCCGGTACGGTTATTCCGGCCCCCGCGACCAGCGGGATTTAGTCGCGCAGCCGCGCGAACCCACGGCACCAACCTGTTTTTCGGGGCGGTGCGCGATGGGATTCCGTCACCACCGTCCTCCTGAAGGAGACGAACGTGACGAACAGCAAGAAGACAATCATCCTCGCTCAGGTTTTCATCTCCCTGATGATGGCCTTTCTCATGTCGGGCATCATGAGCATGATCGCGCTCGGACCGACGCATCTGTGGCTCTGGGTGTGGCCGCAGCAGTTCCTGCTCGCCTGGCCGATCGCCTTCTGCCTGTCTCTCGTCGTCAGCCGGCTCGGATTCGCATTTTCGGCGCGGCTGACGCGTGGCTGAGCCGGCGGCATCGATCAGCCGTCGGCCAGATTCTCGACGGCCCGCGCGAGCACCGTGGCGAAGGCGGACGCCGCCTCCGACATTTCGCGCTCGCCACGCGTGAGCAGCATCAGGCGGCGCGGCGGCACCCTGGGATCGCGCAAAGGCACGAAGATCAGGCTGCCTTCGGCGAGTTCCCGTTCGACGCCGAGCCGCGTCTGCAAGGCCGTGCCGAGGTTGCGCCTGGCAAGGTCGCCCATCAGGGCGATGGAGTTTGTGCGCGTGCGGCGCGTGAGATCGATGATGGAGCGGTTGATAGCCTCGTTGACCGAGAGGCCGAGCGCGAGGCTGGCGTCCGAAAGGATTACTTGCTCGCCGGACAGGTCGAACAGCTTCAATTCCCTTCGATCCGCGAAGCGGCTTTGCGGATGCGCAACGACACCGACGGGCAGGGAGGCGGTGGCGAGACGACGAACGGTGCGCGGCACGCGGATATCGAAGACGACGCCGACGTCGCATTCACCATCGGCGACCGCGTCGCAGGCCTGCTGGGAACTCGCGACTCGGACATCGACCGTGATCAGCGGGTGTTTGGCCCAGAATGCTTCCAGCGCATCCGGGATCAGGCCTCGCGCCGCGCTTTCGACCGCCGCGACCGAAACCGCGCCACGGTTGAGGCCGCGCAGATCGTTGATTTCCGACCACGCGCGGGACAATTCCGATGTGCTCTGGCGGGCATGGTAGAGCAGCAGTTCGCCGGCGCTCGTCAGCTTCAGGCGCTGGCGCACGCGCTCGAACAACGGCGTGCCGATCTCGTCCTCCAGGCCCTTGATGACGCGGCTGATGGAGGAGGGCGCCACGTTGAGCACCTGCGCCGTCTGGCGCACCGAGCCGAGCCGGGCCACCAGCTGGAAATAGTGGAGACGCGGCGAAATCAGGCCCGATCGGAAGAGGTCCATCAGGCCGGTTCCACCAGCGGGACGATTTCCATCTGCGGCACGAGCACCAGACCCTTGTCGGTGATGCGAATCTCCGGGATGACCGAGAGCGGGATCAGGTTGAAGCCCATGTAGGGAATGGTGCAGCCGGCGGCTTCCCACTGCGTCTTCATGAGCTTCACCTCCTCGGCCACCTCGGTCACGCGCTTGTCCGAGAGCAGACCGGCGATCGGCAGTTCGACCATGGCCGTGACCTCGCCGTCGACGACGACGCAGACACCGCCTTGCGTCTTCTCCAGCGCCCGCAGCGCCACCTGCATGTCGGCCTCGCTGACACCGGCCAGGATGATGTTATGGCTGTCGTGTCCCACGGACGACGCGACGGCGCCGCGCGTCAGCCCGAAATTCGACAGCAGCCCGTGCGCGACATTGCCGTCCGACTTGCCGTGGCGTTCCACCACGGTGACGAAGCAGAGGCCGTGACGCTCGAAATGCGCCTGCCAGTCGTTGGCGGGTTCGAGCAGGATCTTTTCGTGGCCAAGCGTGATGCCGGGCAATTCGGTCCGGATGGCATTCACCGTGACGGTCGTCGTGGGCAAATCGGGAACGAGCTTGATCGCCGCCGGCAGCTTGACGGTGTGATATGCCGCCTCGGGGTAGCGATAGCGCGAGGACAGCGCGGCATCGAGGGCGGCGGTGATCTTACGGTTCTCGACCACCAGTTCGCCGCCGTACCACGTGTTGACGGGCTTCAGACCATCGTCGAGCAGCACGAGGTCGGCTCGGCGACCGCCGCCCATGCCGCCGACCTCGCCTTCCACCCCGAAGCGGGTCGCCCCATGCAGGGAGCCCATGCTCCAGGCCTGCTCGGGGCGCATGCCGGCCTTGATCGCCTCTCGCACCACCCAGTCCTGGCCGAACAGCAGAAGGTCGTCGGCGTCGCGGTCGTCGGTGCAGACCGCGATGCGCTTGTGGGAGGCGCCGAGCTCGGTGACCGTGCGGATCGCCTGCGGCAGCGAGTGCCAGGGCGTCGTGGGCGGACCGCCACGCAGGAACAACCAGATGCCGGCTTCCAGCATGTCGTCGGCAATCTCGCGATCGATCGCCTCGTGCGTGTCGGTGACGCCGGAGGCGGCATAGGCGGAGACGAACTCGCGGCCGTAGACGTGGCCGGAAACCGGACGGCCGCGCTGGAGAGCGGCGGCGAGGATGGCATGGCTGCGCTCGTCGCCCATGGCGACCTGGACGAAGTCCATCTTCTCGCCCAGCGCCAGCGCCTCAGGCCACTTGTCGAACAGGGCGCCGATCTTGTCGGCGGTCAGATCGCCGCCCGCCGTCTCCAGCGCGGCCGAGGTGGCGGGCACGGTGCTCGGCACGGTGAGGAAGATCGACAGCGGCGCCTGGCGCGCATCCTCCAGCATGGCCTCGACGCCCGCCACGTCCATGACATTGCCGATCTCGTGGCTGTCGCAGAAGATGGTGGTGGTGCCGTTGAGCAGCGCCGCTTCGGCATAGGCGCAAGCCGTGACCATCGAGGATTCGATGTGGATGTGCGGATCGACGAGGCCGGGCGCGAGGATGCCGCCCCCGGCGTCGTAGCGTTTCGCGTCGCCCTTGTGGCTGCCCGCGGGCTTGACGGCGGCGATCCGGCCGCCGGCGATCCAGACCTCGCGGTCGAGCAGGATGCGTTCCGAATAGGTCGACAGCACGCGCGCGCCGGTGATCACGAGCTCCGGCGCGGCGCGGCCGGAGGCAACGGCGGCGAGATGCCGGGTCATGGTGTGGAGCGGCGCGACGGAGAAGCGGGTGAGCGGGGCCATGGGCGTTTGCCTCGATTGGTGTTTGCGCGGCCTTTGAAGGCCAGTCTCAGTGGTAGTCCGGAATGCCGGGCATGGTGATGAAGCCGGGAATCGAGCGGAAACGGCGCGCCCATTTCCTCAGGGCGGGAAACTCGTCATGGTCGATGCCGAAGTCGCGACTGAGGGCAAAGGCCGGGAACAGCGAGACGTCGGCGATTGTCGGCGCTTCGCCGGCAAACCAGTCGCGACATTCGAAGCCATTCGTGGTGATTGCGTCTTCCATCGCAACGATCGCGTGACGGGCGGCGGCACGCAAGGCATTCGCGTCGCCCGGCGTTCCGAAAAGCGCGTTGGCGCGGGCACGATTGGCGGCCGACAGCGCCCCGCAACCGAAGACCAGCCACTGCATGACCGCCGCGAAACCCGCACCCTCGACGGGCAGCCAGGTTCCGGCGCGGTCGTATGCCCTAGCGAGATGGGCAAGGATCGCCTCGGCGCCGAAGACCGTCGTGTCGCCGTCCTTCAGGATCGGCAGCGCGCCCGCAGGGTTCATGGCCAGGAATGGCGGCGTCTCCTGCTCCTTGCCCGGAAAGGCGTTCACCGCCACGGTCTGGTGGTCGAGCCTCAGCATCGAGAGCGCGAGGCGCGCCTTGTAGCAATTCTCGTCGAGGTCGTAGTTGTAGAGGACCAACGCCATCATACCGCCTCCGCCATCATCGCTTCGCGCCTCGCCGGCGCCGCATCCAGCCCGTGGCGCAGCGCGCGGGTCCAGGCGAAGAGATGCGCCTGCCCCGCGCCTTCGTAGACGGCGGCGGGGCCGGCGACCGCGACATGCAGCGCCGAACGGCGATCGTTCAGCCGTTGCAGGCCGAGCAACAGTTTGTCGCCACCGACAGCCAGCCGCCACAGCGCGCCGTCGATCTGCGCCAGTCGAGGTTCGCCCGCACCGGGCACGAATGGTTCGGGCGGCAGGGCGCGGACGGCGTCGAGCAGAGCCTGCGGATCGCAATCGGCATAGAGGGTGGTCACCGCCACCGTCTCGCCCGCATCCGTCGGCGGCGCCGCGCGCTCGGGTTCGGGATCGGTCGTCGTCCAGATCATGCCGCAGGCTTCCACCGTCGCGAAGACCGGAACGGTGATCGTGGCCGGGACTTCGAGATCGGGATGAGCCGGAATGTACCGGCAGCGCCCGGCGGTGTCGTACTGCCAGCCATGATAAAGGCAGGCGATGTGGTCGCCACGCACGAAGCCGAAGGAGAGCTTCATGCCGCGGTGCGGACAGCGATCCTCCCACACGTGGGCGACGCCGGAATTGTCGCGCCAGACCACATATTCCCGGCCGTCAAGGTGCGTGCCGGCCGAGGTGCCGGGATCGATGGAGCCCGAAAGGGCGACAGGGTGCCATCCAGGTGCCAAGCTCATCGGTCAGTGTTCTCCATGTCCATCGCGGCCAGCGCCGCGCTTCTGCAATCCAGAACCAGGCAGTCGAGAGGGCCGAGGCTGCAGGCCATTTCGAACGCATCGATCAGGTCCGGCTGCCCGGTGACGTCGACCGCAAAGAGGCGGTCGCTTGCCGTTTTCACCAGCACTCCGAGATCCAGCCGCGCAGCGCGGCGCTCGACGAACGCCGCGAAACTCGACACGACGAACCGGCCTTCGAAGGTGAGCCTGATGCTTCGCGTCAGTGCCATTTCAGCGCCGCATTCATGGTCACCACCCGCCTTCTTTTCAATCTTTCTGCTCATTCGTTAGGCAGTTGAACGCCATGGCTAATTAGACATCATTTTTGGGCTTGTGCAAGCCCCGGCGGCCTGCATATTGTTGCATTCAGGCATTCAAATTGATGATGAACGGCGCGAAATGTCGAACAACTACGGGCTAGATCGCGGCACGATACGGAACCGGCTCCGGCACGGTGCGGCCGTGCGTCGCGGATAGTCCGATGTCGCTCGAGGTCTTCGCCAAGGCACTGCCGAAGGTCGAGCTGCACCTGCACCTCGAAGGCGCGGTGTCGACCGCCACCTTCGCCGACCTGGCCGCGAAGAACGGCGTGGCGCTGCCCTCCTGCAAGCAGACGAGCGAACTCTACAGCTACGGCAACCTGCCCGAATTCCTGACGATCTACGATCTGGTCTGCGCCGCGATCCGTGATGCCCAGGACTTCTCGCGCGTCACCTTCGAGGCGCTGGAGCGCTGCGCACTGGCCGGCGCACGATACGTGGAGCTGTTCTTCAGCCCGCATGCGCACCTGGCCCACGGCGTCGTCTATGCCACGATGCTGGAGGGCATCCTCGACGGCTTTCGGCGAGCGCGGGAGGCTTACGGGCTCGTCGCGCGGCTCATCCCCGCGCACAGCCGCGAACTCGGCCCGGAGCAAGGCGGGCGCTTCCTCGACATGGTGCTGGCCGAGCGCGTGCCGGAGGTGGTCGGCATCGGACTCGACTACAATGAGGCGCCCTATCCGCCCGATCCGTTTGCCGCGCTCTGGCAGCGCGCCCGGTCGGCCGGGCTGAACGTCACCGCTCATGCCGGCGAATCCGGTCCGGCAGCCTATGTCCGCGACAGCATCGATCTGCTTGGCGTCTCGCGCGTCGACCATGGATACCATGTGGTCGACGACGCGGAACTCGTGGAGCGCTGCCGCGAGAGCCAGATCCCCTTCACCTGCTGCCCGAGCACGACGCTCGCAACGACGGTCTGGCGCGACCTTTCATCGCCCGATCACGCGATCCGCCGGATGATCGAGGCCGGCCTCAACGTCAGCATCCATTCGGACGACCCGCCGATGTTCGGTACGACGCTCGATCGCGAATACGCGCTCGTCGCGCGGAACTTCGGCCTCGCCCCGGAGGCGCTCGGCCGGATCGCGATCGCGGGCCTCGACGCCTCTTGGATCGACCCCGAAACAAAACGGACATGGATGTCCGACTGGACGGCCGAGATCGACCGGCTCGTCACCGACTACGCCTCCCAAGTCTAAACGCCGCAACAGCAAAGGATCCGACATGATCAAGATAAGTGACCTCACCCGCCGGGGCTTTCTCAACATCGGCGCCGCGGCCGGCGCCTCGCTCCTGCTTCCGAAGACCGGGCTGATTTCATCCGCCCGCGCCGCCGCGCCGCTGCCGGCGATTGCCGAGGAAGATGCCGTGATCGCCTGGGGGTATGTCGGCCCGACGGCAGACGAGGGCTGGACCTATGCCCACGACCTCGGGCGCCAGGCCGTCGCCGCTGCCTTCCCGAAGGCCAAGACGCTGTATGTCGAGAACGTGCCCTACTCGGCCGACGCCAGCCGCATCTTCCGCCAGTTCGCCTCCGAAGGCGCCAACATGATCATCGCCAACTCCAACTATGGCGACTTCATCTACGACGTTGCCAAGCGCACGCCCGACGTCGCCTTCTACGAGTGCGACGGCCGCAACCCGCTCGACAATCTCGGCACCTACTACGTTGCCCATTGGTATCCGTCCTACATCGCCGGCGTCGCTGCGGGCCTCATGTCGGCCTCGGGCAAGCTCGGTTACGTCGCGTCGTTCCCCGTGCCATCGGTCTATTCCGGCACCAACGCATTCCTCATGGGCGCCCGGTCGGTGAAGCCCGAGGCGACGCTGCAGGCGATCGTCATCAACTCCTGGTTCGACCCGCAGGCCGCCGCGCAGGCCGGCACCGCCCTGATCGACAATGGCGCCGACGTGCTGTTCGGTATCATGGACGAGGCCGCCTACCTCCAGGTCGCCGAGCAGCGCGGCGCCAAGGCGGTGATGTGGAACACCGACATCCGCCGCTACGGCCCGCAGGCCTACATCTCGTCGATCGTCGTCGACTTCAGCGCCTGGTACGTCGAACAGGTGCGCCGCCGCATCGCCGGCGAATGGACCCCGACCGAGGACATCCTGCCGATCGGCAAGGGCGTCGACCGCGACGCCTGGGGCGAAACGGTCCCGGCCGAGGTGGCAGCGCAGGCCGACGCGATCCGCGACAAGATCATGGGCGGATGGAGCCCGTTCGAGGGTGAAATCAAGGACGCCAAGGGCAACGTCAAGGTCGCGGCCGGCCATCGCATGACCGAGGTCGAACTCTACAACTGGGATTGGTCGATCGAAGGCGTCACCGGCCTCTGATCGAACGAAGACCATGATCGCCCCCGAGCCGCCCGTGCCAGCGACAACCCGTTTCGTGCCTTTGCCCGGAACGGCGCCGATCGTGCAGCTCAGGGGCATCGCCAAATACTTTCCCGGCGTCGTCGCCAACGAGGATGTCGACCTCGAGGTGATGCCGGGAGAGATCCATGCGCTTCTCGGCGAGAACGGCGCCGGCAAGTCGACGCTGATGAACATCCTGACCGGCATCTACCAGCCGGACGCGGGCGAGATCGTCATCGACGGCTACCCGCAGAGTTTCGCCTCGCCCGTGGAAGCCATCGCCGCCGGCATCGGCATGGTCCACCAGCATTTCAAGCTGGTGAAGGCCTTCACGGTGGCCGAGAACATCCACCTCGGATGGAACGAGACGCCGAAATCGGTGAGCGCGACCGTGCTCGAAAGACGGACCGCAGAGCTGGCGCAGGCGCTCAACCTCGCGGTCGATCCCGCTGCCCGCATCAATGAGCTGTCGACCGGCGAACAGCAGAGGGTGGAAATCCTGCGCGTTCTGACGCGCAAGGCGCGGGTGCTGATCCTCGACGAGCCGACAGCCGTGTTGACGCCGGCGGAGGCGCACGAGTTGTTCCGGGCGTTGAGGGACTTCGTCGCGCGCGGCAACGCCGTCATCTTCATCAGCCACAAGCTGGACGAAGTGCTGGAGATCTCCGACCGGGTCACCGTTCTGCGCGGCGGCCGGAAGGTGGCGACCGAGCAGACCGCCGACTGCACCGAAACGTCGCTCGCCCGCCTGATGGTCGGGCGCGAGATCGTGCTGTCGGACATGCGCGCGCGCGGACCCGAGGCAGCGCCGATCGGTGCGCCGGTCATGACGCTCGACGACATCCGCGCCGAGGATGGACACGGGCGTTTCGTCCTCAACGGCCTGTCGCTTACATTGCGGGCCGGCGAGATTCTGGGCATCGCGGGCGTGGCCGGCAACGGGCAGAAGGAGCTGACGCAGGTCATCACCGGCATGCGCCGCGCGACGTCGGGCCGCATCCTGGTCGACGGCCGCGACTTCAGCGGCGGCGACGCCGGCGACTTCGCCGACTTGGGCGTCGGCCACATCCCCGAGGACAGGCTGCACAGCGGGCTGGCACCATCGCTCTCGATCACCGACAATTCCGTCCTGCGCGAATACGACCGGCCGCCGCTGTCGAGCGGCTTCGGCTTCAACGGCCGCGCCGCGACCGCGCTGGCGAAGGAAATCGCCGCGGCGGCGGCGGTGGCCGTGCCCGACTTCGGCATGCCCGTGCGCAACCTGTCCGGCGGCAACCAGCAGCGCCTCGTCGCCCGTCGCGAAATGCGCATCGCGTCGCGCGTGCTCGTCGCGGCCTATCCGAGCCGCGGCCTCGACGTCGGCGCCATCAACATGATGATGCGGTATCTCGTCGAACTGCGCGACAAGGGCGTGGCGGTCCTCTTCATCTCCGAGGAACTGGAGGAACTCCTCAACCTCTCCGACCGCATCGCGGTGATGTTCCACGGCGAAATCATGGGCGTGGTCGACACGGCCGATGCCGACATCGACACGATCGGCCTGATGATGGGCGGCAAGCGACTTCCCGCCGACGCGAACGCTACGGGGCACTGACGATGGCCTACCGCATCCAGCGCATTCCGTCCGCGCCGCCCTCCGTCGCCTTCGCCGCGCGTGGCCTCGCCATCGTGCTGGCGCTGGTGACCGCCGGCATCGTGCTCACCGCGCTCGGCGCCAATCCCCTGGCGCTCGGTTGGCAGGTCTTGCGCACCACCTTCGGCTCCAGCTACGGGCTGGAAGATGTCGGGCTCCTGGTCATCCCGCTGATCTTCACGGGACTGGCGGTCGCCGTCGGCCAGAAGATCGGCGCCCAGAACATCGGCGCGGAAGGCCAGTTCTATGCCGGCGCCTTCGCCGCGACGGGCGTCGCGCTGTTCGTGCCGGGTCCGACGGCCGTCATCCTGCCGCTGATGTTCGTTGCCGGCGCCGTCGGCGGCGCGCTCTGGATCCTCGTCCCGACGCTGGCGCGCGCCTATGCCGACGTCAACGAGCTGATCACGACGCTGCTGTTGAACTTCGTCGCGACGCTGATGGTCTACTGGGTGGCGACCGGGCCCTGGCTCGACCCGAGCGGCCGCGCGCTCGCCACGACCGCCCGGCTGGTGCACGAGGTGCCTGAGTTCTGGGGCATCGTGCACTGGGGACTGCCCGTCGCTGTCGTCGTCGCGCTTCTGGTGGCGGCGCTGTTTGCCTTCACCCGCTGGGGCTACGAGGTGCGCATCGCCGGATCGAATCCGCAGGCCGCGCGCTATGCCGGGATGCCGTTCCGCCGGCACCTGATCATCGTCATGCTGCTCTCGGGCGCGATCGCGGGCCTTGCAGGCATGTTCGAGGTGGCCGGCACGGTGCACCGTCTGCAAGGCGGCATCTCCAACAATTTCGGCTATCTCGGCATCATGGTCGCCGTGCTGGCGCGCAGCTCGGCGATCGGCGTGCTGCCGGCGGCGGCCCTGATGGCGGTGATCCTCAATTCCGGCATCGTGCTGCAGACGCAGGGCATCACGGTCTCGACCGTGCTGGCGATCACCGGCCTCATCCTGTTCTACACCGCCATCGGCGACGAGCTCGCCCGCTACCGCATCGTGAAGGGCTGATCCTGATGGACATCATCGCAGGCATCATCCAGACCTCGATCCTGGCCGGCGGCGTTTTGGCGCTGGCCGCGCTCGGCGAAGTGCTCGCCGAACGCGTCGGAGTGGTCAATCTCGGCGTCGAGGGGCTGATGGCGCTCGGCGCCGTCACCGGGATCGCCACGGTCATCACCACGCCGAACCCGATGCTGGGCTTCGCACTGGCGCTTGTCGTGGGCTTCTTCTTCGGCATGATCTTCGCGGCGACCACCGTATACCTGCGCGCCAACCAGGTGCTGTGCGGCCTGGCGCTGACTTTGATGGGGACCGGCATGGCGGCGACGATCGGGCGGGCCTATTCCGGCACTCCGGCGCCGGCGACCTTCCCGCCGATCCCGATCCCCTACCTGAGCGACATCCCGCTGCTCGGGCGGGCGTTGTTCACGCAGAACATCCTCGTCTACCTGATCTACATCATCCTGCCGATCGCCCTGCACTGGTTGATGTTCCGCACGAAACACGGGCTCGACATGCGCGCGGTGGGCGAGAACCCGGCCGCGGCCGATGCGGCGGGCATTCCCGTGCAGGCGATGCGCTTCTGGTACGTCTCGGCCGGCGCGGCGCTGGCGGCCGGCGCGGGCGCCTACCTGACGCTCGCCTTCGTGCCGTCCTGGTCGGAGGGCGTGGTGGCGGGACGCGGCTGGATCGCGGTATCATTGGTGATCTTCGCCGGCTACCGGCCGATCAACGCCGTGGCCGCCGCCCTGCTGTTCGGCCTCATCACCTCGCTCGGCTTCGTCGGGCAGGCGCGCAACTGGCCGATCCCCTCGCCGGTGCTGTCGATGCTGCCCTATCTCGGCACCATCGCAATGATCATCGTGCCCGTGCTCGCCTGGCAGAAGATGCGCCGTCTGATGGCGGCGCCCGCCGCGCTCGGCGAGCCCTACTACCGCGACGTGCGCTAGGAGACCCCGATGACCCGGCTGCTGGTGAAGAACGTCGACCTGCTCGCCACCTTCGACGACGCGCGCCGCGAGATCGCCGACGGGGCGATGCTCGTCGACGGCAACGCGATCGTCGCCGTCGGCGCCACCGCCGAGCTTTCCGGGCTCGAAGCCGACGAGGTGCTCGACCTGTCCGGCCATGTCGTCATGCCGGGCATGGTGAACACCCACCACCACATGTACCAGAACCTCACCCGCGTGATGGTGCAGGACGACGAACTGCTGGTCTGGCTGAAGACGCTCTATCCGATCTGGTCGCGGCTGGACGACGACGCGATCCGCATCTCGGCCAAGGTCGCGATGGCGGAACTCATGCATTCGGGCTGCACGACGAGTTCCGATCATCTCTACATCCTGCCCAACAATTGCACGCTGGACGCCACCATCGAGGCGGCGCGGGAGATGGGACTGCGTTTCCATGCGGCGCGCGGCGCCATGTCGCGCGGAGAGAGCCTGGGCGGGCTGCCGCCGGACAGCTGCGTGGAGAAAGAGGATGCGATCCTTGCGGACGCCGAGCGGCTGATCGGCCGCCATCACGACGCTTCGCGCCATTCGATGAGCCGCATCATCCTCGCCCCCTGCTCGCCCTTCTCGGTGACGCCCGACCTGATGCGCAACGCCGCGGCGCTGGCGCGCAAGCATCCCGGCGTGCGGCTGCACTCGCACCTGGCGGAAGACCTGTTCGAGGAAACCTACTGCCACGACATCTACGGCATGCGGCCGGTCGAGTTCGCAGAGTCCGTCGGATGGCTCGGCGACGACGTCTGGTTCGCGCATTCGATCTTCATGACAAGCGCCGAGATCGACCGCTTCGCCGCGACCGGGACCGGCGTGGCGCATTGTCCTTCGGCCAACATGCGCTGCGGCCAGGGCATCGCCAAGATACGCGAGATGTTGGACAAGGGCGTCAGGGTCGGGCTCGGGGTCGACGGCTCGGCCTCGAACGACACGTCGAACATGTTTATGGAGGCACGCCTCGCGATGATGCTGCAGCGCGTGGCGCCGCACCAGTATCTCTCGGAGGCGCCGGGCGGACGCGGCGGTTTCGGCGGCACGCCCTCGGCGCTGTCGGCGCGCGAGGCGCTGACCATGGCCACGCGCGGCGGCGCGGCCCTGCTCGGGCGCGACGACATCGGATACCTTGCCCCCGGCATGAGCGCCGATTTCATCGCGGTCAAGCGCAGCCAGCTCGGCCTGTCGGGCACGCAGCGCGACCCGCTGGCGGCGCTCGTGCTGTGCGGGCCGTTCAAGGTGGATCATTCCTTCATCAACGGGCGTCAGATCATTTCCGGCGGCGAGTTTGTCGCCTTCGACGTCGAGGCGGCCCTTGCCGAACATGCCGCGACGATGGATCGTATCTACGATGCCTGAGCACCGGAGCGACGCCATGCCCTTGAAGCCCGCCGAGAAAGCCGCCCTCGACCAGTGGTACTGCATCGATGCGGTCGCCGATATCCCGCCCGGAACCAGCGCCAACCGCCTGCTTGGCCATGACCTCGGCGTGAAACGCGATGGCGACACCGTTACGGTTGTCCGCGCCGACACCGGCGAGGCGCTGCCGACCCGGCTACGCTACGGCTATCTCTGGACGACGCTCGGGGAGCCCGCGCGCGACGTCCTGCCGATACCCGAAGCCGACGAGGACGACCGGCGCCTGGTGGTCTGCGGCGCGATCTCCGTGAAGTCCTCGGCGCCGCGCGTCGTGGAAAACTTCCTCGACATGGCGCATTTCCCATTCGTGCATACCGATATACTGGGCGCCGAGCCGCATACGGAGGTGCGGCACTACACGACCGAGATCCGCCGCGACATCGACGAGGTTTGGGCGACGAACTGCGAGTTTTTTCAGCCGCAGGCGGCTCTTTCGGCCAAGGAAGGCATCATGACGCAGTACCAGTACCGGGTCGCCGACCCCTTTGCTGTGCTGCTCTACAAGACCTGCCCGAACGCCGCCAACCGCTGGGACGTGATCTGCCTGTTCGTGCAGCCGGTCGACCCCGAGTTCTGCCGCGCGCATCCGGTGATGTTCCTGATCGACGACGTCTCGACGGTGACGGAACTCGTGGCGTTCCAGCAGGTGATCTTCCTGCAGGATCGCATCATCCTGGAAAACCAGCGGCCGCTGCTCCTGCCGCTCGAGCCGCGTTCCGAAATCCCGACGCGCGCGGACGCCTCCTCGGTGGCCTACCGCCGCTGGCTGAAGGAAAAGGGCATCGTCTACGGCACCACGGCGCAGGCGGCGTAAGCGCTTGCTGACCGACTTGGCGCCGGCTCGGTCGAGGCGCGGGCTCGCATCGCAATGAAAGCGTCGCAAGAACTGAACCTCAGGGGAAGGACCCTTCTCGCTTCCGGCTTCCACGCACCGGAGCGAGGGGCGATCGACGAGCTGGCGGACGTGCTGATCGACATCGGCGCCGATGGCGCGATCGTTTCCGTCCTGCGGCCGTCGGCACCCGGCTACGACGAGGCGAAGCGCGAGGCCAGCCGCGACGGCAGGCTCGCGACACTGCCGTCCGGCACGGTCCTGCTGCCAGGCTTCGTCGATCTCCATATTCACGCACCCCAATATGCGCAGCTCGGGCGCGGCTTGGACGTGCCGCTGGAGGTCTGGCTACACAAATACACCTTCCCACTAGAGGCGCGCTATGCCGACATCGCCTTCGCCACACGCATCTACCGGCGACTGGTCGATGATCTGCTGGCCAACGGCACCACGACGGCACTTTACTTCGCAACCGCGCATGTCGAGGCGAGCAACCTCCTGGCGGATATCTGTCACGAGCGAGGCCAACGCGCGCTGGTGGGCAAGGTGGCGATGGACGATCCCGCCGCCTGCCCCGACTACTATCGCGACGCGTCGCCCGAGGAAGCGGTGGACGGCACCCGGGCCGTGATCGAGCACATCCGCGCCATGCCGGGCAATGCGGACGGCCGCGTGCTGCCCGTCGTCACGCCGCGCTTCATCCCCGCCTGCACGGATGCCGCGCTGCAAGGCCTCGGCGACCTCGCGCGTGCGTGCGGCTGCCGGGTCCAGACCCACTGTTCCGAAAGCGACTGGGCGTATGGCCACGTGCTGGCCCGCCATCGCATGACCGACGCGGCGAGCCTCGACCGCTTCGGCCTGCTGGCGGCGGGCGGCGTGCTCGCGCATTCCAATTTCCTGACGCCGGACGACATGGACCTGCTTGCGGCGCGCAGGGCGGCGGTTGCGCATTGCCCGGTGTCGAACGCCTATTTCGCCGGCTCCGTGTTTCCGCTCAGGGCAGCGCTTGAGAAGGGCGTGCGGGTCGGGCTCGGCACCGACATCTCCGGCGGTCCGATCGCGACGATGTTCGACGCCATGCGCGGCGCGGTGATGGTTTCGCGGATGCTGGAATCCGGCGTCGAACCGGACCTGCCACCGGAGGTTCGCAGCCGCCGCGCGGGCGCGCGGATCGATTTTCGCGACGCGTTCCACCTCGCCACGGCGGGCGGCGGAGAGGCGCTCGACCTGCCGGTCGGGCGCTTTGAACGCGGCTGCCAGTTCGATGCGATCGCGGTCGACTGTGAAGCGGCCGGGGGCGGTATCCGGCTGTGGGGCGGCGAAACGGGAGACGACCTTCTCCAGACCATCCTCTACACGGCGTCCCGGCCAAACCTCGCTCGCGTCTGGGTTGCTGGCGCTCAGGTGGTCTGATCCGGGTTCAACCCGAGCGACATGCCCGGACGGACGTCGGTCCTCGGTGGACGGGAGAAGGAGGGCTTGACGGCACCTTTGTCGGGACATATGTATCGTACACGATTTAATCGTGCAAAATAGGATAAATCATGATCACCAAGGTCATCTACAGCACCAGCGCAACTGCGACCGGCGGCCGCGACGGGCGCGCCGCCACCGCCGACGGCGCGCTCGACGTCAAGCTCGTCGTCCCGAAGGAACTCGGCGGCCCAGGCGGCGAGGGCGCCAATCCCGAACAGCTATTCGCGGCCGGATACTCGGCCTGCTTTCTCGGCGCGCTGAAATTCTATGCCGGGCAGAAGAAGGTGAAGGTTCCGGACGACGCGACCGTCACGGTCTCGGTCGGCATCGGCCCGCGCGAAGACGCCGGCTTCGGTCTTGACGTGAAGATCGCCGTCGGCCTGCCCGGCATCGACCGCGCGATCGCCGAGGACCTGGTCGCGGGCGCGCACCACGTCTGCCCTTATTCGCATGCGACCAAGGGCTCGTTGTCGATCACGCCGACCGTCATCTAACGACAGGCTCGGCGACCGGCAATCCTGCGTGATCCGTCGGCCGGCCGGCGACGTACTTGCTCCGGATTTCACCGGAGGTAGACATGAACGTCCAGACCATTGCGGCCTGCGCGGCCGCGACCTTCCTGACCGCCGCGACAGCTGTCGCGTCCGAGCCGGTTTCGGGACCGAAGCTCGTCGAACTGGTCAGCGGCAAGCGGGTCTATCTCGCCGTCCCGCTGGGCGGCGAGTTTCCCCTCCACTACAAGCCGGACGGCTTCGTCACCGGGGATGGCACCAGGGTGGGTCTCGGTCGCTTCCTCGCGCCCAAGGAAACCGGCCGCTGGTGGGTGGATGGGGAGCGCCTCTGCCAGAAGTGGCCGACCTGGTACAAGGGCCAGACCTCCTGCTTCACGATCACGCCGACGGGCCCCGGTCGAATCAGCTGGACGCGGGACGACGGAACCTCCGGGCGCGCGCGGATAGAAGGCTGACGCACTCAACCGAGGTTCAGGCGGACTCGCGCGACAGCCAGTCGCGGAAGGCCGCGAGCGGCGGATAGTCGTCCCGCTCCCCGGGCCAGGCGAGCCAATAAGAGCCCGTCCCGGGAACGGACGACTTCAGGATCGGCTGGAGCCGGCCTTCCGCAATCTCCGCGTCGGCGAGATACTGCGGCAGCAGCGCGATGCCGAGTCCCGCCACCGCTGCTTGAATCATGAGGGCAAACTGGTCGAACAGCATGCCTCTCACCGGTATCGGTTCCGCGGCCTGTCCGGCGAACCATGCCGCCCAGGCGGAGGGCCGCGTCTCGAGCTGGAACAGTTGCTGCTCGCGCAGGTCGGCGACGGACCGGACGGGATGGCTGGCCAGGAAGGCGGGCGCGGCGCAGGCCGTCAGCCGTTCGCCGAAGATCTTCATATGCCTCGTGCCGGGCCAGTCATCCTCTCCGAAATGCACGGCGGCGTCGAACCCCTCCCCCGCTATGTCGAAGCGGCGTATGCGTGTCGCGAGGCTGATCGAAACGCCGGGATGGGCCGCGAGGAATCCGCCCAGCCGCGCGGCCAGCCAGCGCGTGCCGAAGGCCGGCAGAATGGCGATCGAAAGCGCGCCGCCTTCGGGATTGGCCACGAACTGCATGCTCGATCGCTGAAGAAGATCAAGCGCGCGCGTCACGTCATTGCCATAGGCGATGGCCGCGCGGGTCGGGAACAGCTTCTTGCGTTCACGATGGAAGAGCGGACGGCCGAGCTGCTCCTCCAGGTTCTGGACGAGACGGCTCACCGTTCCCTGCGACAGCTGGAGTTCGCGTGCCGCGGCCGCCGTGGAACCGGTCCGCAGCACGGCTTCGAAGGCGGAAAGCAGGCTGATGGAGGGCAGGAAGCGGCGCTGGCGGGACATCGCCTACTTTCTAGTGCATGGGCGAGAGGGCCGGTAGAGGCTTCTCTCATCCGGGCGCTTCAGACTACCGCGGCTGGCTGGTGCACGCCTCCCGAGAACGGGAACCCCCTTCGCGAAAACGACATGCATAAGGACAAGGTCCTGACGCGCAGGAGCCGATCCAAAGGATCGCGACACGCTTTCTGGCGGGGCCGTCCGGCCGTTTCACTTGTGGCGGGCTCTTGTTCGCTGGATGAACCAATGTGGCTGCACACGCTACCCTTGGAAACAGCAATGCCGCGATTGACAACCTATGGGAGAATCGACAGGATGGTTAACGTAACGTAAACAGGTCTCTGGGGGAGAGCATTCGTTATGAAAAACCAAGTCGCAATCGCGGCCTTGACAGGCCTCCTCCTTGCCACCTCCGTCCACGCGCAACCCGTCGAGTACGTCCGGGTCTGCGATGCCTATGGAGCCGGCTACTTCTACATTCCCGGAACCGAAACATGCGTGAATGCAAATACCGGGCAGACCCGCCGCGAGACGATCGACGGGACGGAGTACGGCGAAACCGAAGTCTCGCGCAGGATTTCCGCTCTTGAACAGCGGATGGGGATCGACACCTTCGATCACATCGCCGTCTCGAACGCGCTCCAGAGCCCGGACCTCGTTGCCGGCGAAACGTTCGGCCTCCGACTCAACTGGGGAACCGCGGAGACGAGCCATGCCTTCGGGCTCTCCGGCGCGATCAAGTTCGGCGAAGGCTTCCTGTCGGACGGTCGCGGCCGAGTGACCGGCTATGGCGGCGTCGCCTTCAGCGGCGACGCGGTCGGCGGCAATGCAGGCCTCCAGCTCAGCTGGTGAGATTGCTCAGTTGATCGAGCATCGTTCCGCTTCTTGACTGCGACCGGCGCCAAGCGGCCGCTAGGGCTGTGGCGAGCGCCGCACCAGCGACTGGGCCGTGTAGACGAGGATAGCGATTCCGACCGCCCCCAATGCAGCCACGCCGAGCAGCACGATGACGTCGATCGGCCCGCCGATGTCGCGCAGGTGCGAACTGGTGACGTACTGGACGAACAGCACCGCCGCCACCGCGCCAAACGGCATGGATAGTTGCGCGAGAAGGAATTTGCGCATCGACATCGATCGATCGCGAATGAGGACGTAGAGATAGGCGACCGTGACGAGCGCGGCGACGGCGACCATGGTCCAGAACAGCCCGCGGCCGAAGATTTCCTCGAGTACGGCGAGCAAGGTCTCGAAAGTCAGTTCCTTCATGACTGTTCCTCCTCAGGCCTTTCCACGCAGCATGGCATTGTAGGTGGCCTTGAGCGCCACCTCCTTCATCAGCCAGCTGATCCACAACTCCTCCAGCGGCGCGATCACACCGGGGAAAGAGGGAACCAGGTTGTTGTTGTAGTCGAACTCGACCAGCATCGCCCGGCCCACGCGGGTGATCAGCGGGCATGACGTGTAGCCGTCATAGGTCTGCGTGCCCTCCCGCCCCTCGATCGCGGCGACCAGATGGTCCTCGACCACCGGCACCTGCCATTTCACGGAAGCGGCCGTCTTGCCCTTGGGTACGCCCGCCACATCGCCGACGGCGAAGACTTCGGGGAAGCGCAGGTGGCGCAGCGTTTTCTGGTCGACCTCGACCCAGCCCTGGTCGGTCCACTTGTCGGCCCAGGAGAGACCGGACTGGCGAATGACATCCGGCGCACGCTGTGGCGGAATCACGTGGATGTAGTCATAGCCCATCTCGACCATGGAGGTCGTACCGTCCTTCTCCGCCCTGGCGAAGGTTGCGCGCTTGCGGTCGGCATCGATCGCCTTGAGCGTGTGACCGAGATGGGTCGCGATGCCGCGCTGGCCGAACAGCATGCGCACCTTCTCGCTGACGATCGGTACGCCGAACAGCGCCCCTTGCGGCGCGGCATAGTGCATCTCGTACTTGCCTTTGCCGACGTTGCGGCTGGCGATGTCCTCGATCAGGAACGTGTGCTTGAGCGGGGCGCCGGCGCATTTCATCTCGGTCTCCGGACGCGTGAAAAGGCCGACGCCGCCTTCCGCCGCGAATTTGGAGGCCGCCTGCCAGGTCAGCGCGGCATAGGCGGGGCCCGCATAAAGCGCGCCGATGCCGTTCTTGCCCACGAGGTTCAGAGAAAATCCCTCGATGGCTGCGTGGTCCAGAACGAGGCCCGGCGCAACGACCAGGAAATCGTAGGACAGGGTCGTTCCGCCGGCCGTGGTGACGGTCCGTGCGACGGGATCGATCGCGGTCGCCGCTTCCGCGACCAGCTTGACCTCGCGCGGAAGCCAGTCACTTGTCTTGGATATGGTGTAGGAAGCCGGCTTCAGCCCCGCCGCCACCAGCGACAGTCCAGGCTGATAGAGATGGTCGGCTCGTCCGTCGACAAGGGTGATCTCGGCGCCGTCCAGCCGCTGGACAAGGCGGTTGGCCATCGCCGTTCCCGCGGCTCCCGCGCCGATCACGACGATGCGCGCCTTGGTCTGCACCTTCGCTGCACGGGCCTGCGGCGCCATCGAGGCCGCGGCCGCACCGGCCGCCGCGAACCCAAGAAAAGCCCGGCGCGTGGTTTGAAGTCGATGGTCGTCGATCAAGTCTTATCCTCCCCGGATACAGCCGACGAACGGACGCAACGATCCGAATCGGCTCAAAAACATATTCTCATATGCGCATATATAGGATCATGAACACGCCCATGTTGATCTGTATCAAAACTCTGCCGCTCACGTTCGACCGGCTAAAAATTACCGGTCTCGACCCGGGCGCGGGAAAAGCCCCTCAAGACTTGAGTAAAAATACCCCCGCGCGGGTCGCGGCGACATGATCTGGATCAGTTACAGGCCGGAACTCGCGTGCGATGAGGAAAAACATCACCTGGATCGAAGACCCCGATGCGCCTCACCACCAGAACCAACCTTGCCGCCCGCGTTCTCATGGCTTGCGCCGTCAATGACGGCATGACCGTTCGTACGGCCGAGATCGCGGAGCGGTGCAATGCTTCGGTCAACCACCTGCTTCAGGTGGTCAACCTGCTGCAGGCGGACGGTTTCGTGGAAACGATCCGCGGCAGGAGCGGAGGCTTGCGACTGGCGCGACCGATGGAGCGGATCTCGATCGGCAAGGTCTTTCGCATCTTCGAGGCGGGCGTTCCCTTCGCGGAATGCTTCGCGCCGGAGACGAACACTTGTCCCCTCGCGGCCACGTGCCGCCTGCGCGACTTCATTGCACGGGCCGTGGAGGCTTTTTATCGCGAACTCGACTCGGTCACGCTCGCCGATCTCGTACGAGGAAACTGCGAACTCGGCGCTTTGCTGGAAATGTCCAAGGGCCTTCGCCCCGTCTGTCGGGAGGACGGCGCCGTCGATATCGGTCTCCCCAACGCGTGACGATCGATCGGCCTCAGCCGATCAGCCAGAGGCTGATCTGCGGAAAGACGATCAGCAGGATCAAGGCGAGGAGTTGCAAAAACACGAAGGGAATGATGCCGCGATAGATCGTTCCGATCGTGATGTCGGCGGCGACGCCGCGCAGATAGAACAAGGCGTAGCCGAAGGGCGGCGTCAGGAACGATGTCTGCATGTTGACGGCGAGCGCGATCGCGAACCAGGTCAGCGTCTGGCTCTGGGACATTCCGAAATCGAGGCTCGCGACCACAGGGGCCACCAGCGGCACGACGACCAGCGCGATTTCCACCCAATCCAGGAAGAAGCCCAGCAGGAACACCAGCGCCATGATGGAGAAGAGGACGAAATAGGGGCCGGTTCCCAACGAATCGAAGGCGTGGATGACCATCTGGTCGCCGCCGAGACGGCGGAAGATGACCGAGAAGATGGTCGCGCCGATCATCACGAAGACGATCATCGCCGTGGTCTTGGTCGTGTCCCGCAGCGCCGATCGCAGCGTACCGAAATTCAGGTTGCCCGACAGGAGCGCCAGCAGCAGTGCGCCGGCCGCGCCGATGGCGGCGGCTTCCGTCGGGGTCGCGATGCCGGCGATGATGGTGCCGAGAACGGAGGCGATCAGGAGCACCGGCGCGAGCAGGTCTCGGGCAAGGCCGACCAACGCGGCCGTTCGGCTTTCAGCGAGCACATGCTCGGCGGGCGGCATGCGGTGCGGCTGGAAGATCGCGACAACGATCAGGTAGAGAAAGTAGAGCCCGGCCAGGAGCAGGCCCGGCCCGATGGCGCCGATGAAAAGGTCGCCGACGGAGATGCGCAGCTGGTCGCCGAGCACGATCAGCATGATGGAGGGCGGGATCAGGATGCCGAGCGTGCCCGAGGCGGCGATGAGACCGGTCGAAATCCTCGGGTCGTAGCGGGCCTGCGTCATCGCTGGCAGCGCCATCATGCCCATCAGGACGACCGAGGCGCCGATGATGCCGGTGGACGCAGCCATGACGACGCCGATGATGGCGACCGCGAAGGCGTATCCGCCCGGCAGCCGGCCGAACAGCGCGGCCAGCGAACGCAGCAGGCGCTCGGCCACACCGGATCGTTCCAGCATGAGACCCATGAACACGAAGAGGGGAATGGCGATCAGCAGCCAGTTGGTCAGGATGCCGGAATAGATGCGCGACACGCCGGTGGACAGGAAGATCATCGGCACTCCGGCCAGCACGGCAAAGACGATGCCGATGCCCGAGAGCACGAAGCCGACCGGATAGCCCGAGAAGATGCCAAGCATCAGGGCGACCAGCATCGCAAGCGGCCAGAAATACTCGATCATCGGTCCTCGCCCGGTCGCGCCCCGGGATTTGGGTGCAGGATGGAATGAACTGTCGCAAGCGCGCGCATGACGGCGGCGATGCCCAGGAGTGCAAAGCCGACCGGAATGATCGCCTTGATGAGCCAGCGATCCATCAGCCCGCCATAGCTCGATCCCTCACCGGAATTGAAGGCGGTCAGGGTAAAGCTCCAGCCGTACCAGACGATGATCGCGCAGAAGGGCAACAGGAAGACCAGATCGCCGAACAGGGAGAGGCCGAGCCGCACCCGCGGGGGGAGGGCGGAAGAAAAGACATCGACGCTTACGTGCTGGTCGTCGCGATAGGCGTACACACCGCCGAAGATCGCGATGATCGCGAAGATGTACCATTGAAGGTCGGCCAGGGAGTTGACCGTGATGGCATTGCCCAGGACGGGAACCGAAGATTCCCAGCGCAGGAAGGCATTCCAGCCCATCTTCGCCGCCAGAACCGTGAGCAGGACGGAGACGATCAGCGGCAGGATCAGCCAGCCGACGAGTTCGCCCGGAACGACGAGCACGCGGAGCACCGCATTCGCGAACCGCTTCAAACCGACCTCCCAGTCGCAACGCCTTGCCGGGCAGCGGCCCGGCACACCATCAAGTTCGAGATGCGGGCCCGGCTTTCCGCCGGGCCCGCAAGCGCCCTAACGCGGAAGAGCCTGCAGTTCAGCCCAGCGCGCGGTGCGGTCGATATAGGCGGTCAGCGACTCGTAGGCTTCCTTGAAGATCGGATCCTTCGCCGCTTCTTCCTGCATGACCTCGGCGGCGGCGGTGCGCATGGCGGCCAGCACTTCGTCGGGGAAGCGCTTGACGGTCGCCCCGGCGGCCTCGATCTCCTCGATGGCGGCGACCTGCGCGTTCAGCTGGTCGGCCATGTTTTCGGTGATGTTGGCCTTGCAGGCCTCGATCATGATCTTCTGCTGGTCCTCGGAAAAGCCGATCCAGACATCCATGTTGACGATGATGGAATCCCAGCTCGAAGGCTGGTGCCAACCGGGGAAGTAGTAGTTCTTGACGATCTTCTGGAAACCGAAGCCCTTGTCGAGCTGGGGCGCCGAGAATTCCGCGGCGTCGATGCGTCCGGTCTCGAGCGAGACGTAGATCTCGCCGGCGGGCACCAGCTGCGTGTTCGCCCCGAGCTTGGCCAGCGCCTTGCCGCCGAGACCCGCGATGCGCATGTTGAGACCCTTCAGGTCCTCGGCGGTGTTGATCTCCTTGTTGAACCAGCCGCCGGCTTCCGGCACGACCAGGTGGCAGGGGATGATCTTCACGCCGTGCGGGTCATAGGCCTTCTGGATGATCTCCAGGCCGCCGCCGTTGAACATCCAGCCGAGCGCGATCTCCGGGGTTGGCCCGAACGGCATGGAGCCGACGAGGTTGGCAACCGGAATGGATCCGGCCCAGTAGCCGATCCAGTCGAAGCCCATCGGGATTGCGCCGGTCGAGACCGCGCCGAAGACCTCGAAAGGCGGCACGAAATCGCCAGCGCCATGCACCTTGATGTCGATCTCGCCACCCGTCATCAGCCGCACCTTTTCGGCCCAGTTGACAGGGCTCGGGCCGATCGACGGCACGTTGAGACCGAACACGCTCTGAAGATCGAAGCTCTGGGCCATCGCCGACCCGGTGAATGCAACGGAAGCCGCCAATGCGGCGGCAACGACGTAACGTCTCATTTCTTCCTCCCTTAAGCCGCGACGGGCGGCGCTTCGCCTGCCGGGAACGAGCGGCGTGCCCGCCAACATCCTCCCGCGGCAAACGCAATCTTGCAAATTCCGCCGCTTGGCTCAATAAGAAAATTCGCTATAGTCAAACGCATTTGCAGATAACGAACGATTGGGAGGCCGCATTGCAGGGAATCAAGGGAGAGGTCGCGGTCGTCACCGGCGCCGCGCAAGGCAACGGACTGGCGATCGCGCGCGGCCTGGCGAGGGCTGGCGCCCGCGTGGCCGTCTGCGACGTCAACGGGCCCGCGGTGGAGGCGGCGGCCGCCGCAATCCGGACCGATGGCGGCGAATCGCGAGCGTTCGAGGTCGACGTAACGGATCGTGCCTCCGTGGAACGGTTCGCCTCGGCGTCGAGGGATGCCTTCGCCCCGGCCGCCATCCTCGTCAACAATGCCGGGATCATCCGGCGGACGCCCGTGGACGACGACCGCTTCGACGAGGATTGGGCCGATGTCTTCCGGGTGAACGTGGACGGCGTGAAGAACATGGTGCGCGCCTTCCTGCCGCAATTGCGGGAAACCCGCGGCCGGATCGTCAATCTCGGTTCCATCATGTCGGTCTCGGCGGGACCCGGTCTCGGCGCCTATGCCGCCAGCAAGGGCGCGGTGCTGCAACTGACGCGCGCGCTTGCCCATGACCTCGCGCCCGACGGCATCCGCGTCAATGCGATCGCGCCGGGCGTCATCGCCACGCCCATGACCAGGGTGACGCGCGAGACGCCCGACGCGATCGGCCGGTTCATGGCGCACACCCCGCTGCGACGGGTGGGCGAGCCCGAGGAACTCGTCGGCCCGGTGCTGTTCCTGGCCTCCGATCTCTCGACCTACGTGACTGGGGTGCTGCTGCCCGTCGATGGCGGCTACCTCGCCTCCTGACGGCGCCAACGAACGAATGGACCTGACAAACATGCAGATGAAGAAACACGAATGCGACGTGCTTGTGGTCGGGTCGGGCGCCGGCGGCCTCGCCACCGCCGTTTCGGCAGCGCATCGTCGGCTCGACGTGCTCGTGGTGGAGAAGGAGCCCGTTTTCGGCGGCACCACCGCGCGTTCCGGCGGCTGGATGTGGATCCCTTGCAACGGCCCCGCCAGGCGCGCGGGCATCGACGATTCCATCGACAAGGCGCGTGCCTACATGCGCCACGAGACCAGCGAGCACTATGACGAGCGCCGCGTCGAGGCCTTTCTAGAGGCGGGCCCGAAGGCGGTCGAGTTCTACGAGCAGAACACGGCGCTGCAGTTCGATCTCGGCCCCACCTTCGCCGACTATCATCCGGGCGCACCGGGCGGCATGGATGCCGGGCGTTCAATCGTGGCGCGACCCTTCGACGGGCGCGAGCTCGGTCCCGAGATCAAGCGGCTGCGGCCGCCGCTGGCCGAGATCACCTTTCTTGGCATGATGATCGGCTCGGGCAAGGAACTGCTGCACTTCTTCAACGTCATGCGCTCGCCGGTGTCGGCGTTCTATGTCGGCAAGCTCTTCCTGAAATTCCTGCGCGACATGGCCTTCCACGGCCGTCCGATGCGGCTGATGAACGGAAACGCCCTGGTCGCGCGGCTGGCGAAGTCCTGCTTCGACAAGGGCGTTCCGATCTGGACGCGCTCGCCTGTGCGGGAACTCCTGAAGGACGACAGGGGGAGGGTCACGGGCGCCATCGTCGACACGGCGGAAGGGCCGATCGAGATCGTCGCCCGGAAAGGCGTCGTGCTCGCGGCCGGCGGCTTCCCGCAGGATCCGGTGCGCCGCAAGGAGCTTTTCCCGCATGCGCCGACCGGACACGAGCACGCCTCGCCGGCACCTTCCGGAAACACTGGCGACGGGTTGCGGCTGGGCGAGGCCGTCGGCGCCACCGTCGACACCACTCTCCCGAACGCGGCCGCCTGGGTGCCGATCTCGCGCCCTGTCAAGCCGGACGGCACGCTGGGGACGTTCCCCCACTTCGTCGACCGTTCCAAGCCCGGCGTCATCGCGGTGACGCGATCCGGGCGTCGCTTCGTCAACGAGGCGGACTCCTATCACGACTTCTGCCAGGCGATGATTGCCCGCTGCCGCGAGGAAGACGGCGAGATCTGCGCCTTCTTCATCGCCGACCATCACGTGCTGCGCAAGTACGGCCTCGGCTACGTCAAGCCGGCGCCGGTGCCCTTCCGCCAGCACGTCAGGTCCGGCTATCTCCTCGAGGGCGCGACGATCGAGGAGCTCGCCGGCAAGATCGGGGCCGACCCGCAGGGCCTCCGCCAGACGGTCGACCGCTTCAACACGCACGCCGTTCGCGGCGAGGACCCGGAGTTCGGCAAGGGCTCGACCTCCTACAACCGATCGCTCGGCGACCCCGAGCACAAGCCGAATCCCTGCGTCGCCCCGATCCGGAAGGGCCCGTTCTACGCGGTCAAGCTCGTGGTGGGCGACCTCGGCACCTTTGCGGGCCTGCGTTGCAACGAGAACGCACAGGTGCTCGACGCGGCGGGGCGCCCGATCGGCGGTCTCTACTCGGTGGGCAACGACGCGGCGAGCATCATGGGCGGCAACTATCCCGGCGGCGGCATCACGCTCGGACCAGCCGTAACCTTCGGCTATATCGCCGCGCGGCACATGTCCGGCGCCAACGATTGACGGCGCCATCGGAGAGCAGCGGGCGCGCGCGGGGCATCGCGCTCGGCTTCGCCGCGACCGGCTTCTGGGCCTTCTACAATGTCGGCACGGCGATCGGCCGCGCCGACGGCTTCTCCAGCGCCGACCTCGCCATGCTGCGGTTCGGCATCGCGGCGGTGCTGCTGGCGCCGCTGCTCCTGATGCGCGGCGGCTGGCGCGAGGCGCTGCCGCTGAAACGGATCGCTGCCCTGACTGTCCTCATCGGGCCACCCTTCGCCTTCCTCATCAATACGGGATACGGCATCGCGCCGCTCGCGCACGCCGTGGTCATTTCGCCCGGCGTCACCATGCTGACGGCCAACGCGCTGTCGGCCTTCGTCGACGGCAGGCCGGTGCCCTGGCAGCGCCGGCTCGGCATCGCGCTGCTGGTCGCCGGCCTGATCGCCATCGCGGCCGACCAGCCGGCCACGCCGGCATCCGGCACGCCGACCTGGATCGGCGATCTCTGCTTCGTGGCTTCAGGCTCGCTCTGGGGCTGTTTCACCTGGCTCGTCGGGCGCTGGAGGCTGCCAGCGCTGGAAACGACGGCGGCGGTCTCGCTCAGCTCCGCGCTCTGCCTGCTGCCGGTCTACCTCGTCGCCTTCGGCGTGCCCGACCATGCGCCCATGCTCTGGGCCACGCAGGCCCTCTACCAGGGCGTGCTCGGCGGCGCGCTGGCGATCGTGGCCTTTGCCGGCTGTGTCAGGCGGCTCGGCGCGGGCACGGCGGCGCTGTTTCCGGCGCTGCTGCCGCCGGCGGCCGTCCTGCTGGCGATCCCGCTCGCCGGCCAGGCGCCGAGCGCCTCCCAGTGGCTCGGCGTCACGCTGGCTTCCGCGGGGCTCCTGGTTTCGCTCGACATCATGCGTCGACGCTGACGTCCTCGCGGTAGCCGAGTTCGTTCGACAGTTTTCGCGTGAAGCTCAGGAGTCCCCGCACGGCCGGTCCGTCGTCGGCCAGGTCGATCATCCCCGTCGGGCCGATCGCCGTCACGGCGAGCTGCATCTGGCCGGTATGATCGAACACCGGGGCCGCCACGGCGCTGACGCCCGGGATCGGCAGGTCGCGCGTCACGGCATGGCCCTTCGCCTCAACCTCGCGAACCTCGAGCCAGTAGCGCTCCTCGTCGAACTCGAAGGGACCGCGTTCCAAAAGCGACCGATCCGAACGTTCCTGCCGGATCATCGGCTGGGTGACGGCGCGGGGCAGCCAGGCCGCGAAGACCTTTCCGGTGGCCGTGGCGGTCATCAGGAAGATGTTGCCGACCTGCACGTTGGCATGAATCCGGGCCGACGATTCCTGGACGTAGACTATGGTCGGACCATGCAGCCCCCAGACCGTGACGGCGATCATCAGCTGCAGTTCGTCGGCCAGCGCGGCGACGCGGCGCACCGTCTCGCGATAGGCGTTCTGGTTGCGCAGCCGCGTCAGGCCGAGATGCAGCGCGAAGGATCCCAGCTGGTAGTGGCCGGCCTCGGTCTGCTCGACCATGCCCATCTTGCGGAAGGAGACGAGGTAGGGATGGAGCTGCGCGGCCGCCATTCCGGTCTGTTCCGCAAGATCGCGCAGCTTCAGCGGCCCCTTCGCCATGGCCAGCGCGCCGAGCACCACGCCGCCGGTGTCGATCGACTGGACGCCGCGCGAACCGCTCTTCTTTTCCGTCGCTGCCATGGATGCTGATCCGTTTGGATCGAGGTACCCCACACGGCGGCGAATCTCAATGACGTGGGGAAACGATCGATTGCCGAACGGCAAGGCAGGGTCTCTCCGGCGCGGTTCGAAATCCCGCAATCAACGACCATCGACAGCAATTTTTTATTAGCAATATTCTGCAAGATTGCCGTTGCGGCACGGTCCCTCCTTCAATCCTCAACCCCGCCGCATGTGGAACCTCATGTCTCTCCGGATCTGGCAAGTCGTCATCGCCATCGCAGCGTTCGTGGGCATCGGGATCGGCGTTACCGTCGGTATCCAGAACCATGCCCTGAAAACTCTTCAGGTTAACGGTCCGATCTACAGCGAAATCGTAGGCGGCAAGGATTTGATAGCGGACATCCTTCCGCCACCGATGTTCCTCGTCGAGTCCTACCTGCTCGCCAACGAGGCCGCGCTGCATCCGGAAATGGCGGTAGCCAATCTCGCGCGGATCGTGGAGCTGCGCGGCCAGGACGCGGCGCGGCGGGACTACTGGAAGACGTTCCCGTTGCGGGACGATCTGCGCGCGCAGCTGGAGAGCGAGGTGCTGCCTCGCTCGGACACGCTCTGGGCCACGATGACGGGGCCGTACAAGGAGGCGATGGCCGGACACGGCGATCTCGGCGTCGTCATGGACAGGATGAGCGCGGAATTCCGCGCCCACCGCGAAGCCGTCGTCAAGCTCGTCGGCATGTCCACGCGGTTCCTTGCCGACAAGGAGAGCGAGGCGGCGGCAAGCGAACGTTCGCTCGGCCTCATCTCGCTCATGGTGGGCATCCTCACCCTTGCGAGCTGCGTCGTCGGCGCCTGGCTCGTCTGGATCCGCGCCCTCGTCCCGCTCGACCGGATGTCGGCCTTCATGACGAAGCTGGCGCAAGGCGACTTCTCCTCGGAGGCGCCCTATGCCGGGCGCAAGGACGAGATCGGCGACATGGCCGCCAGCATCGCCGTCTTCCGGCAGGCCGGACTCGACAACCTTCGGCTCGAACAGGACAAGCGACTGTCCCAGGAGTGGACCGAGCAGGAGCGCGCCGCGCGGCTTGCCGAACGCGAGAGGGAGGCGGCGGACCTCGCGCGCGTCGTCCAGGATCTCGGCGCCGGGCTCGAGCGGCTCGCCGACTGCAACATCCGCATGACGATCGATGCGCCTTTCGCCGAACAGTTCGAGTCGCTTCGGCGCGACTTCAACAATTCGATCGGCCTGTTCCAGTCGGTACTCGAGCAGGTGATGGAGAAGACCAGGGCGCTGAACGCGGGCGGATCGGAGATGCATGCTTCGGCCGACAGTCTTGCGCAGCGGACCGAGCAGCAGGCAGCCGCGCTCGAACAGGCGTCGGCGGCGCTGGAGCAGATCACGGCAACCGTGCGGTCGTCTTCCGAGAAGATCCGCCAGACGCGCGCCCAGGCGAGCGAAGCGAGAAATGCGGCCCAGGCTTCGCAAACGGTCGTGCGCAATGCGGTCGATGCGATGAACCGGATCGAGGCCGGGTCGCAGAAGATCGCAACGGTCGTGTCGGTCATCGACGAGATTGCGTTCCAGACGAACCTCCTCGCGCTGAACGCGGGCGTCGAGGCGGCGCGCGCGGGCGAGGCCGGCAGGGGATTCGCCGTGGTGGCGCAGGAAGTCCGCGAACTGGCGCAACGCTCCGCCTCGGCTGCGAAGGAGATCGGCGAGATCATCCGGAAGTCCAAGGTCGAGGTGGATGCAGGCGTCCAGTACGTCGGCGAGACGGGCGAGGTGCTGACCCAGATCGCCGGCTACGTCACCAGCATCGACGCGAACGTGAGCGAGATCGACCGCGCGGCCGGCGAGCAGACGACCGGCCTCGAGCAGATCAACCTCTCCGTCAACGAACTGGACCGCATGACCCAACAGAATGCGGGGATGGTAGAAGAGACGACGTCGGTTTCCGCCATGCTTGCCGAGAACGCCAGAATCCTCGCGGAGATCGTCAGCCGGTTCAAGCTCAACCGCCGCAAGCAGATTCGCGAGACGGCGGCCCCCACGGACACCACATCGATGCGAAGGGCCGCATAGGGAGCGTCACGCCGCCTCCCACGGCGATTCAAGGCGGAGATTTGGTGCTTTCCGGCACGTAGGCACCTCGCGCGCCATTCTCCCGGTCTCCGCCTTCTGCGTCCTCCTTTGTTCGGCAATGCCGGAATGGGTCCTGGCCAGTCCTGCAGGCGATGCCGAAGGTGACGTCCAGCATGTGGTGTTCGGGCAGGCCGGATGGTCGATCGAGCCGGCCCTTCTACGCGCCATCGTGTCAAGGGTGGCGCTTATCCGCGGCAGTGCGCTACCGGAGCACCGCTGCGATGTTGCCTCCGTCCACCGTCGTGACGTCGCCGGTCGTTCTCTCCGCCAGGGCATGGTGGAGGAACGCCTGCGCCACGTGGTCCGCCGTGACCTCGAGTCCCAGCAGGTTGCCGCTCATGTAGTCCTTTTCCGACAGGCCGCGCGCCTTCGACCGGCTGGCTATCATGTCGTCCGTGAGCAGGCCCGAGCGAATCCGGTCGGCATTCACCGCGTTGGAGCGCACGCCGATCGGACCATATTCGAGCGCGTATTGCCGCGACAGGAACAGCGTCGCCGCCTTGGGCAGGCCGTAGGCGCCGAACTTCGGACCGGGGTTCACCGCCTGCTTGGAGGTGTTGAACAGCAGCGCGCCGCCGGTCTTCTGTTCCTTGAAGAGACGCACCGCGTTCTGGGCCACGGTCTGGTGGGAGAAGAAGTTGAGCTCGAAGCTCTTGCGCAGGAGCGCGTCGTCGATCTCGCCGATGCCGCCCTCCCAGGCCGCGCCGGCATTGGAGACGACGATGTCGACGCCGCCATAAGTGGCGACCGCGAGGTCGAAGGCGGCGCGCACCTCCTCGGGCTGGGTCACGTCTGCGCCGACCCCGATCGACCCGTTGCCCGCCGCCTTCGCGGTCTCGGCCGCCTTCGCCGCGTCGAGATCGACCACGACGACATGTGCGCCGTTGGCCGCGAACAACTTCGCGGTCGCCGCCCCGATCGCGCCCGCGCCGCCGGTCACCAGCGCCACCTGCCCGGTGAGCGGCTTGGGCTTGTTGCCGGCGAGCTTGGCCTGCTCCAGCGACCAGTATTCAAGCTCGAACAGGTCGGACTTGGCGAGCGGCCTGAAATCGCCGATCGCCTCGGCGCCCGACACCGCCTCGATCCACATCTCGCCGACGTCGGAGGCGATGCGGGCGTCCTTCAGCGTCCGGCCATGGCCGAACATGCCCAGGCCCGGCACCAGCGACAGGCGCGGCATCGGATCGAGCATGGTCCGCTTGATGTCGTCGCGCGCGTCGTTCTCGGTGAAATAGCGCTCGTATTCCTCGACATAGCCGGCGATCGCCTTTTCGGCGGCGGCGCGGAAGCCCGCGAGATCCCCGGCCTCGGGTGCGGGCAGCACCACCGGCCCCGTCTTGATGCGGATCGACAGGTCCGGCGTCGAGACACCGCGCGACGCGAGGCGATCGAGGTCCGCGCGGGCGAGGAAGTCGAGGATCGCGGGAGAGGTGCGGAAGTCGGACACCATGCGGTCGATGCGGCCTTCGGCGTAGCGGGCGGCGACCGCGCCGCGCAACATCGGCGCGATGGTGGCGGGCCCGGCCAGGTTCACGGGCAACGCCGCGCGCGGCGCGGCGGGCTTGCGGTTCGCCGCCACGTAATCCTCGGCTACCGTGACCCAGTGGATCATGCGGTCATAGGCCTCCTTCGCCGTCTCGGCGAAGGTGAAGATGCCGTGCTTGTCGAGAATCAGGCCTTCGACCGACGGGTCGCGATCGAAGATTTCGCCGGCCGCCTTGGCAAGATCGAAGCCCGGCTTGATGTAGGGCACGTAGCCCATCTTCGGGCCGAACACCCTGGCGATCAGGGCCTGGGAATCCTCGCCCTGGTCGACGATCGCCAGCACCGCCGTCGAATGCGTATGATCGACGAACTTGTGCGGCAGGAAGGCGTGCAGAAGCGTCTCGACGGACGGGTTCGGGGAGCCTGGGTCGATCAGGTTGGCGCGTTGCAGGGCGACCATGTCCTCGTCCGACAGGCGGTCGAGCGCGCGCGCCTTGAGGAGCGGCGCGAGCTTCACCGCCGGCAGGCCGGCCGGTTCGATCACCGCCATGTCCCAACCGGAACCCTTGACGCAGAGCACGTCCCAGCGATCGCCGACGAGGTCGGTGGCGCTGAGCTTGACGGAAGTATTGCCGCCGCCATGCAGCACCAGGCGTGGGTCGCCGCCGAGCAGCCGCGTCGTGTAGACGCGCAGCGCCAGTTCGCGGTCAACGTTCTTGGCCGCATACGCCGTCACCATGGCTTCGGCGTCGGATTCAATCCAGAGGTTCTTCATGTCGCGGTCCGTCTTAGGTTGGCTCCAGCCGGCCTGGCCGGCTTCGGGATGGATTCTAGCCGGCCTGCCCGGCCGGGAAATCGATCAGCGCCTGCGCAAGGCTGCGCGTGAGAACGAGATGCGTGGCGAAGCGGCCGGCGAGCGCGGCGCGCAACGGCTCGAGCTTGGCTGCCTCCTGCACCACCATCAGCCGCGTCGGAATCGCGCGAAAATCGGTCAGATCCGCGGAAATGCAGCGTCGATTGTAATCGCAGTCGAGCAGCGCGCCGCTGGCGTCGATCATCTGCCCGGCGATGACGCCGACGGCGCCCTGCCGCCGCAGCGCGCGCAACTCCGCGGCGGTCACCGCGCCGCACTTGACCACGTGCGCATCCTCGTCGGCGAATCCGACCGAAAACAGCGCCATGTCGCATTCGCCGACGCCCGCGAGTTGTTCGCGGATGACGGGTTCTGCGCGCAGGGCGGTGGCGAGCGCCTCGGTGGACAGGATCAGCGGTGCGTAGAAATTCAAGCCCTTCGCGTTGAGCCGGCGCGCGATCTCCATCGTGCACTGGTCGGGACGGTAGGAGTAGGGCGCGCCGAGATTGCCGCAAAGCTGCACGACGGTCACGTCCTTCAGGTCCGCGAAGGTCATCGCGTCAGCGATCGCATAGACCGTGCGTCCCCAGGCCACGCCGACGCGCTGTCCGCTGGCGATCATCGAGAGGAACACGCTCGCCGCTAGCGACGGAATCTCCGCCTCGGGATCGGGGAAGGCGCTGCCGTCGGCGATCCAGACCCCGTCGAGGCCGAATTGGTCCTCCAGCCGGCGGGCCAGCACGTCGGAGGCGAAGAGTTCGGTGGACGCCGCTATCGTGACGATGCCGCTTTCGCGCGCCTTGCGCAGATACATGGCGACCGACGCGCGCGAGATGTCGAGGCGCTTGGCGACCTCGTCCTGGCGCAGGCCGTGCGTGTAGTAGAGCCACGCCGCCTTGTGCACGATCTGGTCGCCGGGCCGCAGCGCCATGGGGGATCCTCCTGCCTGACATTATTCAGCAGAGATGAAAAAAGTCAACAGATGGGTTGGCTTTTGGCAGGACTGTCAGAGGCCGGCGCAAGGCCGCGACCTCCGGGAACACCGCACGAACGACGCGGTCGCGAGACAGGCGCAGGAGCGCCGGCAGCCGGTGGATACAGTCGGGGGGGGCGGAGCCGCCCCCACCACCCCGGGGGGGCGGGCGGGTAT
>JBKBRJ010000006.1:0-45116 GCA_046292285.1 Mesorhizobium sp. | reverse complement strand
CCCCTGGGCCACCCCTCCCCCCCGGCGGGGGGGGCTGCCCCGGCGGCGCCGCGCGGGCGGGGGGTGCTTCCGGGGGGGGGGCCCCCGCCCCCCCCCACCACGCCTGGGAGGCGCGCTGTTATTCGTTGGGGTTGGGCATCCACGCCGGCATGGCGACGTCGGCATGGGCGAACTGCGGCAGCTTGGCCGAGAGTTCCTCCATGTTCTTGATGTCCTGTTCGTTCAGGTCAGCCTGGGTGATCAGGGTCGGCGGAACGATGACGCTGGCGCCGGGCGCCTCGCCGGCGAGCAGCATGGCGAGCGCGCGCACAGAGACCTGGCCGACAACCGCCGGGTTGGTCGCGGCGGTCGCGACCCAGGCGCTGCCCGGCTCGCGCATCGCGGCGATGTCGGCGGTCGAGATGTCGGCCGAGTAGATCTTGATCGAATCCGTCAGGCCAGCCTCGTCGACGGCGATCTTCACGCCCTTGGCGAACTCGTCATAGGGGGCGAACATGACCTGTATGTCGGGATTGGCTGTGACGACCGACCGCGCCTGGTTGGCGACGGAGTTGGCGATCGGATTGTCGAGCGTGCCGAACATGGCGACCTCGTTGATGCCCGGATACTTCGCCTTGAACTCGCGCCAGGTCTCGTCGCGACGGTCGAGCGGAGCGATGCCGGCAACGTAGACGTAGCCCGCCTTCCAGGCCTCGCCGTTGTCCTTGACCGCCTGCTCGAGCGCCAGGCGGGCGAGGTCACGGTCGGACTGCTCGATCTGCGGGATCGCCTCGTTCTCGACGTTGACGTCGAAGGCGACGACCTTGATGCCGGCGTCCACCGCGCGCTGCGCGGCGTCCTTCATCGACTCGGTCAGGCCGTGCTGGATGATAATGCCCTGCACCCCGAGAGCGATCGCCTGGTCGACCATGTCCGCCTGCAGCGCCGCGTCCTGGCGGCTGTCGAGGACCTGGAGCTGGACGCCCAGCGCCTTGGCCTGCGCCTCCACGCCGGCGAGATAGGCCTGGAAGAAGTCGCCGGTGGACAGATAGCGCACCAGCGCGATCTTGACGTCGCCCGGATTGTCGAACGGCGCCGGCCGGTCCTGCGCCATGGCCGGCAGCGAGAAGAGGGCGGTGGCGGCCAGCGCCATGCCCGAGAATGCCCTGCGTGTGAACCTCATGATGGTCTCCTCCATGTTTCCGCAGCCCGGTCCGGGCTAACGCCTGCCCTGGTTCGAGAGGGCGAAGGTGAAAATGAGCGCGATGACGAGAACCGCGCCCTTGACGAAATCCTGGGTGTAGTAGGGCACGTTCATCATGGTCAGCCCCTGCAGGAGCACGCCGACGAACAGGGCTCCGACCGCCGTGCCGAAGGCGTTCGGCTTGGCGGCGCCGAGCACCGCGAAGCCGATCAGCGCCGCGGCGACGGCATCCAGGAGAAGATTGTTACCCGATGCGATGTCGCCGCGTCCAAGTCGCGCGGCGAGCAGAATCCCGCCGATCGAGGCGAAAATTCCCGAAATCACGTAGGCCCAGATCTTGTATGCCTTGACCGGCGCTCCGGCGAGTTCGGCCGCCCTGGCGTTCGATCCCGCGGCGTACATCATGCGTCCGTAGCGGGTGTATTCGAGGAAGAACCAGATCAGCACCGCGAGCACGATCAGCACCACCACCGACACCGGCACGAGGTTGGGCAGGATGAAGTCGAAGCGGTGGCGGCCGAGCGCGAGGAACTCGGGCGAGAACACGCCCGCCGCCGTCGATCCGTCCGGCAAGGTCATGCCGGCAGCGATGGAGCGGCCTTCCGTCGGGATGCGCTGCAGGCCGAGCAGCAGGAACATCATGCCGAGCGTGGCCAGCAGGTCGGGCACGCGCATGTAGACGATGATCAGCCCATTGACGAGCCCGACCAGCGCCCCGATCGCCAGGCAAAAAAGCACGGCGACGAGGGCGTTCTGCTCCAGCACCACCATGGCATAGGCCGCCGCCATCATTGCGCTCGTCGCGACCGAACCGATCGACAGATCGAAGCCGCCGACCACGAGGGTCGCGGTGACGCCCAGCGCCAGAATGCCGGTGATGGCGACCGACTGGAAGATGAAGACTGCGGCCTGCGGCGAGGCGAAGCCGTTGGTGGCCAGCGAGAAGAACACCACCAGTCCGGCCAGGAGCGCCAGGAACCCGTAGCGGATGAGCATGTCGGCCATCAGGCTGCGCCCTTCATTGCGCCGCCGGCCACCTCGGCCAGCAGGCGATCCATGTCCAGTCGCTCGTTGCGATGCTCGCCGACGATCGTGTGCTCCGACATGACCAGGATCCGGTCCGCCGTCTCCAGCGCCTCGTCGATCTCGGTGAGGAACACCAGCGTCGCCCGCCCGGGCGCGCTGGCGCGGAGCTTGGCCGCGATGTCGCGGCGCGCGGCGATGTCGACGCCCTGGAACGGTTCGTCGAGAATGAACAGGCGGGAGGGCTGGGACATCCAGCGCGCCACCATCACCTTCTGCTGGTTGCCGCCGGACAGCGTCTGCATCATGTCGCGCTCGCCGCGGCAGACGATCGACAGGCTGTCGATCTGCGCGCGCGCGGCTTCGCGTTCCGCGCGGCCGCGCATTACGGAAAGGCGGGAGAAACGCCGCAGGAAAGGCAGGGAGACATTCCGGGAAAGATTGAAGTCGCCGACGATGCCGCTCTCCGCGCGGTCCTTGGCGACGAGGAACACGCCGGCCTCGATCGCCTCGGCGGTGTTTCGGGGCGAATAGGGACGTCCGTCCAGTCGCATCGAGCCGGCGACCGGACGCCGGACGCCGAACAGGGTCTCGGCGAGCTGCGT
Organism: Mesorhizobium sp.; assembly: GCA_046292285.1. GTDB lineage: Bacteria > Pseudomonadota > Alphaproteobacteria > Rhizobiales > Rhizobiaceae > Aquibium. The sequence continues at coordinate 42,305 of JBKBRJ010000006.1, read as the reverse complement.
CTTTCCGACGCCGACGAGGCCCGTGATCGCCACGACTTCGCCATTGCCGAGCGACAGCGAGAGAGGCTGCGATTGGCTCGTCAGGCGCATGTCGGTCGCCTGGAAGATCGGCGCGCCGCCGTCGCGGACGGTCACGGCATCGACATGCACCGCGCGGCCGAGCATCGCGTTCACCGCGCCTTCGTAGTCGAGCGGCCGCTCCTCGAAAGTGCCGGTGATGCGTCCGTCGCGCAGGGAGACGATGCGGTCGGCGATGCGGCGGATGTCCGACATGCGGTGCGAGATGTAGAGGATCGCCACGCCGTGGGCGCGCAGTCTCTCGATCGTGGCGAAGAGCCTGTCGGCCTCCGCGCTCGACAGCGACGAGGTGGGCTCGTCGAGGATCATCACCTTGGGCTCGTGCGACATGGCGCGCGCTATGCCAACCATCTGGCGGTCAGCGAGCGACAGCGAGGCGATGTCGGCCTTGAGATCGACGTCCAGGTCGAGACGCGCGGCCACCTCGGCCGCTTCACGCCGGACGCGGCGCGGGCTGACGAACAGCCGAGCGCCCCTGCCCGACAGCCGGTCGAGCGTCAGGTTCGTGGCGACGTCGAGCGCACCGACGACGCCGTCATTGATGTTCTGGTGCACGGTGACGACGCCGGCGCGGATGGCCTCGGCGGGCGACGAGGGCGCGAAGGGGATACCGGCGAGCGTCATCGTCCCGGCACTCGGCTGGTGCACGCCGCTCATCACCTTGACCAGCGTCGACTTGCCGGCGCCGTTGGCGCCCATCAGCACGGTGACCTGGCCTGGAGAAAGATCGAGCGAGACCCCGTCCAGGACCCTGTAAGGCCCGAACGACTTCCCCAGTCCCTCAATGCGGAACATGGCGGCCATGGATGGCGGTCTCCTCCCTGAACGAGGATGCTACGGCGGGCCATACACAATTGTCAACTTGATTGACATTTGCCAGAGCACTGGACTACCGTTCGGGCGAGGCGAGAACGGCGCCGGGCGCGCCGCGGGAGGAGAAGATGACGGGCTCGACCTACGAAGCTCTGACGTCGGAGACGCTTGCCGCGAGGCTGGGCGGCGTCGCGGCGATGCGCGAAACGCTGGGCGACCCCGCCGGATGGCGGGTGCGCGAAGTCGGCGACGGCAACCTGAACCTGGTCTTCATCGTCGAGGCCGGCGATGCCGGGCTGATCGTCAAGCAGGCGCTGCCCTACGTCCGGCTCGTCGGCGAGAGCTGGCCGTTGCCGTTGAAGCGCAGCTTCTTCGAGTACCACGCCCTGACCCGACAGGCCGCGCGCGACCCGGGCCGGGTGCCGGACGTGCTGCATTTCGACGAGGCGCAGTCGCTGATCGTCATGGAATTCCTGACGCCGCACGTCATCCTGCGCCGCGCCCTGATCGAGGGCCGGATGCCGCCCAGGATCGCGCAAGACCTCGGCCTGTTCATGGCCCGCACGCTGTTTCGCGGCTCGGACCTGTCGATGGCCGCGCGAGACCGCAAGGCCGACCTCGCGCTCTTCTCCGACAATGTCGAGCTTTGCGACATCACCGAGAACCTCGTCTTCTCCGATCCCTATTTCGAGGCGAAGCTCAACGCGCACACCACGCCGCAGCTCGATTCGCTGGTGGCGGAGCTGCGCGCCGACCGCGACATGAAGGTGACGGCGCAGCGGATGAAGCATCTCTTCGCCGCCAAGGCGGAGACGCTGGTGCATGGCGACCTGCACACCGGCTCCATCATGGTCACCGAGGACGACACCCGCGTCATCGATCCGGAGTTCGCATTCTACGCGCCGATGGCCTTCGACGTCGGCATGCTCTTCGCCAATTTCTGGATGTCCTACTTCTCGCAGGACGGTCACGAGGCGAACGGGCCGCGGGACGCCATGCGCGCCTATCTCGTCGAGACGACGGAGGAATGCTGGAACGTCTTCCGCGCCGAGTTCGCGCATCTGTGGCGGACGGAGCGGAACGGCATCCTCTATCAGGCCAGCCTGTTCGAGAAGCGCGGCGATCCGCTGGGCGCCGAGCAGGCGCTCGACCACGTGCTGCACGACGTCTGGGTCGACATGCTCGGTTTCGCCGGCGTCGAGATCCATCGGCGCATCCTCGGCCTCGCCCACAATGCCGACTTCGAGACGATCGAGGATCGTGACCTGCGGGCCGCCTGCGAAGCCAAGGCGCTCAAGTTCGGACGCCACATCGCCGTCAACCGCGCTTCGATCCACGGCATGGCGGATGTCCATGGCCTGGCGAGGCGCCTCCAATCGGGAGCCGTCGCGTGAAGGTCTCCGACCGCCACTATCGCACGATCTGGCCGGCCGCTGATGGCCGCTCGGTCGAGATCATCGACCAGCGCTGGCTGCCGCACGAGTTCCGGATCGTCCGGCTGGCGACCACGGCGGAGGTCGCGACGGCCATTCGCGACATGTGGGTGCGCGGCGCGCCGCTGATCGGCGTCACCGCCGCCTACGGCATCGCGATCGCGATGCTGGAAGATGCGTCCGACGCCGGGCTCGACCGGGCCTGGGAGGTCCTGCACGAGACGCGTCCGACCGCCATCAACCTGCGCTGGGCGCTCGACGACATGCGGCGTCTCCTCGCCCCGCTGCCTCCGGCGGAACGCCCGCAGGCGGCATTCGAACGGGCGGGCCGGATCGCCGACGAGGACGTCGAGCTCAACCGCAACATCGGCCGGCACGGCCTCGACATCATCCGCAGGATCGCGGCATCAAAGCAGCCGGGAGAGCCGGTGCGCATCCTCACCCATTGCAATGCCGGCTGGCTGGCGACGGTGGACTACGGCACGGCGACCTCGCCGATCTACCTCGCCACGGAGGAAGGCATTCCCGTCCACGTCTACGTCGACGAAACGCGCCCGCGCAACCAGGGCGCCCAGCTCACCGCCTGGGAGATGGTCGGGCAGGGCGTGCCGCACACGCTGGTGGTCGACAATGCCGGCGGCCATCTGATGCAGCACGGCCTCGTGGACATGGTGATCGTGGGGACCGACCGCACGACGCGCAACGGCGACGTCTGCAACAAGATCGGAACCTATCTGAAGGCGCTCGCCGCCCACGACAACGGCGTGCCGTTCTACGTGGCGCTGCCCTCGCCGACCATCGACTGGACCGTGGGCGATGGGGTCGCCGATATTCCGATCGAGGAGCGGTCCGGCGACGAGGTCTCGCTGGTATGGGGTCGCGCCGCAGACGGATCGGTGGTCCAGGTGCGCATCTCGCCGGAGGGCACCGACGCCGCGAACCCGGCCTTCGACGTCACGCCCGCGCGGCTCGTCACCGGTCTGATCACCGAGCGGGGCGTCGCGGACGCCTCGGAAGCCGGCCTGCGTAGACTCTTCCCGGCTTCCTGATCCAGGCCGGTTTCGGGCTGTCGAGCCTATCGCTTGCGGCCGGCCGCGCTGATGGCGACGGCCGCGACGATGATCAGTCCGGTCGTCAGGTCCTTGTAGAAGGGATCGGCGTTCAGGATGTTGAAGCCGTTGTTGATCAGCGCCAGCATGAAGACGCCGGCCACCGATCGCCAGACCGCGCCCTGCCCGCCATAGATCGACGTGCCGCCGATGATGACGGCGGCGATGGCCTCGAGCTCCATCCCGGCGCCGGCGGTCGCCTGGCCGAGAGAGATCCGCGACGTGGCGATGGCCGCCGCCAGGCCCGCCGCGAAACCGTTGATCGTGAAGGCCACGATCTTGATCCGCTTCGTGCGGATGCCCGACAGGATCGCCGCCTCCTCGTTGCCGCCGACGGCGAGGATCTTTCGACCGAGCGTCGAGCGGTTGAGCAGCAGCGTCAGCGCCACGGCGAAAACGACCAGCACGATCACCGCGTAGAAGACGACGCCGATACGCCCGCGTCCGAGCCAGGTGAAGTCGTCCAGCCGTACGGGCAGCAGCGTGCCGCCCGTGATCAGGATGGCGATGCCGCGGTAGACCAGACCCGTCGCCAGCGTCGCCAGGAAGGAGTGGATGTTGAGGGTGGTGATCGTCACGCCGTTGACGAAGCCGAGCACCATTCCGACCAGCGGCGCGGCCATAAGCCCCGCATAGGGATTGACGTTGAGCGCCAGCCAGGCCGCCGTAACGCTCGCCACCGCGAAGATAGCCGCCACCGACAGATCGAAGCCGCCGCAGATGATGACCAGGGTCATCGCCGCCGCCATGATGGCGAGCGGCGTGTTCTGGTTGAGGATGTTGATGAGGTTCTGGACCGTCAGGAAGGAATCGCTGGAGAGCGTCAGGAGCACCATCAGAACCAGGATCATCACCGCGACCGCGTAGGTCTGCAGAAGCCTCAGCGCCGCCGCGCCGCCGCTGCCCTTCCCCGTTCCGCGCGTGATCGTGCTCATGCCGTCGCCCTTGCCTTGTCGGCGCCCTGCTCGTGGAAGAGCCGCCAGATGATGTCGTCCACGGTCGTCGCGGCCGGTACGAAGTCGCCCGTGACGCGACCGCCCGAGACCGTGTAGGCGCGATGGGCGAGCCCCATGACTTCCTCGATCTCCGAGGAGATGAGCAGGATGGCCGCGCCGCGCCGCGCGGTTTCGCCGATGAACTCGTGGATGCGGCGGCGCGCGCCGACGTCCACACCCCGGCTCGGCTCGTCGAGGATGACGATGCGCGGGTCGCCGAGGATCCACTTGCCCATCACCACCTTCTGCTGGTTGCCACCCGAATAGTTGACGACGGCGCCATCGACATGGCCCGGCTGGACGCCGAAATAGTCGATGAGCCGGCGCGCCTCGGCGCGCTCGCGGGCCGAGCGGAGCAGGCCGAAACGGGCGAAGCGGGACAGATGCGGCAGTGTCATGTTGGGTCGCACGGTCTGCGTCAGCACGAGACCCTGCTTGCGGCGATCCTCCGGCACCATGGCGAGGCCCCGCTCGACCGAGGCGCTCGGCGAGCGGTCGGCATATGGCTCTCCCGCGATCGTCACCATGCCTTCCGTCGAGGGATCCGCGCCGAAGATGGCGCGCGCGATCTCGGTGCGCCCGCTGCCGACCAGGCCGACGAGGCCCACGATCTCGCCGGGATGGACGTCCAGGTCGACGCCACGCACGCCGGTCGCCGCCGTCAGCCCGCGCACCGACAGGAGCGGCGCGCCGGTGCGATCCGGCTCCGGCGGCAGCGGCGGATAGGCGACGTCGGACGCCGGCCGGCCGATCATGGCGGCGATCAGAGAGGCCTTGCTCTCCTTTGCCGCCGGCGCGGTTCGGATCACGGCGCCGTCGCGCATGACGGTGACGGTGTCGCAGACGTCGAGCACGTGATCAAGGAAATGCGAGACATAGATGATCGTGCAGCCACGATCGCGCAGCTTGCGCATGACGGCGTGCAGCCGCTCGGCCTCGTCATGCGTCAGGGAAGAGGTCGGTTCGTCCATCACGATGACCCGCGCCTCGCGGGCGAGTGCGCGCATGATCTCGACCTTTTGCTGGTCGGCGATCGAAAGCGATCCGGCCTGCGCCGCCGGATCGAGGTCGAAACCGGCAAAGGCGGCGATGCCGGCGAGCCGTCGTTCCTCGTCCCCGAGAAGGAAGCCGCCGCGGCTGTTCTCGATGCCGAGAAAGACGTTCTCGGCGACCGTGAGCGCCGGTACGAGTTGCAGTTCCTGGTGCATCATGGCGACGCCACGCGCCAGCGCCGCGGGCGGATCCCATTGCGCCACCCGGTCGCCGAAGACGGTCACCTCGCCGGACGAGCGGGAATAGTAGCCGCCGACGATCTTGCCCACCGTCGATTTGCCCGCGCCGTTTTCCCCGATCAGACCGTGGATTTCGCCGGGCATGAAGTCGATGGACACCCCGCGCAGGACGTCGACGCCGGAGAAGGACTTCGACACGCCGGAGAGGCTGATGCAGGGCGCGGAGGCCTGCTTGGCCGCCGCTGCCGTCGCACCCTCGTTTCCAGCCGCCATCGCCCGTCCTTTCCGCGACCCCGGATCGCTTTCGTTGCGCCTATCCCTCAGCCCGCGCCTCGGTTCGGGCAGGGTCGACGGTCAGGTCCGGGTGGATCGCGACACCATACTGCGAAAGCGCCGCCTCGCGCGACACCGCGCCACAAACGACGTCGTGCAGCACTTCCTCCACCGGTCGCGCCTTCGGGTTTCCATTGCCGCCGCCGCCGCCCGTGCGGGTTACGAAGAGCGTGCCCTTCTCGAAGCGCCGGGCGCGCATCTTCAACGGCTTCTCGACGCGGCCGTCCGGGTGGATGATGTCGTTGTCGGGCCCCTGGCCGTCCTTGCCGCCGTTGATGCCCCATGCGGGCGTTCGCGCGCGCTCGAACCACAGCGCGCCATAGCAATCCTCCAGAAGCCGGTAGCTGCGCACGACGCCCATGCCGCCGCGCCAGCGTCCCGGCCCGCCGGAATCCCGGCGCAAGGAGAACTCCTCGACGCGTACGGGGAACTTGGTCTCGTAGACCTCGGCGGGCAGGTTGCGGAAGCCGCCGTTGACGAGGTTGATCAGCGCGCTCTCGCCGTCGGACCCGTTGGCGCCGCCCCAGCCGCCGGCCGTCGGCTCGACCGAGATCCACTGGCCGCGATCCGAATCCATGTCGAAGAAGGCCGCCACCATGGAGTCGCCGTAGTGCGCGGCGGTCGCCTTTTCCGGCATCGCCTCGCCGAGACAGGAAATCATCAGGTCGGCGAGCAGGCCAAGCCCGGTGAAATACCATTCGCAGGCGGCGGGCTCGCGCGCGTTGAAGATGCACTTGTCGGGAATGCGGACCTCCATGGTGGAGAAGGAGCCGCCGGTGATCGCCCGATCGGGATTGATCATGGTCTTGTAGGCGAGCCGCAGGAGCGATTCCGTCTGGACCGCGCCGCAGTTGATCGACCCCTGGACCGGTCCCGACGAGCCCGCGAGGTCGATGATCATCTTCTCGCCTTCGATGGTGAGCCGCAGCGCAACCTTCACCGGGTCGGTGGTCACCCCGTCATCGTCGAGAAAGCCCTCGCGGTAGTAGCTGCCGTCCTTCAGCTTGCCGATCGCCTCGCGGTCGAGGAGCCGGGCCTGTTCGAAGATGTTGGCGCAGGCGGCGCGGTAAGTGTCGGGACCGATCCGGTCGAGAATCTGGGACAGGCGCTTCTCGCCGGTCCTGATCGAGGTGATCTGGGCGTTCAGGTCGCCGATGGTCATGTCCTTCAACCGCGTGTTGCGGGTCAGCAGGTCGTACCATTCCGGGATGCGCTTGAACTTCGAGACGATGCGCGTCGGCCCGAGCCGCAGCCCCTCGTGGAAGATCGAGGTCGAGCCCATGGTCGAGCCCGGATCGATCGCGCCGATGTCCTGCCAGTGCGCCCGCGCCGCGCCGAAGCCGACGAGCTCGTCCTTGTAGAACAGCGGCCCGATTGCGGTGACGTCGTGCAGATGCGTGCCCTGCAGGTAGGAATCGTTGAGGATGAAGATGTCGCCGGGATGGATGTCCTCGCCGTAGCGGTCAAGCACCAGCTTCACGCAGGCGTCGATGGCACCGACGAAGAGCGGCACGCCGGTGGACTGGCCGAGCATGTTGCCCTTCTCGTCGAGGAGGGCGACCGCGCTGTCGCGGCCCTCGTAGATGATGGCCGAGAAGGCCGAGCGCCACAGCGCGGCGTTCATGTCCTTGGCGCAGGAAATGACGAAGTTGCGGACCACTTCGGTGGTGATCGGATCGGCATGGGCCATGGTCGATGTCCTTCTCAGCGTCGCGTCAGGAGCAGTTGCCCGCCGGTGATCACCTCGGCGCGCCAGTCCGGCGGCAGGATGGTCGTGGCGGTCGCTTCCTCGATGATCGCGGGTCCCTCGATCGTCTCGCCCTTGGCGAATTCGTCGCGGTTGAGAACGGCCGCGTCGTGCTCTACGCCGTCGAAGTAGACGCGGCGCGCGCGCGCGGCGGTTCGTCCCTGCACGGCCGGGTCTGGAATGCCCGGCCGGGCCAGCGTGCCGAGCGCTGCCACGCGCAGGTTCGCCACCTCGACCTGCGCCTCCGGGCTCGAATGGCCGTATTGTCGCTCATATGCCTCGTCGAAGGAGGCGCGCACGGCCGCCATGTCGATGGCGCCGACGGGCACGGGGATGGTCAGCACATATTCCTGACCGTGATAGCGGAAGTCGGCGAAGCGCTCGAACGAGATCTCGGCGGCATCGAAGCCTTCCTTGCGCAGGTAGTCGGCGCCCTCCGCCTCGAGCGCGGCGAACTTTTCGCCTAGGTCGGCCGCGTCGATCTGGTGCCAGAAGCCGTAATAGGTCATCTTGAAGTCATGCCGGACGTCGGTCTGGAGCATGCCCCAGGCGGAGAAGGCGCCCGGCATCACCGGGATCACCACTTCGCCGATGTCGAGCTGCTGGGCGAGCGCAACGGCCTGCGCCGGACCCGCGCCGCCATAGGCGACGAGCGCAAAGTCGCGCGGGTCGATGCCGCGGCGGATGGTGATGGTGCGGATGGCGTCGGCCATCTTGGCGTTGATGATATCGATGATGCCCTGCGCCATCGCTTCGGTGGAGAGGCCGAAGCGCGCGCCGAGCCCGCCGACGGCCGCGCGCGCCTTGTCCTTGTCGAGCGTCATCGAGCCGCCGGCGAAATTGGACGAATCGAGGCGGCCGAGCACGAGGTTGGCGTCGCTGACGGTCGGCTCCGTCCCGCCGCGCCCGTAGCAGGCGGGGCCGGGAACCGAACCGGCCGATCTGGGGCCGACGCGCACCGCGCCCGCCTCTTCCCAGGCGATCGAACCGCCGCCGGCGCCGATGACGTGGATGTCGACCACCGACATCTGGATCGGCAGGCCTTCGAGTTCGGCTTCGTTGGAGGCCGACGGCTTGCCGTCGATGATCAGGCTCGCGTCGAAGGAAGTCCCGCCCATGTCGACGCAGATGAGGTTCGGCTTGCCGATCTCGGCGGCCAGCGTCTGGCCGCCGATCGCCCCGCCTACCGGTCCCGACAGCAGCGTCTGCAGGGGCATGTCGGTCGCCGCCGCCGCCGTCATGGCGCCGCCGTTCGACTTCATGACGTGCAGCTGGCGACCCTCGGGAAGCCGCGAGGAGAGTTGCGCCACCAGCGTGTCGAGATAGCGCCGCACGACCGGCGCCGCATAGGCGTCCATCGCCGTCGTCGAGGTGCGGGCGTATTCGCGCCACTCGGGCGAGACGCGGTGCGAGAGCGTCACCGGAATGCCGGGCAGCCGCTGCTTCAGATAGGCCTCGACCGCGAGTTCGTGGGCCGGGTTCTTGAACGAGAACAGCAGGCAGACGGCGACGGCCTCGTAGCCCTCGGCGCGTACGGCGTCGACCACGGCGTCGAGTTCGGCCACGTCGAGCGCGGTCTCCACCTCGCCCTTCGCGTTGATGCGCTCGGTGACCACGTAGGTGTCCGGGATCTCGATCAGCGGCCGCGGCTTGCGCCAGTGAATGGAGAAGATCTCGCCGCGGTCGTTACCCTGGATGGTGTAGACGTCGCGATAGTTCCTCGTGGTGATCAGCGCGACCTTTGCGCCGCGCCGCGTCAGCACCGCGTTGAGCCCGACCGTGGTGCCGTGGACGAAGAAGGCGACGCCGGAGCCCTCCGGAAGGTGCTTCTCGACGCCCTCGATGACGGCGAGCGCCGGATTGTGCGGCGTGGACAGAACCTTGAAGGCCCCGCACACGCCCGTCTCGGCGTCCTGGAACACGAGATCGGTGAACGTACCGCCAATATCGGCCGACACGCGATAGGACCTGCCTGTCACGGCAATTCTCCCACAAGCGATTGAGGTCTAGGGGCCGGCCCCGAAGCCCCGTCGGGGCCGGCGGTGTCGATCGGGTCGTTCTAGACTATTGGGCCCATTCGCCCTTGAAGTCCGGATTGGCCTCCAGAACCTCGGCATTGATCATCGCCGGCACGGGGCCGACTTCGTCCATGTTGACGAAACTGGGGGCGTCCTTGCCCTCGAGCGTCTTGACCACCGCGTCGAGCGCGTAGACGCCCATCGAGTAGGGGAACGCGGCCAGGGTGGCGTCCCAGCGCCCCTCGCGGATCGCGTCGATCGCCACCGACGCCGCGCCACCGCCCGACAGATACATCGCCTTGACGTCGCGGCCGGCGGCCTCGATGGCGATCTCGGCGCCGATCAGGTGCTGGTCGGCGTTCGACAGCACGACGTCGATGGCCGGATTGGCCTGCAGGATGTCCTGCATGACGCTCAGGGACTTGTCGGGGTCGTAGTTGCCCTCGCCGGTGGCGACGATCTTGATGTTGGAATGCTGGCCCAGCACCTCGACGTAGCTTTCGTAGCGCAGGTTGTCGAAGGGATAGATGCGCTGGCCGATCAGGATCGCCACGTTGCAGGGGTCCTTGCCCTCGCAGAACTTGACGACGTCCTCGGCCTGGGCGCGCGCCCCGGCGGCAGGCGGACCCGCGACCGTCGTCGTGACGCCGGGCACCTGCGGCTCGAGCTTCGACAGGTCGGGACCGATCGGAAACAGCGCGGTTGCGAGCGGCTTGCCGGCCTTGCCGACCTCTTCCACGGCGCCGGCGATGCCGACCGTGTCGTTCGGCACCACGATGAAGGCGTCGAACTGGCCCCCGGCCAGGACATCCTCGATCTGGCTGTATTGCAGGGCAGCGTTGAACTGCCCGTCATAGATGGACGTCTCGACGTTGCCGAGCTCCTTCGCCTTCGCCTGGACGCCCGCGTAGATGGCCTGGTTGAAGCCGTTCTGGGCCGACGAGGCGAAGAACGCCACCTTCCAGTCCTTGGCGAAAGCCGTTCCGGTCAGCGCGGCCGCGACAAGCGCGGTCGAGGCTGCAAGACGGCAGATTCCTTTCAGCATGACGGTTCTCCTCTTGTCGGCGTTATGTCGCCATTCCCTCTGGACAATTGGATCGTATGCATAATACAAACATTATGCAACCGGAATTTCCGTAGCGACAAAGAACATTGACGCGAGGGCGCGGTCGGCTCATCAGCCGGCGCGGACGACACAGAAAGAGTCCGAGGGAGACGGAACGTGGCAGGCAAGGCGGATAGGCCATCGACGGAGAGCAAGCCGGACCAGGACGAGGCGGAGGCGGGCGCCCCGCGGCGCGGGAGGGGCTCCACCGCCGTCTACGAGGAATTGCGGGAGGACATCCTGTCGCTTCGCATGGCGCAGGGTTCCGCGCTCGACGAGGTGGCGCTCGCCGCGCGTTTCGGTCTGTCGCGAACACCGATCCGCGAGGCGCTCCTGATGCTGCAACGCGAGAATCTCGTGACCTTCCTGCCCGGCCGCAGCGCCATCGTCACGCCGCACACGATGAGCAACGCGCACGAGTACATGGATACGCTGATGCTCCTGTCACGTGCCATCATCCGGCTCGCCGCCGAGATGCGCACGCAAGAGGCGCTCGAGCGCATCCGCGCGCGCCAGGCCGAGTACGCGAAGGCCGTGGCGTCGGGCGATGTGGACGGCATCGTGGCCGCCGACCTCGCCTTCCACAACGCCATCTCCGCGGCCAGCGGCAACACCTTCCTCGGCAATTTCTACAAGCTCGCGCTCGACTACGGCCGGCGCATGCACCTCCTGCACTACTATCCGCTCTTCGACGCGGAGGAGGCCGCGCGCTGCGTCGAGCAGCATGGGGAGATGCTCGCCGCCATCGAGGCCGGCGATCCCACCCGTTCGGAAGAACTGGCAAGCGACCACGTCATGTCGGAACTGCGGGTCGTGCAGCGTTCGCTCGAGCCCAAGGTCGGCATCAAATTCTCACTTGGAACCGGAACTGGAGGCGGCAGATGATCGAGCCCGGACTGAAGGAAGCGCGCAGGCACAAGCTGCTCGCGGCCATGGAGGCGAGCGAGGCGGAGGCCGTGGCAATCGTGCCGGGCGCCAATTTCTACCACCTGACCGGCGCGCATTTTCATCTGATGGAGCGCCCGACGGTGCTGTTCGTCACCCGCTCGGGTGCCTTGCATGCCGTCATCCCGGAACTGGAGAAGGCCCGCTGGCAGGCGCTCGCGCCGGAGGTCGAAACCGACTACTGGCAGGATTCGGACGGATTCGACGCCGCCTTCGCGTCGGTCGCGCGCCGCCTCAATGCCTCGCGCATCGGCGTCGAGGGCCAGCGCATGCGTGTCTTCGAGGCCGAAGCCCTGCGCCGCGCCTTCCGTGACACGCCGGTGCTCGACGCCCATGCGGCGATATCCTCGATCCGCCTGCACAAGGACGAGGCGGAGATTGCCGCCATGGAGAAGGCGATCTCCATCAGCGAGACCGCGCTGGCGACGACGCTGGAAAGCGTCCGGCCGGGCATGAGCGAATGGGAAGTGCGCGGCCGGCTCCTCGCCGCCATGCTGGCGGAAGGCGCCGACGGTCCGGCCTTCGACCCGATCGTGCTCGCCGGCGGCGCGGCGGCCGATCCGCACGGTTCGCCTTCCGCTGACCGCGTTCTCAAGAAGGGCGATCCGCTGCTGATCGATTTCGGCGCGGCCTGGGGCGGCTACAATGCCGACATTACACGCACGCTCTTCGTCGGAGAGGCGAGCGCGCGCCACCGCGACGTCTACGGGGCCGTGCTGGCCGCGAATGCGAAGGGACGCGCGATCGCGCGGCCGGGCCTGAGCATGGACGAGCTTGACCGCACGGTGACCGGCGTCCTCGTCGAGGCCGGTTTCGCCGATCTCGTCGTTCACAAGACCGGCCACGGCCTCGGCCAGGAGGTGCACGAGGCGCCGCAGGTGATGAAGGGGAATCTCCAGCCCGCGGAGCCGGGTATGGTGGTCACCATCGAGCCCGGCCTCTACCGGAGCGACGATGTCGGCGTGCGCATCGAGGACGATGTCCTCATTACGGTGGACGGCTGCCGGTCGCTTTCCGCGTTCCCGCGAGAACTGACCATCGTCGGGGAGAGCGTGCGATGACCTTGAGCATCCAGGGCGCCTTGCTCGCCGACGCCTTGCCGCATGGATCGGTCGCGATCTTCGACATCCTCGCGAAGCGCGTGCGCGAGAATGTCGGCTACAGGCTGATGACCGTGCTGGTGCCGTCCGGCGACGCGCCGTTCCTGACGCGCGTCTTCTCGACCAACCTGGATCAGTATCCGCTCGGTCAGGCGGATCCGATCGAGGACAACATCTGGTTTCGCAGGCTGTTTTCGGCAGGTGAGCCGATCGTCGCCAACGACGCGGAGGCCATCGAGGCCTGGTTGCCTGGCTTCGACGCCTATGTCGCCCAGGGTTACGGATCACTCGCCAACGTCCCGATCGTCATTTCTGGAACGACGATCGGCCTCCTCAATCTCATGGATGCATCCGGGCACTACACCGCCGCGCGGATCGCGGCGCTGCGCCAGGAACTGCCCCTCGCGGCGCTCGCGATCCTGGCGGAGCGGATGTAAGCCTCACTTGAGGCCGGTCGCTGGCAGGCCTGGCCGGCTTGCGCGAGGGCGGCCACGACATTCGCAGCGTCCTCGTTCTGCGCCTCCGTATCGCCCATGGGTCCGTGTCGGCGTCCTCCGGTTCGACGCTGATTCGATGGCGGCGAGGCCTGCGTCGGAGCCCCTTCCGCCCTCCTTGTCGGTGCGATTCAAAGCGGCGAAAAGGCCAGCGGCCGCAGGATGATCTGGTTCACGCCGTCGGCAAGCGGCGCGGTCGGCACCGGGTCCTCCGTACGACCAAGCAGCGTCACCTGGCCCGTGGCAGTCCCGGAAACCGGGAGCCACTCCGCAACGGCCGCCTCATGCGGCGCGCCAACAAGGAGGCATGCACACGGCCCGGCAAAGATCGGCGCGCCCGCTGACCTCGCCGATAGAACCTCGTGACGCCGCGCCAAGGCGGCATCGAAGCGCGGAGATGAACGACGAAGCTGGAGAAAACGGTTTTCCTGTTCCTCGACCAAGGCGAAGGCTTTGGGAATGAAGCCGGCGGTCCAGGCCTCTTCCTGCGCCAACCCGGCACGGGAGGATTCCCGTTCACCCCAGTCGGTATAGGTCCACAGATGATGGATCGTGTTCAAGCAGCCGGTTTCGGCAAGCCAGTAGCCCATCAGCGGGAGGTGGCGCGTCACGAGCGGCAGGCCTTCGTCGGCGAGCAGCGTCAGATAGGCGTTCGCGGCGCCAGGCTTCAGGCGGTAGGTCCGCCATTCGTGAATCATTCTTGCTTCCCCTCGATTGCGAACCTGCCATGAGCGGGAAGGTATGGAAATGGATCGCTCGCGATCATCGTTGGACAAGTGGCGGGTTCTTCAGAACCAGCCCTATTCGGCCGACCTGTGCGCTTGCTTGCGGAAGGTGCCCGGCGAAATGCCGACCCGCTGGGTGAAAAAGCGGTTGAAGTAGGCCGGATCGTCGAACCCGGTCATGTGCGCCACCTGCGCCACGCTGCTCTCACTGTAGACGAGGTAGCGCTTTGCTTCGATGACGATGCGTTCGTGCAGCAGCTCGGACGCGGTCTTGCCTGTCCTGCCCTTGCAAGCTGCATTGAGCCTCGTTCGCGTGACGGCGAGCCTGGTGGCATAGAAGCCAAGGTTCCGCTGCTCGCGGAAATTGGCTTCGAGCAGCGCGCGGTAGCGTACGGTGAGGTCATAGTCGCGGGTCAGGGCCGCGCTACCCGCCTCCTCGCGGGTGATCCCGAGGCGAAGGATCATGACGAGGATACGCATGCATTGCGCCATGATCACCGTGCGGCGGCCAGGCGCGGACCAGACGAATTCGCGATGCAGCCAGGCGAACGTGTCCTCCACGGCGGCGATATTGAGGCCGGTGCCTTCCAGCGGATAGACGGCCGGCAACGCGACCGCCGCGTCGAGGCGGGGATCGCCCGCCGCGGCCGTCTTCAGGCAGCCCAGCGCAGCCGTCACGACGAAGCCGTCGGTGCCGGCGTGAAAGTCAATCTGATGGACGATGCCGGCCGGGATCACCATCACGGCTGGAGGATCGATCGAGAGGACCTCGTCCTCCATGCGTATGACGCCGCCCCCTTCGCGAACGAGCAAGACCTGCGTGTGGTCAGGGTGCGAATGAGGACGGATGCGCCAATCGTGCGGGCCGCTTCGCTCGCGGATCGCTTCGATGTGAAGGAAGTCGAGCTCCGCATCAACATCCTGATCCCCGTATAGATAGTAGCGCGGGATCGGCGCATGACGCAGATCGGCCATCCTGCTCCTCCCTTCGCCGCGACCAGCCGAAAGCAATAGTGCAAGAAATGCGCGTCTGCGTCCATTGGTCGGCGAACGGCTCGCCGTTAGAATCGAGCCGGTCAGAGGAAGAGCACATGAGTAGATGCGATTGCGATGTTCTGGTGATCGGCGCCGGCGCGGGCGGACTCGCCACCGCGGTTACGGCGAGGAAGCATGGACTGTCGGTGATCGTCATCGAAAAAGAGCCGGTTTACGGCGGCACGACGGCTTTCTCCGGCGGCGTGTTGTGGGTCCCGGGCAATCGCCACGGCAGGGCGAACAATCCATCCGATACCCGCGAGGCGGCGCGGGCCTACATGCAAGCCGAGACCGGCAACTGGTTCGACGCGGCCGCCGTCGACGCATATCTCGATGCCGGACCCGCGATGCTCGACTGGTTCGAGCGCGAGACGGCCGTGAAGTTCGTACCGACGCTCTATCCCGATTACCATCCGACCGTGACGGGCGGCGTGGATGTCGGCCGCTCGGTGCTGGCCGCTCCCTTCGACACCAGCGTTCTGGGTGAAAACCTCAAGCGGCTGCGCCCGCCGCTTTCGACCATCACCTTCATGGGCATGATGTTCAATTCGTCGAATGCGGACATAAAGCACTTTTTCAACGCGACAAAATCGCTTGCATCGTTCGGCTATGTGTTGAAGCGGCTGGTCGCTCACGCCGGCGAAGTTGTGCGCCACGGGCGCGGCGTGCAGGTGACGAGCGGAAACGCGCTTGCCGCGCGGTTGGCGAAGAGCTGCTTCGACTGCGGCGTCGACATCTTGACCGACACCCCCGCGCTGAAACTGATCCGTGAAGGCGGCCGCGTCATCGGCGCGGAGACAGGCGGAGCTTCGCCCGGCCACATCCGCGCGACGAAGGGCGTGGTGCTCGCCTGTGGCGGCTATGCAAACGATCTCGCTCGGCGGGCAGGCATCTACGCTCATCTGAAGGCGGGCGGGCAGCATTATTCGCCCGTCCCCGAGGGGAACACCGGCGACGGCATCCGCTTGGGCGAAGAGGTCGGAGGCGCGTTCGATGCCGAGTTTCCGCAGCCCGCTGCGTGGATGCCGGTGAGCCGCGTGCCCGGCCAGGGCATATTTCCCCACCTGCTCGACCGCTACAAACCCGGCATGATCGCAGTGCTCTCCAACGGCCGCCGCTTCACCAACGAAAGCGAGAGCTATCACGATGTCGGCGCATCGATGATCGCTTCCGGCGAAGCTGCGGCCTGGCTGATCTGCGATCGCCGCGCGATCCGCAAGTACGGGCTAGGTCATGCCAAGCCGGCGCCGATGCCCCTTTGGCCGTGGATCCGCAAAGGCTACCTTAAGAGCGGCCGGACGCTTGCCGACCTCGCGAATGCCTGCGGCATCGATCAGAAGGGGTTGGAGAAGACGGTGGAGGAATTCAACCGGGGTGCGCGGCAGGGTCGCGACGAGCAGTTCCACCGTGGGGAAACCTCCTTCAACCGCTATCTCGCCGACCCCGAACACAAGCCCAACCCGACCGTCGCTCCGATAGAGAAGGGGCCATTCTATGCCGTGAAGATGGAGATGGGCGATCTCGGCACTTTCGACGGCCTCAAGACGACGGTCGCGGGCGAAGTGCTGGACCGACAGGGTTCGACCATCCCCGGTCTGTTCGCCGTCGGCAACGATCGCGCTTCGATCATGGGCGGCAACTACCCCGGCGCGGGCATCACGCTCGGCCCGGCAATGACATTCGGCTGGATAACCGGCCGGTATCTGGCCGGGATTCCAGTCGGGGCAACGGAAGAGAAGCGCGCATGAGCTGGCTCGAACTCGCAGGAAAGACCGCCGTGGTGACCGGCGCCAGCGGCGGTATCGGCCAGGCCGTCTGCGACGCCCTTGCGGCGGAAGGCGTGCGGGTCGTGCTGCTCGACCGCGACACCGGGCGGGCTGAGGAACAGGCGAACGCATTGGGCGGCGGCGCCTTCGCACTGCGCTGCGATCTGGCGAAGCCCGATGAGGTGGCGGAGGCGGCGGCGCGCGTAGAGAGGGAAGGCGGAGCCGACATCCTCGTCAATTCCGCCGCGATCCTGCGGCCGGGGACGCTCGACACGCTTTCGGAAGCCGACTGGTCGGCGATGCTGGCGGTCAATCTGACGGGCTACCTCACCGCCTCGCAGGCTTTCGGGAACGGCATGCGCGCGCGCGGAAGGGGCGCGATCGTGCATGTGGCTTCGATCTCCGGCGGCCAGCCGCAGCCCGCCAGCGGCGCCTATTCGGCGTCCAAGGCCGCGACGGTGATGCTGTCTCGGCAACTCGCCTACGAATGGGGGCCGCGTGGGGTGCGTTCCAACTGCGTCAGCCCCGGCCTGGTGATCACTCCGATGTCGGCGGCGTTCTACGCCGACCCGGACATCAGGGCGAAACGCGAATCCATGGTGCCGCTGCGCCGCATCGCTACGCCGAAGGACATGGCCGACGTGACGCTGTTCCTCGCCTCCGATCGCGCGTCCTATGTGACGGGACAGGACATCGTGGTCGACGGCGGCCTCTCGCAGAGCCTGATGGGGCTGGTGCCGAGGCCCGGCTATGCGTGAGGCCCTCGTCACGGGAGGCGCCGAGGGCATCGGGCTCGCGATCGCCCGCGCGCTGGCGGCGACGGGCCACCGCGTGACCATCGCCGATCTGGATGGCGACAAGGCGCGGGAACGCGCGGCCGAACTCGGCAAAGGCCATCGCGGCATGGCCTGCGATGTCACCGACGAGACGCAGGGAGCGGCGGTGACGGCTTCCGCTCCGTTCGACGTGCTGGTGAACAATGCCGGGATCGGCGACAGCCATCTAGCGACGCTCGACCAGGACGTCGATGCCTTCCGCCGCGTGCTCGACGTCCATCTGACTGGCACGTTCCTGATGTCGCGGGAAGCTGCGCGCGGCATGGTGGCGCGCGGGCGCGGGGCGATCGTCAACCTCTCCTCGATCGCGGGGCTGACCGGCTTGCCGAAACGCAACGCCTACGGAGCAGCGAAAGCGGGCATCGTGGCGATGACGCGGTCGATGGCCTGCGAATGGGCCGCCGCCGGGGTGCGCGTCAATGCGGTCGCACCCGCCTTCGTGGAAACCGCGCTCGTGAGGAAGCTCGCGGATGCCGGGCGCATCGACCTGCCGACGCTGAGGCGCCGCACGCCGATCGGCAGGCTGATCCAGGCCGAGGAAGTGGCGGCGGCTGTCACCTTTCTCGCATCGGACGCGGCCGGGGCCATCACCGGCACGGTGCTGCCGGTCGACGGCGGCTGGACCGCCTTCGGCGATTTCGGCGACGCGTTTCGCGATTGATCATCGGAAAAGAGCGAAGGCCGGGCGCCTCGGGCGGCCCGGCCTTCTTAGCGCGCCCCGCGGGAGGATCAGGCCGCGTCTTCGATGTGACCGCCGAGGAAGAGCTGGCCGACGCGCGGATCGGCCAGCAGCCTGTCCGCCTTGTCGTGCATGCGCGTCTGGCCGAGCTCCAGCACCAGCCCGTAGTCCGACATGGCCAGCGCGGCCTTGGCGTTCTGCTCGACCATCAGGATGGTGACGCCCTGGTCGCGCAGGCGGATCAGCGTCTGGAATACTTCCTGCACGAGATTGGGAGACAGGCCGATGGACGGCTCGTCGATCAGCATCAGCCTGGGGTCGAGCAGCAGCGCACGCGCCACCTCGAGCTGCTTCTGCTGGCCGCCGGACAGTTCGATCGCCTTCTGGTCGCGGCGCTCGCGCAGCATCGGGAACTGCTCCATCACCTCGTCGATGCGCCGGCGCAGCCTTGCCTGGTCCTTCGAGGTGATGCCGCCCAGTTCGAGGTTGTGGTAGACTGACAGCTGCGGCACCACGTTGCGACCCTGCGGGACATAGGTGACGCCG
This sequence comes from Mesorhizobium sp., assembly GCA_046292285.1. Lineage (GTDB taxonomy): Bacteria > Pseudomonadota > Alphaproteobacteria > Rhizobiales > Rhizobiaceae > Aquibium. The sequence goes on along the minus strand of JBKBRJ010000006.1, from coordinate 23,316 downwards.
CGCGCGATCATCTCGGCCGGCTTGCGGCGCGTCACGTCCTCGCCTTCGAGCAGGATCTGGCCCGAGTGGATGTTGAGCAGGCCGAACACGGCCTTGAACACGGTCGACTTGCCGGCGCCGTTGGGGCCGATGACGGTCGTGATCGAGGATTTCGGGATCTCGAAGGTCGTCCCGTTGAGGATGGTGATGCGGCCGTAGCCGCCGGTCACGTTCTTCAGTGCAAGCATATCAGCCTCCGAGATAGGCGTCGATGACAGTCTGGTTCGACCGGATTTCGTCCGGCGTTCCCTCGGCGATCACCTCCCCCTGCGCGAGCACGATGATGCGCGTGCAAAGCGACATGACGAACTCCATGTTGTGCTCGATCACAACAAAGGTCGTGCCGTGCTCGCGATTGTAGGTCATCAGCCGCTCCTTGAGATGCGTCAGCATCGTCAGGTTGACGCCGCCCGCAGGCTCGTCGAGGAGCACGATGCCCGGCCCGGCCATGAAGGCCATCGCCGCGTCGACCAGCTTCTGCTGGCCGTACGAGAGCGAGCCGGCCTCGGTGTCGCGGTAGGGCGTCAGGCGGAAGAACTCGATCAGCTGCTCGGCCTTCTTCGTCAGGTTGGCGTCGCCGGGTCCGAACAGGCGCGACAGCATCGAACCCTCGTGCTCCTGTCCGGCGAGGATGACGTTGTCGAGCACCGTCATCTTCGGGAACACCGATAGCTGCTGGAAGGTGCGGCCGACGCCCATCAGCGAGAGGTCGGCCGGACGCACGCCGTCGGTCGACGTGCCGTTGATCTCGCAATGGCCGGCCGACGGCTTGAGCTGGCCGAGGATGCAGTTGAACAGCGTCGACTTGCCGGAGCCGTTGGGACCGATCAGGCCGAGGATCTCGCCGCGCTTGACGTCGAAGCTGACGTTGTTGACGGCGTGGATGCCGCCGAACTGCTTCGACATGTTGCGGACGGAAAGGATGGTCTCCGTCATAGCTGCGCCCCCTGCTGGATGTCGCGACGCGCCTCGTGCCTCGGCCTCAGCTTGTCGTAGAGCTTGTGACCGAGCCCGATGAGGCCGCCCGGCGAATAGACCATCAGAAGGATGACCAGGGCCGAATAGATGATCAGGTAGTAGCCTTCGGTGAATCGCAGCACCTCGGGAAGCAGGATCACGACGCCGGCGCCCAGCATCGGCCCGAAGAAGTAGCCCGAGCCGCCGACGACCACCATCAGCAGGATTTTCAGCGAGTGGACCAAGCCGAAGCTGTGCGGCTCGATGAACTGCACCAGCGGCGACAGCATGGCGCCGGCGAGCCCGCCGAAAGCCGAGCCGATGGCGAAGGCGAGGAGCGTCTGGCGGCGAATCTTCAGACCGAGACTTTCCGCGCGGATCGGGTTCTCGCGCAGCGCCTTGAAGGCGCGGCCCCAGGGCGAGCGCAGGATCCACCACATGACGCCCGCGGCGAACAGGAAGCAGACGAGCGAGAAATAATAGAACTGAAGGTTGCGTCCGGTGGATATGCCGAAGAAATCGGGGCGGGGCATTCCGACGAGGCCGAACGAACCGCCGGTCAGCCACTCCTCGTTGCGCAGCACGAGGAAAAGCAGCGTGTTGAAGGCCAGCGTCACGAAGGCGAGAAAGTGGTGCTGAACCCTCAGCGCGGGATAGCCGAGCAGGAGGCCGACCAAGAAACACGCGGAGATCGAGGCAACGACGGCGAAGATCCAGTGAATGCCGGCAAGCGTCATCAGCGCGGTGATGTAGGCGCCGATGCCCATGAAGCCCGCCTGCGCCAGCGACACCTGTCCGGCATAGCCGAGCGTCAGGTTGAGGCCCATGGCGGCGATGGAGAACAGCAGCCATGAGGACAGCGTGTAGATGATGTAGTTGCCCTGGCCGATCGGCGCGACGAGAAGCGCGGCGAGACCGATGCCGAGGAGCAGGAGCTTGAGGGGGGTCATACGGTGCGGCCCTCCGAGGTGCCCAGCAGGCCCTGTGGGCGCACCAGGATGATGACGATGAGCAGGATGAGCGGCATGGCCGAGCGGTACTGCGCCGAGATGTAGACCGCCGAGAGATTGTCGATGACGCCGATGAGCAGGCCGCCGACCAGCGCGCCGCGAATCTGGTTGAATCCGCCGACGATCGCCGCGATGAAGGCAACGAGGCCGAGCGTCTCGCCGTTGGAGAACTTCGCCAGATAGATCGGCGAGATCAGCACGGAGGCGATGGTGGCGAGCGCGGCGTTGATGAGGAAGGTGTACATCACCATCCGCTTGACGTTGACGCCGAGGATCTCGGCCACGTTCGGGTTCTGCGCGGTGGCCTGCATGCAGCGCCCGGTGCGGGTACGAGCCAGGAACAGCTGGAGGCCGACGATGGCGATCATCGAGACCACGAGATTGCCGATGTCCTGCAGCGAGACGCTGGCGCCGGCGACATTGTAGACCGTCTGCGGGAAGATGGCGGGGAAGGGCTGGGCCGTGGCGCCGTAGAACTCCTTGACGCTCTCCTTCATCAGGAGGCCCAACGCGATCGTGGCGATGACGAGCGGCAGCGTGCCGTGCGGCAGCATCGGCTCGACGACCACCTTCTTGAACATCATGCCGAGGATGAGAAGCGACAGGACGAGCGCGAACGCGACGGATGTCCACATCGGAAGTCCGAGCACGGTCATTCCGACAAGGACGAAGAAGGCGGGCAACATCACGAATTCGCCTTGGGCGAAATTGATGGTCTGCGATGCCTGCCAGAGCAGGGTGAAGCCGACCGCCGCAAGGGCGTAGATGGAACCGGCTGCAAGGCCGGAGAGGATGAGCTGTAGGAACTCGGCCATGAACGTCCTCGCTGGGCGGCTGGCGTCATCGATAGACCTTGCCGGCCGACGTTCCTCGAACGCCGGCCGGCATGCGGGTCCTTGTGCTTAGTTCGGAGGTAGGATGGCCTTCACCGTCTGCTTTCCGTCCTGAACCTCGACGAAGAAGCTCTCGCGCGACATCTCGCCTGTGTCGTCCCAGGACACGTCCATGAGGACGCCGGGACACTCGGACGCCTTCAGGGTCAGGCCATGCATCTTGTCGGTGAAGGCCTGGCTGTCGGCGCTGCCGACCATCTCGGTCACGCACTTGATGGTCCAGGCCGCGGTGTAGCCTTTGATCGCGTTGTGATCGGGCGTGTAGTTGTACTTGGCCTTGAAGCGCGCGACCATCTCGTCGATCGCCGGAACGCCGGCGTCGGCGCTGAGTCCGACATGGCCCATTGCGCCATTGGCGGCGTCGCCCGCCAGTTCGATGACCTTGGCGCCGACAAGCGTCGTCTCGCCAACGAGCGGGAGACCGATCGCCTGCTTTTGGGCCTCGCGCAGGAACCGGGCGCTTTCCTCCTCCGTCAGGTAGACGAAGACGACGTCGGCGCCTGAGTTCTTGGCTTTCAGTACGTCGGCCGAGAAATCGGTCTGGGCCTGCTCGGTGGGAATGTCGGCGACGATCTCGAAGCCGTAGTTCTTGGCCTGATCCATGAAGGCGCCGTAGCCGCCCTTGCCGAACTCGGTGTTGGCCCAGACGATGGCGACCTTTTTCACCTTCATCTCCTCGGCCATGTACTTGGCTGCCTTCGGCATGCCTTTCTGCGAGCCGAAGGCGGTGCGGAATATGTATGGATTGCCCTTCTGCGTGATCGAGGGCGCCTCGGACCCGGTGAACTGCGGGATGCCCGCCTGCTGGGCGACGAGCATGTTGACCACGGTCGAGGACGAGAAGACGGTGCCGGTGATCACGTAGACGCCATCATCGATGGCCTTCTGAACCATCGCGCGGCTGACCTGCGGATCGGTCTGGCTGTCATACTGCGACAGCGCGACATTCTCGCCGAGGATGCCGCCCGCGGCATTGATCTCCTCGAAGCCCATCTTGACGCCGTCGTGGAAATTGGTGCCGGCGGCGGCACCCGGACCCGAAAGCTCGACGATCGAGCCGATCTTGATTTCGGCCAGCGCCGGCATGGCCGACAGGGACAGCGCGAGTGCCGTCGTTCCCAATAGTGTTCGAAACATTGTTTCCTCCCTTTGAACCCCGGATCGATTCACAACGCCTCCACGGCTATCCGGACGCCGCGGCAGGCAGAATGAAGCTGGCTGGCGCTTCAACCTCCCGGACGGATCGATGCGGATATCGCAGCCACGCGCGTGACCACCCTATCCTGATTGCACCAAATCCGCCGTCATAACGAGTGCCGACATGTCAGCCTGCATGTCCTGACGCCATCAGGCGTCGATTCTGCGTTTTCCCATAAGCAGGTCGGCCAGTAGCGCGGCCTGCGCGTTGAACATCCCCGATCCCGGCATCGTCCGGCAGCCGACCGCACGCGCGGCGGCGATCAGCGGCGGGACGGCCGGACGGGTGACCACATCGGCGACGAATTGCTCGGCGTCGAGCAGTTCGGCCTGAACGGGCAGCGGATCGCCCTCGCGCATGCCGAGCGGCGTGGCATTGGCCACCAGCGCGAAGCTGCGGGGATCCGTGCCGCCAATGCCGGCACGGCCCGGAAAGGCGGCGTTGAGCCGATCGATCAGGGCATCGCGCCGCACGGCATCGATGTCGTGGAGTGCGAGCCTCGAGGCGCCTCTCGCGAGGATTTCATAGGCGATCGCCGAACCGGCGCCACCGCCACCAACGAGAAGGGCGGACTTGCCCGCGACGTCGAAGCCTTCGGCCGCGATGCCGTCCAGATAGCCCTGTCCGTCGGTCGCGTCACCGATCCATTCGTCGCCGTCGCGGATCATGATGTTGACCGCCCCGGCCGCCTTCGCCCGCGCCGTGGCCCGCGCGCAGAAGTCCAGGCAAGGGGCCTTGTGCGGCACGGTCACGACGATGCCGCGGCAGTTGCGCATCGCGTGCGCCTGGGCGAGCCAGCCCGACAGATCCTCCGGCAGCACATGCACCGGAACCACCATGCCGTTGTAGCCCTGGTCGGCCATGATCCGGCTCAGCGACTGCGGCGATTTCACCTGGCCGATCGGATGCCCGATGATCGGAAAGATCACCGTCTCGCCGTCGATCCTGAGCGATGCCGTCATCCAAGCCTCCCCATGGCAGCCGGTTCGACAACCGGCGGCCGCACGCCGGAAAAACAATCATGCCGCCGTCCGGCCCGAAATAGACGATGGACTCCAATTGTTGGACTATTCCACATGCGCAAGCCTCCGCAGCGCGGCGAGCGAGCGCGTGATCCCCTGCGCGATCGGTGTCGCTGAATGATCGCCCAGGACGGCGGGAACGGGATCGGACGTCAGTTCGGCGGGAATGCGAAGCGGCGGGCCTTCGACAGTAATGCCGCTCCAGCCGGTCTGCCGCGCCAGTTCGCCGAGAAAATCATCCATGTCGCGGGTGTCTCCCGCCATCGTCAGCGCTTCCGCCCCGGCGAGCGGATTGTCGATCGCCGCCGCCAGCAGCCGTGCGACGTCGCCGACATGGACGAAGCCCACGCGGCCCGAGAAACGGATCGTGGCCGGCTCGCGCCGCACCGACGCGGCGATGGCGATCGACGGGCCGGCGGCGATGCCGGAGCTGATGCCGGGGCCATAGACGATGTAGGGCCGCAGGCCGAGGCTCGGCACCGAATGATCCAGCCAGTACGCGCGCGCCACCCCCTCCACCGCCAGCTTCGTGGCGCCATAGACCGTCATCGGTTTCGGATTCACGGCATCCAGCGGGCCGAAGACGCCGGCGGTGCTGAGATAGGCGACCGGCAGCCGTCCCGGTCTCGCGGCTTCGAAGACGTTGATGCTGCCGAGCAGGTTCACGCGTGCGCCGAGCCGCGGATCGCGGGCGCAGTCGACCGTCATGAGGCCCGCGAGATGGACGATGCCGCCGCATCCCTCGGCCGCCCTTGCGACATCGGCGCCATCCGTCACGTCTCCGGCGACGATCTCCACCTCGCCGGGAAGCGCGTCCTCCCGCGGCTTGAGGTCGAACACACGAACTTCATGCCCCGCGGCCAAGAGCGCGGCGACGGTCGGCTGCCCGACGAAGCCGCAACCACCGGTGACGAGGATCCGGCTCATGCCGCCTTCCTTTCGCGCATCGAGCGCGCGCGGGCCGCCGCGTCGCGCGCGGCGATCGCGCCGAAGACGATTGCCGGGCCGACGGTGATACCGGGTCCGGGATAGACACCGCCCATGATCGACTGGAGGTCGTTGCCGCAGGCATAGAGGCCTCCGATCACCGAACCGTCGCGGCGCACGAGCCGGGCGTGCTCGTCGCCGACCAGGCCGGTCGCCGAGCCGATATCGCCGGGCCACAGCCGGACCGCATAGAAGGGCGCCGTCTCGAGCTTGCCGAGCGTGGGGTTCGGCCCGTGCGAAGGATCGCCGTTGGCCTTCTCGTAGATGGTCGTGCCGCGCTTGAAATCCTCGTCGACGCCAGTCACCGCGTAGCGGTTGATGCGCGCGACCGAATCCCTGAGCCCGTCCGCGTCGATGCCGAGCTTTCCGGCGAGTTCGTCGAGCGTGGCGCCCGCCGTCAGGTAGCCGTCGGCCAGGAACGGCCTGACGTCGCCGCCGCCGGGCCTGATCATCCCCATGCCGTATTTGGCCAACGCCGCCGCGTCGGCGATCAGGTAGGCAGGGATATGCGAACCATCGTCGTCCGCCGCGAACTGCGCGGCGCCGAAGAGGTGATAGCTGGTCGATTCGTTGACGAAGCGGCGGCCGTCGCGCCCGACCGAGATGATGCCCGGCTTGGAGCGGTCGAAGACGAAATGCGGAAACACGGCCATCGAGCCGTCCTTGCGACGGCGGTGCGAACAGGGCGCCCAGAAGCAGGGCTGCGCGTCCGTGCTGGAGTGATAGGCGCCGATGGCGAAGGCGAGGTCGTGCAGCGCGCCCGTGTGGCCGGGAGCCGAGGGGCTGAACTCCGGCACCGGCCGCGGCAGGCGCTCCTGCCGCAACTTGGGATGCCGGGCGAAGCCGCCGGTGGCCAGCACGATGCCGCCATCGACGGCAACTTGCCGTTGGGAGCCGTTCTGGCGCAGCGTCAGGCCGATGACGGCATCGCCGTCCCTGTCGAGCGCGACGGTCTCCGCCTGCGTCACGATGTGGACGCCGAGCCGCAGTGCCGACGCCAGCATCCGACCGATCAACGCATTTCCCATCAGCAGGCGCGAATCGCGGCCGTGGCGCAGCCGCGAGAGGTAGTACTTGCCGATGATGCGCGCCGAGTAGACGGTCGATCTGATCGACTTGCCGATCTTCATCAGGTGCGGGATGTCGTCCCGGTCGACCATCATGCCGCCGAGGACGGTAAATTCCGGAATCGGCGGGCGGATCAGCTTCAGGGCCTCGCCCAGCCCCGCCGCCTCGAACGGCTCAGGCTCCAGGGCGCGGCCGCATGAGGTCGAACCATCGAGTTCGGAAAGATAGTCCGGGTGGAACGGCCGGGGACGGAATTTCACCTCGGTGAGACGCTCCAGTTCCGCAACCACGCCTGGACCGGCATGCAGAAATGCGTCGCGCATGGCGCGAGGAGAGCGATTGCCGACCGCGCGGTCGAGATAGCCGGACACCTTTTCGTAATCGTCGTCGGCCCCGACCGTGGCGGCGTGATGCGTCAGCGGTATCCATGTGGTCGCAGCGGAATAGGCGGACGTGCCACCCAGAAACTCGGTGCGCTCGACCAGCAAGACGCTCGCGCCGTCCAGCGCGGCGAACACCGCCGCCGACATGCCGCCCGCACCGGAACCCAGCACGATGACATCGTAGCGATCCTCGATATCGGGCAAAGCGCGATGCATGCACGTCCTCCCTTGGCGACCTTTCCGCCGCCTGACAGGACAACTATGCACAAATGTGGAATCTCTTTCAACAATAAAAAGTGCTTCCGTTTATGCCGACTTCCGATTATTCATTCTCCCGTGATGGGAGGAGGAGCACATGGTCGAGCCCATCGACGTCGCGGTAATCGGGGCCGGCGCCATCGGGCGCACGCATGTCGCTAAGCTTGCGAGCGCCGCCGGAATGCGCCTGTCGGCAATCGTCGACCCCTTGCCTACGGCCGCGGTTCTAGCCGAATTCGCAGGGGTCCCGTGCCTGCCCGACACGGATGCTCTGATTTCTTCCGGCCTCGCGCGGGCGGCAATCGTGGCGACGCCGAACGAGACTCATCTGCCTGTGTCGGAGGCGCTGCTGCGCGCCGGCCTGCCGGTGTTGCTCGAAAAGCCGGTGGCCGAGGATCTCGCCGCTGCCCTGAAACTGATCGCGGTCGCGGACGAGACGGGCATTCCCGTCCTCGTCGGCCACCACCGCCGCCACAACCCGATCGTTCGGGCCGCTCATGCGGCGATAAGGTCCGGCCGGATCGGTGATCTGGTTATCGCCAGCGTCACCTGCTCGCTTGCCAAGCCCGACAGCTACTTCGACGCGCCATGGCGACGCATGCCTGGCAGCGGCGGCCCGCTGCTCATCAACCTCGTACACGAGATCGACCTGCTCCGTCATTTCTTCGGCGAGATCGCCAGCGTGCAGGCAATCGCCTCGAACGACCGCCGGAACCTGGCCGTGGAAGACAGCGCCGCCGTCGGGCTGACGTTCGAGAAAGGCGGCATCGCAACGCTCGTCATCTCCGATGCCGCGACCGGCCCGTGGGCGTGGGACCTCACATCGGGCGAGAATCCGGCCCGCTTTCCGTCACACGAGGCTACCGCGCATCACTATGCCGGGACCCGCGGCGCGCTGTCCCTGCCCGACCTGACGCTTTGGTTGCCGCGGGGCGAACCCGACTGGACGATGGCGCTTCACGCCGAACGTCTGGCGGTTGCCCGTGGTGATCCCTACACGGCCCAGCTCGCGCATTTCGGCGATCTCGTGCGCGGCGACGAGACGTCTCCGCGCGTATCGCTGCGTGATGCGACCGCAAACCTGATCGTCATCGACGCGATCCGCGACGCCGCCGCCAGCGGGCGCCGGGTCAGTATTGACCTTCCTCCATGGGGTGGCCCTTGTGGGATCGGCCTCAACAATGGAATCGGTCAATGAGCAGCGTTCTCGAAAAATCCCTCTCCATCATAGAACTTTTGATCGACCACCCCGCCGGCTTGGCCGTGTCGTCCATCGCATCTGCGATAGACCAGCCGGTTTCCGGCGTGCATCGCACGCTTCAGGAGCTGGCGCGATTGGGCTACGTCCGCCAGACACATGCGCAGGGCAATTATGCTCTGAGCATCAAGCTGCCGGCCATGGGGCTGGGTTTTCTGGCGAGGGCGGGCATCACCGATGTCACCCAACCGGTGCTGGATGCGCTCGCGGCCGACACCGGCGAACTGATCCGCCTTTCCGTCATTGATGGTGACAATCTGATCTGGGTTGCGGTGGCTCAAGGCACGACGCGGGGCCTGCGCTACGATCCGGGACAGGAACAGGGCGTGGTCGTGCACCTGGCCAGTTCGGCCGGCGGAAGGGCATGGCTATCCTCGATGACCGATGACGAAGCGCTGCAGCGGGTTTCCGCCCAGGGGCTGGTCCGGCAGGTCGATGGCATCGGACCCAACGCGCCTCGCAGCCTGACCGTGCTTCTGCAGCACTTGGCCGAGGCGCGGGCGCGAGGCTACGCGAGTGCGGTCGACTCCTACCTGCCCGGCATGGCGGCCATGGCCGTTCCTGTCCGGTATCACTGCGACGGACCCGTGCTCGGCTGCCTGTCGATCGCCGGCCCCGCGGTCCGGATGACCGACGAACGAATGGCAAAGCTCGCTCCCCGGCTCCAGGCAGCCGCGGCGGAACTCGGCGAGGCAGCCGACGGCTCACAGTTCTTTCGATCGAAGGTGCGGGATCTGGCTCCCTCCTTCACGATGGAGCGCCGACAGGCATGACTTCGCCGCGACCACCGCGCGCGGGAAACTGGGCGGACACCACGGGACACGGATGAATGGCTGGACGACCCAACCGCGAGATCGAGTGCGACGTGCTGGTGATAGGTTCGGGTGCTTCGGGCCTCGCGGCGGCTGTGACGGCCGCGCATTTCGGCCTGAAGGTGGTGGTCGCGGAAAAGGCGCCGGTCTTCGGCGGGACGTCAGCCTGGTCCGGCGGTTGGTTGTGGATCCCGCGCAATCCGCTGGCGGTGGAAGCCGGAATCGACGAGCCGCCCGATGGCCCGATGCGATATCTGCGTAGCGAGCTTGGCAACCGCTCTGGAGATCCACGGTTGCCGGTTTTCATGGCAAACGGCCCGGAGATGGTTTCATTCTTCGGTGAGCACACCGCAGTGCGCTGGATCGATGGAAACCGCGTTCCCGATTTCCACGAGACCCCGGGCGCCTTGAAGGGCGGACGTTCAGTTTCTGTCGAGCCCTATGACGGCCGGAACCTCGGCGGTTGGATCGCGAAGCTGCGCCCCCCACTCGACGTCGTGAGCCTATGGGGCATGGGCGTCGCGAGCGGCGCCGACATGATCCACTTCTTCAACGCGTCGCGCAACCCGCGCTCAGCACTGCACGTGGCTCGCCGCATGGCGCGTCATCTGCGCGACCTCGTTCGGCACAGGCGGGGCATGCAACTCGTCAACGGCAACGCACTGGTTGCGCGACTGATGCGTTCGGCGCTCGACAAGCATGTCATGCTGCTCGACAGCGCGACGGCAACCGCGCTTCTGCGCGAGAGCGAGCGCATCTGCGGCGCGATCCTCGAGGCGTCCGTCGGGCCGATTGTGGTGCGCGCGGCGCGCGGCGTGGTTCTGGCAACCGGCGGCTTTCCGCATGACCCTGCGCGGCTCGACGCGCTCGCCCCCCAGGCGGGCGGCGGCGGGGGCCACTACTCGGCCGCACCGCCCGAGAACTCCGGCGACGGCATCCGGCTGGGCGAGGTGGAAGGCGGTGTGCTCGCGCAGGATCTTGCGTCGAGCGTGGCGCTCGCGCCGGTATCGCGGGTGCGCCGGCCTGACGGCTCCATGGCCAACTTTCCGCACCTGGTCGAGCGCGCCAAGCCGGGCATCATCGCGGTTACGACGCAGGGCCGACGCTTCGTTTCCGAGGCCGACAGCTATCACGACTTCATGCGGGCGCTGATCGCTGTCACGTCCGAAGGCGAGGCGCCGACGTGCTGGTTGATCGCCGATCATCGCGCGCAACGGCGTTGGGGCCTCGGCTGGTCGAAACCGTTTCCGTTTGGCGTGGGCCCCGCGGTTCGCTCCGGCTACCTGAAGCGCGGCCGCACGCTCGCCGAACTGGCCCGGCAGTGCGCCATTCCCGAGGACACGCTTGCCGAGACGGTCTCACGCTTCAACAGTTTCGCGGTCAAGGGCGAAGACCCCGACTTCCGTCGCGGCGAAAGCGCTTACAATCGCTTCCAGGGCGATGCCGGCCACCGGCCCAACCCCTCTCTGGCGCCTCTCGACCGTGCACCGTTCTATGCGGTGAAGATCGTCCCAGGCTCTCTCGGTACCTTTGCAGGCCTCGTGACCGATTCCGCGACGCGCGTGCTCGACGCGCAAGGCCGGCCGATACCTGGTCTTCACGCCGTCGGCAACGACATGGCCTCGGTCATGGGGGGCAACTACCCCGCGGGAGGCATCACGCTTGGCCCGGGCATGACCTTCGGCTACATCGCCGGCCGCCTGCTGGCCGGCCAGCCCGTTACCGGCATCGACATCCAGAAGGAAGAAGCAGCATGAGTTACTACGAGTTGACAACGCTCGACACGGTGATCTTCGGCGCAGGCAAGGCCGCGCCCGGCATCGAGGCCTGGGTGAAGGCAGGCAAGGGTCGGCTGTGTGGCGCGTGGGGGACTGACATTGGCACCCTCAACCGGGTGTTCTTGCTGCGCTCCTTCGACAGCATCGCCGAAATGATGGAGGAGCGCGAACGCGCTCTGCGCAGCGACGACCCATTCGGCTGTACCGATCATTTGACGGCGCTCGCCATGGAAAGCTACCGGGCGCTCGACTTCCTGCCGCCGGTCGAACCCGGCGATTTCGGACCCGTCTACGAGTTCCGCACCTATCGCACCAAGGTCAACGGCATTGTCCCCACGATGGAGAAATGGCGCGCTGCCGTGCCGGAGCGCGAGGTTTACTCGAAGCTGACCGTCGCGATGTATGGGCTCGACGGTGCGCCGCGCCTGACGCAGATCTGGCCCTATGCGAGCCTCGCGGCGCGCACGGAGGCGCGGCAGAAGTCGGTGGCCGACGGCAAATGGCCTCCCAAGGGAGGGCCCGACTGGCTGAGCCCGGACATGACGAGCCAGATCGCAATGCCGCTCGCCTTCTCACCGTTGAAGTAGGGCCGGCGATGACTCATCCGCTATCGCTCGCCTTCCTGACCACCTTCGACGTCGGACCCGTGGAGGCGGTGAAGGTCGCCGCGGCGGCCGGCTATGAGATGGTTGGCCTTCGCATCCTGCCTGCCGCCGCTGGCGGTGAGTCGGACTACCCGCTGCTTACCGATGACCGATTGCTGGCCGAAGTCAGGGCCGCGCTCGCCGATACCGGGCTGACGGTTGGCGATGTCGAGATCATCCGGTTGAAGCCGGAGAACGACTGGGCCTTGTTCGACCGTTTCAGCGACCGCTGCGCCGCGCTCGAGGCGCGGCACGTGCTGGTCGCCGGCGACGACGGCGACCATGCGCGGTTGACGGACAACTATGCCCGGTTCTGCGACATGGCGGCCGCGCGCAACCTGACGGCCGATCTCGAATTCATGCCATGGACGGGAGTGCCGAATCTTGCCGCGGCGTTGCGGATCGTCGAGGCGGCGGATCGGCAGAATGGCGGCGTTCTCGTGGATGCGCTACACGCCGACCGTTCCGCAACGCCGCTTGACGCGATTGCCGCGCTGCCGGCTCACCGGGTGAATTATGTGCAGTTCTGCGATGGCGCGGTCCCCTATGATCCGTCAGACGAAGGATTGATCCGGGTCGCGCGCGGCGAACGGCTCTTTCCTGGCGAGGGCGGTATCGATCTGGTTGGGCTGGCCCGCTCAATTCCGGAAGGCGTGACGATCAGCGTGGAGGTTCCGCACAAGCGCCTCGCCGAGAGGATCGATGCGCTGGGTCGAGCCTCCATGGCTCTTGCCGCGACGAAGGCGATCCTGAGGGCCGCAGGGCGCGCCTGAGCCCGAAGGGCTTCGCCGCGCCACCCCTCGGGCGCAACCTCATCGTTCGTCCGGCCTCCGGCATAAGGCATCGCTGCACCGGGCGACCCTTGCGCGAAGCAATCGCCTCACGTCCAAGGCAGTCATTTGTCGCCGAAACGACGATCGCAGTGCTGCTTCGCGGGGCGACTCAGGTCCGCGTTGCCGGCATCTCAGCCGAGCACCTCGGCCACCGCCTCGGCCGTCTTGCCCACCAACCTCGTCTGCCTCCGCAGCGGTAAGGCAGAGCGGCGCCTCGGCTGGTGACGGCGATCGGCGGCTCCTCTTCGGAAGCTATTGAGCAACTCATGTGGAACCGGGGTTCGGCCTAGTCGTGTTTCGTCTTCGTCATGCCGCCGGTGATCGGAGCGCCGATGTCGAGGTTGGCGAGGTCGCATCCGCGGAGGAAATCGCCGATATGCCTTTCCATCCACAGCCGTGCCTGTCGATCGTCTCTTGCGACGATCGCCTCATGGATCTTGCGATGCGCCAGAAGCAGGCGTTCACCCGCATTCAGGCGTGCCATCACCTGCGCAAAGGCGGGGTAGAACAGTTCGCCGACCGTCCCCCGGCTAAGTTCCAGCGCTCCATTGCCGGTAGCGGCTGCAACCAGGTTGTGGAATTCGATGTCGAGTTCCACCAGCGCCTCGTTGTCGTCCATCCGCTGCTCGGTGCGGCGGATGTTATCCTCAATCTTCCGGAGATCCTCCTCGCCGGCCCGGAGGGCGGCCGAGGCCGCGCAGGCCGGCTCGATCGCGCTCAGGACCTCCCACAATTGTTCGAAGGTGGTCTCCTGGAGCAGGAACGCGGTCTTGATTTGCGCTCCGATTTCCTTCGTTTGCGGCGCGGTAATGCGGAGCTTGTTGCGCCCCGCGTCGCGGCGGATGAGACCGATCTGCTCCATCACGCGGATCGCCTCGCGGATCGTCGATCGACTTACGCCGAAACGTTTCGCGAGCGTGGTCTCGCTGGGCAGCGCCCCTCCGACGGGAAGGTCGCCCACGAGGACCTGGCGCTCCAGCTCCCGCGCGATGGACCTGAACGCCGGCAGGGACCGCCCCCTGAGCTCGGGTCCGGATTCCCCGCCGATACCGTCTTCGTCCAGCATATCCTGCAAACCCATGTCAGACCGCCTCGCCCGCCGCCCTCTGGCGCAACTCGCTTCGCCTCGTCTTGCCCGTCAGCGTCTTCGGCAGCGAATCGACGAAGACGATCTCACGTGGATATTTGTAGGGCGCTGTCTGCGACTTGCAGTGATCCTGTAGCGCGCGCGCCAGCATTCCGTCTGCCAGCGCGGTGTCCTTCGGCACGATGTAGGCCAGCACAATTTCGCCCCTCTCCCGGTCCGGCTTGCCGACGACCGCGCATTCACGCACGGACGGATGGGCGAGCAGGACGTCCTCGACCTCGGTCGGGCCGATTCGATAGCCGGCCGAATTGATGATGTCGTCGATTCGTCCGCGATACCAGAGGTAGCCGTCGCCATCCCGCACACCCCGGTCGCCGGTGACGTACCATCGCCGGGTCGGACCGTCGCGAAAACAGGCCGCCGTGCGTTCGGGCTCCTTCCAGTATCCGAGCATCAACTGCGGATGCGGCGCCGCGAGGGCGATGTCGCCCTCCTCGCCGTCCGGCAGTTCGCGCCCGTCGACATCGACGATCGCGATCATGCTCCCAGGAGACGCCCGCCCCATCGATCCCGGCTTCACCGGCTCTCCGGGATAGTTGAGCACCAGCATCAGCGCCTCCGTCTGGCCGTAGGCCTCGCAGACCGGCATGCCGGCGGCGCGCTGCCAGCGTTCGGCGACGACTGCGCCGACAGCCTCGCCGGCTGAGACCGTGCGGCGCAGAGCCGACAGATCGTGGTTTCCCGTGTCCTCCTCGGCCACGCGAGCCAGTTCGGTCGCCGGCGCACAATAGACATTGACCCGATGCCGCTCCAGGAGTCGCAGACGCGCTCCGGGATCGAACGGACCGTCGTAGAAAAAGGAGCACGCGCCACGTGCCCAGGGGCCGAACAGAATGCTCGTTCCCGCCTTGCTCCAGCCCGTGTCGGCGGTGCACCAGATCAGATCGCCGGGCTCGAGGTCGAGCCAGTAGGCGGCCGACACCCACCACGCATAGAGACCGCGGGAAGCGTGGAGAACGCCTTTCGGCTGTCCCGTGGACCCGGACGTGTAGTACATGATCGCAGGGTCTTCGGCGGCGACCGTAGGGGCCTCGAATATCTCCGGCGCGGCGCGCGTCACCTCCTCGAACTCCTCCCAGCCGGGAGCGGAGCCGACACTGATGCGAACGTCCAGTTCGCCGACAAAAGAAGCGAATTTGCCGGTCTGCCCGGCGCGGCAGATCACGGCGCGCGCGCCTGAATTGAATAGCCGGTAGGCGATGTCCTTCGCCGTCAGCATCTCAATGCAGGGAATGGGCACCGCGCCGAGTTTCAGGGCCGCCACCAAGGCGATTTGCCACTCCGGTATGCGCGGCAGCATGACCAGCACGAAATCGCCCTTGGCCACGCCGCGCGCGCGGAGCGCGTTGGCGAGTCGATCCGTCAGCCGGGCCATGTCGGAGAAGGTGTAACGCCGCACGGTTCCGGCTGCGTCCTCCGCGATCAGCGCCGGACCATCATGATCGCGAGCCATGCGGTCGACCACGTCGACGCCGAAGTTGAACGTGTCGGGGATCTCCCAGCGGAAGGCCGCGTGGAAAGCCTCGTATCCTTCTCCGCCGCGCACGCGCGGCACTCCTCCCCGGCTCATCAGATCGCTCCTCCCTCGCGCAACGCGCCGATTTCCTCGCGTGAATAGCCCGCCGAAGCTAGAATGGCCTCGCTGTGTTCGCCCAGGAGCGGCGGCGGCGCGCGCATGTCGCACGGCGTCTCCGACAGCTTGATGGGAAAGCCGAGCTGCGGTATCCGCCCCTCCACGGGATGATCGATCTCCTGCAGCATCCGGCGATGGACCAGTTGCGGGTGCCGGAATGCCTCCGCCATCGAATTGACGGGCGACAGCGGAATGTCTGCCTCCTCGGCGAGGGACACCCAGGCGTCGCGGGTCCGGCCGAGCATGATCCGCGCGATCGCGACGCGCTGGCGATCCGCCTCCTCGCCCACCGGATAGTGCGCGCGCAGGTCGGACGGGACATCCGCCAGCGCGCAGAACCTGTCCCAGAAATGGGCCTCCAGGGCGCCAAGCGCGACATGGCGGCCGTCAGCGCAAAGATAGACCGCGTAGCAGGGCGCCTGGCCGATGAACGGTCGCTCGCCGCCGCGCGGCTCAATGCCGCCGAACAGGTAGTCGGCGCCGTGTAGCGCAAGCCAGGCAACGGTGCCGTCGGTCATGGAGATGTCCACGAACTGGCCCTGCCCCGTCGCGTCGCGCGACCGGAGCGCGGCCAGAATGCCAGTGGTGGCCATCAGCGAGCCGCCTCCGACGTCGGCGATCGACAGACCCGGCACGGATGGCCCCTCACCCGGCCGGGCGAAGAGCTGTAGGGCACCGGCAATCGCAAGATAGTTGAGATCGTGGCCGACGGACAACCGCATCGGACCATCCTGACCGTAACCCGAGATGGCGCAATAGATCAGGCCGGGATTTTCCCGCCGCAACGTCTCGTAGGACAGTCCGAGCCGCTCCATCACGCCGGGTCGGTAGCCTTCGAGCACGATGTCGGCCGTCGCCGCCAGACGCCGGAACACCGCCTTGCCGGCCTCGGTCTTCAGGTTCAGCGTCAGGCT
The DNA here is from genome assembly GCA_046292285.1 of Mesorhizobium sp. Classification (GTDB taxonomy): domain Bacteria; phylum Pseudomonadota; class Alphaproteobacteria; order Rhizobiales; family Rhizobiaceae; genus Aquibium. The sequence goes on along the minus strand of JBKBRJ010000006.1, from coordinate 6,482 downwards.
CTTCTTGTTGCGGTTGAGGAGCAGGAACGAACCTGATTCCTCCTTCGCCCTCGGCTCCCAGGAACGGTTGTAGTCGCCGCCGTCCGGGGCTTCCACCTTGATCACCTCGGCCCCCATGTCGGCGAGGATCTGCGAGCAGAATGCACCCGGCAGGAGGCGGGTGAGATCGAGGACGACCAGCCCGTCGAGCGCGCGGCGCGGCGGTGGGTTGCGTTCACTCATGCGGCCGTCCAGCCGCCATCGACGCCGATCGTCTGGCCGGTGACGTAGTGCGATGCGTCGGAAGCGAGGAATACGACCGCGCCGGCGATCTCGTCGGGCTGTCCGAAGCGACGCATTGGCGTGCGCTGGATGATGCGTTCTCCCAACACGGGATGCGCCGCCAGGCCGGCGGTCAGGTCGGTTTCGACATAGGCCGGGGCGACCGTATTGACGCGCACCCCGCGTGGCGCCCAGTCGATCGCCAGGGAACGAGTCAGAAGCTCGACACCGCCCTTCGAAGCGCAATAGGGCGCCGTCTTGGCCAATCCCACCCGACCGCCGATAGAGGAGATCGCGACGATGCTTCCCGAACCCGCCTCTAGCATGGAGCGTCCGAATTCGCGGCAGGTCAGGAAGACTCCAGTCAGGTTCGTGGCGATGATCGCATTCCACTCGGCGAGGGACGTGTCCTCCGCCGTCTTGTAGATCGGGTTGATCCCGGCATTGTTGACCAGCACCTGCGCGCCGCCATGCCGTTCCTCGACCGTTCGCGCCAACCGCACGACGTCATCCTCGCTCGCCATGTCCGCCGTGATCGCATCGACGGTTCCGCCCGCCTGTGCGATTTCCCGCGCGGCAGCGTCGAGCGTTGCCTGGGTGCGACCGGTGATGACGACCGTCGCCCCGTGCGCCGCAAGCGTCGCAGCGATCGACTTGCCGATGCCCCGACCGGCACCGGTGACGACGCAGACGCGTCCCGTGAGGTCGAACATGGAAGGTGTGCCGAGGCTCATCGACGCGTCTCCCTCATGCGGCGGGCCAGAGACCACCGGTGGACCTCGGAGGGTCCATCATAGACGCGGAACGCCCGCGCATCGCGAAAGAAGCGCTCGATCACTGTGTCGCGGGTGAGTCCGAGGCCGCCCAGGATCTGGACGCAGCGGTCGGCCACTCGCCAGATCGCTTCCGAGCAGATCACCTTCGCCCGAGAACTCTCCGGGCCGCCGCGGGCGCCCTGGTCGAGCAGCCAGGCGGTGTGCCAGATCGCAAGTCGCGCGGAGTAGATATCCATGTCGTTGTCGGCGAGCATAAAGCCCACGCCCTCGTGATCGACCAGCGACTTGCCGAAGGCGGTCCGCCGGTTGGCGTAGTCTCTGGCGATGTCCTGCGCTCGCACCGCCGCGCCAAGCCAGCGCATGCAATGCGTGAGGCGCGCCGGCGCCAGGCGCACCTGGGCGTAGCGGAACCCTTCGCCGACCGCGCCCAGAACGTCCGATTCCGGCACGAAGAGATCGTCGAAACGGACGACCCAATGTCCTCCGGTGAAGGTTGAGTCCATCGTGTCGAGCTGCCGTTCGAGCACGATCTGCGGCTGGAGCATGTCGGCGAGGAACATGGTCGCCTTGCCCTCGTGCTCCCCGGATGTCATCCGGGCCATGATGATTGTGAAGGCTGCGCCCTCGGCCCCGGTTATGAGCCATTTCAATCCGCGGATGCGATAACCGCCCGCGACCGGCTCCGCCACCGTCTCGAGCAGCGACGGATCGGCTCCCGCGCCCATGGACTCGGTCATGGCAAAGCATGACCGTGTCTCGCCCGTGGCCAGCGGACGAAGCCAACGCTCGCGTTGCCTTTCGTCGGCGACGACATGCATCAGATGGATGTTGCCCTCGTCGGGCGCCGCGCAATGCAGCGCGACGGGCCCAAGCATCGAATAACCGGCTGCCTCGAAGGCGACCGCCCGGCCGAAATGGCTGAGGTCACGGCCGCCGTATTCGGCCGGCGAGTGCGGAGCGAGCACGCCGCTCTCTCGCGCCAGACCGACGAGCTCGCGGCGGAAATCCTCCGTCGGTCCGTGCGAGGTCCAGCGCGGATCGCTTTCCAGTGGAATTATTCTCTCGCGGATGAATGTCCCGATTTCCCCGGCGAGGGATTCCAGATCCGGTGGCACGGCAAAGTCCATAGAGGTCCTCCTCAGAGCGGCCGGTCGAGCGTAAGCGCCTCGCCGATCACCTATGGATTTGGGCTTGACGATTTCCGGAATCGCCAGGGCATGAGTTCCTCGATCCGGCTCTGCGGATAGCCGTTGATGATGGCTTCGAGGGTTTCGGCGAGGTAGGCAACTGGATTGACATCGTTGAGCTTGCAGGTGGCCACGATGGATGAGAGCAGCGCCCAGTTTTCGGCCCCGACCTCATGGCCAGCAAACAGGGCATTTTTTCTGGTCAGGCATATCGGCCTGATGGCGTTTTCGACCGAATTGGTGTCGAGCTCGAGCCGGCCGTCATCGAGGAAGCGGGTGAGCCCTTCCCAGTGAGCAAGCCCGTAGCGGATGTCTTCGGCCAGCTTTGAGCCCGAGGAGATCATCGACAATTGCTTTTCAAACCACGGCTTCAAGGCGGCGATGATCGGGGAAGAGTGCTGCTGTCGCGCGGCGAGCCGAGCTTGTGGCGTCATGCCGCGCACCGTCGCCTCGACGGCGTAGAGCGTGGCGATCTGGCGCACGGCGGCTTCGGCGATGGGGGACTTCGTATTGCGCGCCAGCTTCACAAACCGTCGGCGTAGATGGGCCCAACAATGGACGAGCTTCCAGGGTCCCTGCGACCGCTCCAGGCGCGTCAGCCGGTCATAGCCCTCATAGGCGTCAACCTGCAGGAACTGTCCGCCGAAGCCTTGGAGGAACCGTTCGGCATGCTCGCCGCCGCGCCCGGGTGCATAGTGGAACAGCACGATGGGCGGACCTTGGCCACCATGACCGCGATCATCGCAAGCGATCGCCCAGAAGAAGCCCTTCTTGACCTTGCCGCGCCCGGGGTCGAGCACCGGCGCCGTGGTCTCGTCCATGAACAGACGATCCGCGCCAGCCAGATGCCAGCGCATGTGGCTGGCGATGGGCTTGAGATGGAAGCAGGCCCGGCCAACCCAATTGCCCAGTGTCGCGCGATCCAGTTGGAGGCCCTGGCGAGCATAGATCTCGGCCTGCCGGTAGAATGGCAAGTGATCACCGAACTTGGCGACGATGACCTGGGCGATCAGCGCCTCGGTCGGCTGTGCAGGGCGGTGACAAATTAGGCCATGGAGCGCCGACGTGATGGCGGCGCGGGCGGAGTAAAATCCGTCCATTGGCTAGGCTGGTCCCTTTGGGGATGGGCCGGGAATGTTTGCCGTGGAAGTCTATGCCGCCGTCCGGCATTTTGTGTTTGTCGAGGGCAACAGCCGTCGTGAAGCGGCCCGTATTTTCGGGCTGAGTCGCGAGACGGTTTCGAAGATGTGCCGGTTCTCGTTACCTCCTGGTTACACGCGCACGAGGCCCGTGGTGAAGCCGAAGCTGGGCGCTTTGCTTCCATTGATTGAAGCGATCATGGAGGCCGACCGGACCAGCCCGGTGAAGCAGCGGCACACGGCGAAGCGAATCTTCGAGCGGCTGCGTGACGAGCACGGGTTTGGCGGCGGCTACACGGTGGTGAAGGACTATGTCCGGCTCGCCAGGGCCAGAGGGCGCGAGACGTTCGTGCCGCTGTCGCATCCGCCCGGCCATGCACAGGTGGACTTTGGCGAGGCGACCGGCGTAATCGGCGGCGTTCGCTGCAAGATCCACTTCTTCTGCATGGACCTGCCGCAGTCGGATGCCCCGTTCGTGAAGGCGTATCCGGCCGAGACGACGGAAGCGTTCCTGGACGGGCATGTGTCGGCCTTCGCCTTCTTCGGCGGCGTGCCGCTGTCGGTGCTCTACGACAATCTGAAGATCGTGGTGGCGAAGATCTGCGGCGACGGCAAGCGGGAGCGCACGCGGGCCTTCACCGAACTGCAGAGCCATTACCTGTTCAGCGACAGGTTCGGCCGCCCCGGCAAAGGGAACGACAAGATACCATGAGGATTACCCGCGGCTCGGCTCGTAATCTGTTCGAGCACGTCGCTCAACTCCAACGAGGGTCTCATCATGGAAACCGCCTTTGCTGTCTTTCCGTCTCAGCCGCCACTTTTGACGGAACCCGCGAACCTGTTCGTCTCGATAGAGCTGAGCCGCGCACGATGGCTTGTAACGTCATTGTCTCCCGGAAGCAGCAAGATATCACGACACTTCGTTGCCGGAGGCGATTCCTCGGGCCTGCTTCAGCTCCTGAGCGAGCTTCGCCTGAAGGCGGAACGGCATCCTGGGGACACGGTCAACATCGTGACGATTCAAGAGATCGGATTCGATGGGTTCTGGATTCATCGTGTTCTTGTTGCGAATGCGATCGAGAGCCACGTCGTTGAATCCGCATCGATCGCCGTCCCCCGCCGCCGCCGCCGCGCAAAAACGGACGCCATCGACGGCGAATTGCTGTTGCGCACCCTCATGGCGTTCAAACGGGGCGAACCACGGATCTGTGCGATGGTGGTGGTCCCGAGCCCTGAAGAAGAGGATCAGCGCCGTTTGTCTCGCGAGCGCAAAACAATGGTCAGGGAGCGTATCGAGCATATCAATCGTATCAAGGGCCTGATGGCCTGTCAGGGGATCAGCGGCTTTGAGCCGATGCGTAAGAACGCACGTGAGCAGCTTGGGGAACTACGGACCGGAGACGGGCGACCGGTCCCCGAACGCATGAAGGCAGAGATCGGACGCGAACTCGACCGCCTCGAGTTCTTGCGCAAGCAGATTGCCGAGGTCGAAACCGAACGCAACGCATTGCTTTGCGCGGGGGCCGAAGTCAGCGGCGAAGCAGAGAAAAAGCGGTGCGAGTCACCGGGCGCTCAACTCTTGAAGCTTCGAGGTATTGGACCCGAGTTCGCAACGGTACTCTGGCAGGAGGGCCTTTATCGTCGCTTCGCCAATCGCCGCCAGCTGGCGGCTTACGCCGGGTTGGCCCCCAGTCCATGGCAAAGCGGCGACATGAAGAAAGAACAGGGAATCTCGAAATCCGGAAACGCGCGCTTGCGGACTACGATGATCGAAGCGGCTTGGCTATGGCTTCGCCACCAGCCGGGATCCGCGCTCAGCCGATGGTTCCATGAGCGCGTCAAAGCTGATCGGGGCCGCCTTCGCCGTGTCACGATCGTTGCGCTGGCGCGCAAGCTCCTCATCGCGCTTTGGCGCTTCACAACTCACGGCGAAATACCGGAAGGAGCAACCCTGAAGGCGGCCTGAAGAAGAGCAAATCAACGGATCAATCAATCCGCGAGGCTCGGCCAGCCTCGTTGGATCCGGTGGGGTGAACCGCGACCTTGGCTGGCTGAAATATGCCGCTGATAAGATTGGTCTCACCCTTCCGAGCCGGCCCCCGAGCATGGGGAATTGTGGTGCAGCCGTCGGACGCGGCGACCGGATGTGAGGTGACGCGGCGTCGACGCCGCTATTGCGCGAAGGCTCGGCCCAGGATCCATTACATCGTGGAGAAACGGATGTGAAAATCGCCACTTGATTCCCAAGATCCTCATGTGAGGGCAAGGTCGAGGGGTTGGTGAAGTATGCCCGCTCGAACTTCATGACGCCGATCCCGGTGGCGGCGAGCTTCGACGATCTCAACGCCATGCTGGCGGAGCGGTGCCGGGCACGGCAGGCGGAACGCGCCGGCCGCAACGCTGCGACCATCGGCGAGCGGCTTGCCGCCGATCTCGGCTCAGCCCATTCCGGCGGGGTTAACCCCGCCGGAATGGGCTGGCGGGAATGCCAACCAGGGAATTTTCAAAGCCCATAATCAGGGAGAATTGCACGCCCACTGACAACCGCTGCAACGACTACTCGGTTCCGACATCGTTCGGCTTCCGTGATGTCCTGGTGAAGGGCTTCGTCGACGAGGTGGTGATCCTTTGCGCCGGCGAGGAGATCGCCCGGCACCACCGATCCTATGCCACAGGGGCCTTCGTGTTCGATCCGCTGCACTATTTGATGCTGATCGAGATGAAGCCGAACGCCCTCGACCAGGCCGCGCCGTTGCAGGGTTGGGCTCTGCCCGAGCCGTTCCAGCATCTGCGTCATCTCCTCGAGGCGCGCATGGGCAATCGCGGCAAGCGGGAGTTCATCCAGGTCTTGCGGCTGCTGGAGGCTTGCCCGATGGCGACCGTCACCGAGGCCGTCACCGAGGCGATCCGGTTGGGGGCGATCGGGTTCGACGCCGTCAAGCAGATCGCGCTGGCCCGTTCCGAGCGGCGTCCGCTCCGGCTCGATCTCGCCAGATATCGTAAGCGGTCAGCCGATAACGTCAGGCCTAAAGTTCCAAGGCATGAGCATTTCGATTTCGGATGCAGGCCAGCCTTGAGCGATGCGGGTCAAGGTCTGCGAGAGCCAGTCGAGCGGATCG
>JBKBRJ010000005.1:0-140098 GCA_046292285.1 Mesorhizobium sp. | reverse complement strand
TATTGCGGCGTGACCGGCGAGGACCTGGTGCGCGAGACGCTGGCGGACTGGGACGCCAGGGTGGAGATCGCGGCCAGGCTCGGCTTCGGCCATGCCGACGTGGTGGTGGCGGTGCCCGACATCTGGCTCGATGTCTCGACCATGGCCGACCTCGACGACGTGGCGGCGGATTTCCGCCAGCGGCACGGGCGGCGGCTCAGGATCGCGACCAAATACTGGCGGCTGACGCAGCAGTTCTTCTCGCAGATGCACGGCATCCAGGTCTACCGCATCGTCGAGAGCCTCGGCGCCACCGAGGGCGCGCCGGCGGCGGGCTCGGCCGACGTCATCGTCGACATCACCACGACGGGATCGACGCTGCGGGCCAACCATTTGCGCATCCTCGACGACGGCGTGATCCTGAAGTCGCAGGCCTGCCTGGTGTCGGCGAAACGGGAGCGCCCGGCGGAGGACGCCGCGGTGCTGGCGGAACTGTGCCGGCGCGTCCGCGCGGCCGTGTCGTAGGGGCGCGCTCCTTCGCTTCCGTTTGCGTGGTCGACGGCGCCTGATACACTCGCGGGCAAGAGACCGGCGGGCGCGAAGGCGGTCGCACGGCACAGGACACGGGAGGGAGCATCCATGACCATCCAGGCCGGCGCGCCGCATTCGCTCGCGCCCATCGACGGGCTGTCGCACGTCACCGGCGACCGGTCGCTGCCGCTGCTGGAGGAGACGATCCCGCAGGCGCTGGCGAGGACGGTCGCGCGTTTCGGTGACCGTCCGGCCGCGGTGTTTCGCGCGCAGGGCGTGCGGGTGACGTGGTCGGAGTTCGCGGCCGCCGTCGACGACCTCGCCGCGGGCCTGCTCGCGCTGGGGCTCGCCAAGGGCGACCGCATCGGCATCTGGTCGCCGAACCGCTGGGAATGGCTGCTGACGCAGTTCGCCACGGCGCGGATCGGGCTGGTGATGGTCAACATCAATCCGGCCTACCGGCTCTACGAACTCGAATACGCGCTGAACAAGGTGGGCTGCCGGGCGCTGGTGACGGCGGCGAGCTTCAAGACCTCCGACTATCTCGGCATGGTGGCCGAACTCGCGCCCGAACTCGCCGCCGCGAAGCCCGGCGACCTCAAGGCGGCGCGGCTGCCCAATCTCCAGACGGTCATCCGCATGGGCGAGGCGGCGTCGCCCGGCATGTACAATTTCGACGACGTGATCGGCCTCGGCACCGCGAAGGAGAGGACGCGGCTCGACGACATTACGGCAAGCCTCGAACGCGACGAGGCGATCAACATCCAGTTCACCTCGGGGACGACGGGCGCGCCGAAGGGCGCGACGCTGACGCATTCCAACATCTTGAACAACGCCCATTTCGTCACCGCGGCGATGAACCTGACCGAGGAGGACCGGCTCTGCATCCCGGTGCCGCTCTACCATTGCTTCGGCATGGTGATGGGCACGCTCGGCTGCGTGACCAAGGGCGCGGCGATGGTGTTTCCCGGCGAGGGCTTCGATCCGGAGGCGACGCTGAAGGCGGTGGAAGCCGAGCGCTGTACGGCGCTCTACGGCGTGCCGACCATGTTCGTCGCCATGCTCGACCATCCGGGCTTCAAGGGTTTCGACCTGTCTTCGCTCCGGACCGGCATCATGGCCGGCGCGCCGTGCCCGATCGAGGTGATGAAGCGGGTGCAGAGCCAGATGAACATGCGCGAGGTGACGATCGCCTACGGCATGACCGAGACGAGCCCGGTCTCGTTCCAGAGCCACGTCGACGACCCGCTGGAGAAGCGCGTCTCGACGGTCGGGCGCGTCCATCCGCATGTCGAGGTGAAGATCGTCGACGCCGAGGGACGCACGGTGCCGACGGGCGAGCGCGGCGAATTGTGCACGCGCGGCTATTCGGTGATGAAGGGGTACTGGGACGAGCCTGAGAAGACCGCCGAAGCGATCGACGCGGAGGGCTGGATGCATACCGGCGACCTCGCCACGATCGACGCCGAGGGCTACTGCAACATCGTCGGCCGGGTGAAGGACATGATCATCCGCGGCGGCGAGAACGTCTATCCGCGCGAGGTGGAGGAGTTCCTCTACCGGCACCCGAAGGTGCGCGAGGTGCAGGTGTTCGGCGTGCCGGACGCGCGCTACGGCGAGGAGGTCTGCGCCTGGATCGTGCCGGCCGGCGAGGCGCCTACCGAGGAAGAAATCCGCGAGTTCTGCAAGGGACAGATCGCGCACTACAAGATCCCGCGCCATGTCCGCATCCGGCCCTCGCTGCCGATGACGGTGACCGGCAAGCCGCAGAAGTTCATCATGCGCGACGAGATGGTGGGCGAACTCGGCATTACCGAGCAGAAGACGGCCTGAGCGGCCGCTGCTCGTCGTCCGACGCCTGAATCAGCGAAGGCCCGGCTTGGGGAAGCCGGGCCTTTGCCATTTCGCGCGGTGGCTGGAGGTCAGGCCGTCGCGAGCGATCCGGTGCGGGCGTCGACCGAGAGCGAGCCCGGACCCGACACGTAGAGGGCGAGGAAGCCGCCGGCGATGGTCAGGTTCTTCATGAAGGAGATCATCTGCATCTGGTCTTCCGGCTGGAAGTGGAACACGTAGCCGGCGAAGACGCAGAAGGCGGCAAGCAGGAGTGCGGCGATCTTCGTCTGGAAGCCGACGAGGATGGCGATGCCGGCGACCGTCTCGAAGATGGCGGCGAGCCAGGCGAGGGCGACCGGCGCGGGCAGGCCGACCGAGCCGATGTAGCCGGCGGTGCCTTCGATGCCGCCGAACTTCTGCAGGCCCGACATGATGAACATGACGGAGAGGAGGATGCGGCCGATGAGGAGGATGACGCTGTTGGACATGGGAGTCTCCAGGATTGAGGATGCCCCCTAGATACGCCCATTGACGGAAACCGATAGCGCCCCAGATGCCGACGATACGTTCACTATTGTTGAACGATGGCGGCGATTGCCCGGTTTCACCCCGGCCGCGTCATCAGTTCCGGCCGCACGATGCGGTCGTAGTCCTCGGCGGTGACGAGGCCGGTCGCCAGGGCTTCCTCGCGCAGCGTCGTGCCGTTCCTGTGCGCCGTCTTGGCGATCTTCGCCGCCGCGTCGTAGCCGATGGTGGGGGCGAGCGCCGTGACCAGCATCAGCGAGCGGTCGAGCGCCGCCTTGATGTTGTCCTCACGCGCCTCGATGCCCGTCACGCAATTGTCGGTGAAGGACCGGGCGGCGTCAGACAGGAGCTGGACCGACTGGAGGAAGTTGTAGGCCATCAGCGGGTTGTAGACGTTGAGCTCGAAATGCCCCTGGCTGCCGGCGAAGGTCAGCGCCGCGTTGTTGCCGAAGATCTGGACGCAGACCTGGGTCAGCGCCTCGGACTGGGTGGGGTTCACCTTGCCGGGCATGATGGACGAGCCCGGCTCGTTTTCGGGCAGGGCGAGTTCGCCGAGACCCGAGCGCGGGCCGGAGCCGAGGAAGCGGATGTCGTTGGCGATCTTGAACAGCGCCGCCGCTGCCGCGTTGATCGCGCCGTGCGAGAAGACCATCGAATCATGCGCCGCCAGCGCCTCGAACTTGTTCGGCGCCGTGACGAAGGGCAGGCCGGTGATGGCGGCGATGCGCTCGGCGACCTTTTCGGCGAAGCCGACCGGGGCGTTGAGGCCGGTGCCGACCGCCGTGCCGCCCTGGGCGAGTTCCATCAGGCCGGGCAGGGTGAGTTCGATGCGCCTGATCGACGAGGCGACCTGCGCGGCGTAGCCGGAAAACTCCTGGCCGAGCGTCAGCGGCGTGGCGTCCTGCGTGTGGGTGCGGCCGATCTTGACGATGTGGTCGAAGGCCCTGGCCTTCTCGTCCAGCGCGGCGTGCAGGTGCCTCAGCGCCGGCAGCAGGTCGTGGACGATGCGCTCGGCGCAGGCGACGTGCATGGCGGTCGGGTAGGTGTCGTTCGACGACTGGCTCATGTTGACGTGGTCATTGGGGTGGACCGGCTTCTTGGAGCCCATCACGCCGCCCATCATCTCGATCGCGCGGTTGGAGATCACCTCGTTGGCGTTCATGTTGGACTGCGTGCCGGAACCAGTCTGCCAGACGACCAGCGGGAAATGATCGTCGAGCCTGCCGTCGATCACCTCCTGTGCGGCCTTCACGATCGTCTCGCCGATCGTCGGGTCGAGCCGGCCGAGAGCCATGTTGACCTCGGCGGCGGCGCGCTTGACGATGCCGAGCGCGCGCACGACCGACCCCGGCTGCTTCTCCCAGCCGATCCTGAAGTTTCCAAGCGACCGCTGCGCCTGCGCGCCCCAGTAGCGGTCGGCCGCGACCTCGATCGGGCCGAAGGTGTCGGTCTCGGTGCGGGTGGCGCGGACTTCGGTCATGGCGGTCTCCTCGGGACGATGCAGGCGTTCGGGTAGCGCGGGGGCAAAGGCGCTTCAAGCGGAGATTGCGTGCGGGCCGTTGCCAAATCGATTCAAACGACGAGGTCAAGTTATTGAGAACGCTTCGAAGGGGGCGTCGGAGCGCCAGGACGCTGCGGGTCCTCCGGGATGGCATCCGTTGACCGGGCAGGCGCGGGACCCTACCCATGACGCATGTTCGAACTGATCGTGGCCGGCTGCCTCATCCTTCTCAACGGCCTCTTTACGCTGTCGGAACTGTCGATTGTGTCGGCGCGCAAGCCGCGCCTGCGATTGCTTGCCGACCAGGGGAAGGCCGGCGCCCGCGCGGCGCTGCGGCTCGCCGACAAGCCTGGACGCTTCCTCTCGGCGGTGCAGATCGGCATCACGCTGATCGGCATCCTGGCCGGCGCGTTTTCGGGCGCCGCGCTCGGCGCGCGGATGAGCGAAATCCTCATGGGCTACGGGCTGACGGAGCAGGTGGCGGGGATCGCCGGCTACGGGCTCGTCATCGGCGCGATCACCTTCCTGTCGGTCATCATCGGCGAACTGGTGCCCAAGCATCTGGCGCTGAAGAACGCGGAAGGCTTCGCCTGCATTGTGGCGCCGGCCATGGAAGTGTTCGCGCGCGTCGCCGCGCCCGTCGTCTGGCTGCTCGACGCCTCGACGCGGGCGATCCTGCGGGCGACCGGCATGGGGGCCGAGCCACGGTCGACGCTGACCGACGAGGAGATCCGCACCGTCATCGCCGAGGCCGAGAGCGCCGGCATTATCGATCCGGCCGAGCAGGCGATGATCGCCGGCGTCATGCGGCTCGGCGACCGCTCCGCGCGCGCCCTGATGACGCCGCGCACCGAGGTGGAAGCGCTCGACGCGACGCTCTCGCCGGACGACCTTCGCGCGGCGCTGCTCTCCAGCGTCCACACGCGGCTGCCCGTGCATGAGGGCGACGTCGACGCCGTGACGGGCGTCGTGCGGGTGCGCGATGTCGTGGCCGGTCTCCTGTCCAAGCCAGTCAAGGCGCTCGCCGATCATGTGCGGCCGGCGCCGGTGGTGCCGGACACGATGTCGGCTCTCGCGGTGCTCGAAACCCTGCGCAAGGCGGACGTGCCGATGGCGCTGGTGCATGACGAGTTCGGCCACTTCGAAGGCGTGATCACGCCGGCCGACATTCTCGATGCGATCGCCGGGGCATTCCGTTCGGACGAGGACGAAGGCGCGGAACCGGAGGCGAATCAGCGCGCCGACGGCTCGTGGCTGTTCGCCGGTTCGATGCCCGCCGACGAGATGGCCGACATCCTGCGGCTCGAACTGCCGCAAAGGCGCGGCTACGAGACGGTGGCCGGCTTCCTGCTCGACGCCTTCAAGCGCCTGCCGGACACCGGCGAGGCGATCGACGTCGGCAACTGGCGCTTCGAGGTGGTCGATCTGGACGGTCGGCGGATCGACAAGGTGCTGGCGACGCGGAAGGGGTGAGGGAAGGAGGCTGAAGCCGGCCGAGGGTCTCGTCTACTCGACGATCTCGCGGCGGGCGGCGCTGGCAAGAAAGGCCGAGCGCGTCTGCTTGCGCGCCTTCGCCGCCGCATCGATCGCCTCCAGCAGGCCGAGATCGAACGAGACGCTGATGCGGGCGGTCGACCCGCGGTCGCGGGCGAGCGGCACGATGGTGGTCATGGCGCCCTGGCGATCCTCCTCGAGTTCCGGATCGGCCATGATGGCGTCGAAATCGCGTGGCGCCGGAACGAGGTCGCCGTCAGCCTCAAGCATCCGCACATGACCGGCGAGCGCCTCGACGGCGTTGCTGACCGCGTCGTCGATCGTCTCGCCGGCCGAGATGCAGCCGGGAAGGTCGGGGAAGCTGACCCCGTAGACGCTGTCGGGCTCCTTGTGGACGAAGGCGATGTATCGCATGGTCAATTGAATGTTATTTCTACCTAAATTTCCTAAATCATTAGTCTTATAAATAATCAATCTATAGATTTAATAGAGAAATAAATTTTGGACCGCCGGGGCGAATGCCATCCGAGAGCGCTACGATTCTGCTCAACATGATCCGTTGCCCATATCTCTCCGTCAAGAAAATCAATTATATATAGTAAATCACTGACAGCAGTTGCATAAACAAATAGATTCGCTCGCTCTGGCATGCATCCTTGATGTGCGACTATGTTTCTGTCTTCAGATAATTCTTTACATGTCTTAAAGAGTGGTTTCAGGGCATCCCAATTTAATTGCGGTGATGTTGCGAAGTTATGTAGCTCTCGCAGGTAAGTTCGGACAATTTTATCTATTGGCGGTGATGGCATTTTTTCCAGAAGCCACGCTGCCTGGGGTACCTTTCGTGAGAGATGTTGCTTGACGCCTGCTTCGAGAGCCAAACTCAGCCCCAACAACGCGGTGCGGGGAGAGGATGATATCAATGATATCGCTTCACGGAGCAGCTCATGACCAAGAGGTTCGACTGCATCTTTTGAGAAAAGTGCGTATAAAATGTCACGGTCAGTATCGTCCCACTGGATTCCAACAGGACTCCTTCCATCAAGTTCGTTGGATTTGGATGGAACAATGTAGTACGAACCGGGCTCTACACGCCAATAGAGCGAAGGGAGGTGGTCGAATAATTTGTGAGGTGCGTCTATATTTTGTGACCATCTGATTAAATGTAGAAAACGAACCGCAAAGGAAATAAGTTTATCATATACTTCGTCGCATATTTTCTGAATTTCAATGGGCAGGTTGTGAAAAGGAAGACCGTAGCCTTTTCTGATGTTTCCGCATTCGTCTATTTGTTCAATGCCTTGCGAGTGATAAAGTAATTTAATAGGTGCGTCCGGGAGAAGGATGTATTTCCTGGCGATAAATGCGCGAGCGAAATCAACTTGTTCGGGTTTCACTTTGAGCGAATCTGTGACGACGCATTCAATGCCTTTTCGGTGGCCAAACGAATCATGCTCAGGCTCTTTCAGCCGCAACTTTAAGGAAGTTGACGTTCCGGTCGGGTGAAAGTGTAGCCCCTCTTCACGTGCGGGATTGAAAATAACGTCGTGTAGCTCGCCACTTAACAGAAAATCTATAGAATTTATCTCACTGTCTTTTGACGCCGCGACCACCGAACCTGTCATCTCACGCTCCATTCCGTCCGATAGAATTAATTTGTATCAATTTAAATATAGCTCGATTGGTGATTCACGCCACGTCTCGTACCACAGATCGTCGCATTTACCCCGCCAACATCGCATAACGAATAAGGGCGGCCCTTGCGGACCGCCCCTCGCATTTCAACCGGTTGGCTGGACGCGTGGACTTAGAAGTCCATGCCGCCCATGCCGCCCATGCCGCCGCCCATGCCGCCCGGCATGCCGCCGCCGGCGCTCTCCTTCTTCGGCGCCTCGGCGATCATGGCCTCGGTGGTGACCAGCAGGCCGGCGACCGAAGCCGCGTCCTGGAGGGCGGTGCGGACGACCTTCACCGGGTCGACGATGCCCATGGCGATCATGTCGCCGAACTCGCCGGTCTGGGCGTTGTAGCCGAAGGTCTCGCTACCCTCGTCGAGGATCTTGCCCGCGACGATCGAAGCCTCGGCGCCCGCGTTCGACGCGATCTGGCGGCACGGAGCCTGCAGGGCGCGGCGGATGATGGCGATGCCGGCCTTCTGGTCGGCATTGGCGCCTTCGCCCTTGATGGCCAGCGAAGCGCGCAGAAGCGCGGTGCCGCCGCCAGGCACGATGCCTTCCTCGACGGCCGCGCGGGTCGCGTTGAGGGCGTCGTCGACGCGGTCCTTCTTCTCCTTGACCTCGACCTCGGTCGAGCCGCCGACGCGGATCACCGCGACGCCGCCTGCGAGCTTGGCCAGGCGCTCCTGGAGCTTCTCGCGGTCGTAGTCGGAGGTGGTCTCCTCGATCTGCTGCTTGATCTGGGCGACGCGGCCCTGGATCTCTTCCTTCTTGCCGGCGCCGTCGACGATGGTGGTGTTCTCCTTGGAGATCGACACCTTCTTGGCTCGGCCGAGCATGTCGAGGCCGACGTTCTCGAGCTTGATGCCGAGGTCTTCCGAGATCACCTGGCCGCCGGTGAGGATCGCGATGTCCTCGAGCATGGCCTTGCGGCGATCACCGAAGCCCGGAGCCTTGACGGCGGCGATCTTCAGGCCGCCACGCAGCTTGTTGACGACGAGCGTGGCGAGCGCCTCGCCCTCGACGTCCTCGGAGATGATGACGAGCGGCTTGGAGGTCTGGACGACCGCCTCGAGCACCGGCAGCATCGCCTGGAGGTTGGAGAGCTTCTTCTCGTGCAGGAGGATGTAGGCGTCCTCGAGCTCGGCGACCATCTTGTCGGGGTTGGTGACGAAGTAGGGCGAGAGATAGCCGCGGTCGAACTGCATGCCCTCGACGACCTCAAGCTCGGTCTCGGCGGTCTTGGCTTCCTCGACGGTGATGACGCCCTCGTTGCCGACCTTCTGCATGGCCTCGGCGATCATGTCGCCGATTTCCTTCTCGCCGTTGGCGGAGATGGTGCCGACCTGCGCGACCTCGGCGGAGGTGTTGATCTTCTTGGCGCTCTTGACGAGGCTGGCGACGGCTTCCGACACGGCGAGGTCGATGCCGCGCTTCAGGTCCATCGGATTCATGCCGGCGGCAACCGCCTTGTGGCCTTCCTGGACGATCGCCTGGGCGAGAACGGTGGCCGTGGTGGTGCCGTCACCGGCGATGTCGTTGGTCTTCGAGGCCACTTCGCGCACCATCTGGGCGCCCATGTTCTCGAACTTGTCCTCCAGCTCGATCTCCTTGGCGACGGTGACGCCGTCCTTGGTGATGCGCGGGGCGCCGAACGACTTGTCGATGACGACGTTGCGGCCCTTCGGGCCGAGCGTGACCTTCACCGCGTCGGCGAGGATGTTGACGCCGCGCAGCATCCGCTCGCGCGCATCACGGGAAAAACGTACTTCCTTGGCAGCCATGTTTTAGCTCCTCAACAGTTTCGGCCGGTCGTCGAACCTGGCCGTGGATCAGTTTCGATCAGGGCTCGGCTCAGCCGATGATGCCCATGATGTCGGATTCCTTCATGATCAGCAGGTCTTCGCCGTTGAGCTTGACCTCGGTGCCCGACCACTTTCCGAAGAGAACGCGGTCACCGGCCTTGACGTCGAGCGGAACCAGCTTGCCGGCCTCGTCGCGCGCGCCGGAGCCGACGGCGATGATCTCGCCTTCCTGCGGCTTCTCCTTGGCGGTGTCCGGGATGATGATCCCACCCTTGGTCTTCTCTTCCGACTGGACCCGGCGGACCACCACGCGGTCGTGCAGCGGGCGGAAATTCGTTTCAGACATGTTGGTATCCTCGATGCGGATGATGGAATTGTCTCCCGTCCGGCGAAGCCAGACTTCGTTAGCACTCACCGGGAGGGAGTGCTAACACGCCGCTCAGATAGGCGCGGGAGGTGTTGCTGTCAAGAGGATCCGGGAGGTCGCGTTCGTTCGCGAAGACCCCGCGGAGACGGGGCTGGAGGGCACGATACACGCAGGCGCGCGCGGCCCGGTGGGCTGCAAGTGGCGTGTCCTGGCTTGGGATTCAAGACGCTCAGGACCGGATCGCACGACGAATTGCGCACAGGGTAAAAAAAAGCGCATGGCCGGCGGTGAGCCGCCGGCCATTGTCGCTTAAAGCCGTATGGTCAGCTGACGATGCGCAGGTTGGACAGTTCGTCGGCGATTTCCTTGAAGGTCTGCTCGAGTTCGCCACCGGTCGTGTTCCAGAACAGCCTCGCGGCATTGCCGTCGGCGCCCTTGCGGAATTTCGATTCGGAGGCGCAGGATTTCAGCGCGTTGATCTGGCCGAGTTCGTCGGACTTGCTCGAACTGAGGTCGAGCGCCACGGTCATGACGACCAGACCGTTCGACTTGGCCTTTTCGCAGATCGCGTTCATCTGCTGCGTCATCGCATTGGTGTAGTTGCTGTTGGAATAGGTGCTGCTGCTGACGGAGGTGCCCATGAAGATACGGGACTTCGTCTGCCCGGACTGGTTGACGCCGGTGTAGCCGTAGGCCGAATAGGTCGACTTGTTGCCGGCCGCGTCGGAGTAGCCGAGCGAACTGGGCGTGTAGTAGGTGTTGGCGCCGTCCGTCAGCACGATCACCACCTTGTCGTTGCCCTTTTCGCTCTCGGGACGTCCTTCGCTGAAGGGCGCCGCGTGCGACAATGTCCTCCAGCCCCAAGCGATGCCCTCGGGCACGTTGGTAGCGCCGTTCGACTGCATGGCGTCGATGGCGGTGTTCATCGCGGTCTTGCCGGCGGCCGTCGTCACGTCGGTCAAGGGCGTGATCGGCTTGGTCGTGCAGGAACTGTTCGGCCCGGCGCCGCTGGCCGCGGCCGAGGTGTTGTTGGGCTCGAAGTACTTCGGCATGTATTTCTGGCGGGTGCTGCTGCTGCTCGAGGTGGAAATATCGGCCCAGTAGCTGTTCGGCGCCGAGCCGTTCGAGGTCAGGTCCGTCTCGTCGGGCGCGAACATGGGCACGAAGAGCGTCGCGGGCGTGGCGGACGTCGGCGTCGTGTCATCGAGATTGTAGGGATGCGGACGGACCTCGACACAGCCCTGCCAACTGGCATAGCTGCCGTAGGTGGGGCTGTAGGAGCCATTGTCCACCCAGCCGTAGGTCCGGCACGTCCCGTTGTTCCGATAGCTTGTGCAGACATACTGCATGTTGCTGTTCCAGACCTGACCGGTGACGCGCTGCATGTCGTCGAACAGGCTGAACCGCGTGACCTTCTGCCCGGCGGCGGCGCCCCAGCCGGTTCCGACCTTGTAGTAGACGCCGCCCGACAGTGTGACCTGCTTGCCCGAAGGCATGGTCGACCAGTCGAAGTTCTCGTGATGGACCGGCGAGCGGCCGTCGGTGTCCATCCAGCTCGCCGAGGCATTCGACGGCCCGACATTGACCGAGGCGGCGAAGGGAACCAGCGAGAACTGGACGGGCTTTTCGACCTGCTTGATCTGCGCGGCCTGGCCGGCCAGCGTGTCGACCAGCTGCTTGGCGGCGGTTTTCAGCAGTTCCATTCGTTTCTTGCCGGAGCCCGACCCGGTGAAGTCCATCGAGCCGGAATTGTCGAGGACGAGGGCGACTTCCAGCGTGTTCTTCAACCGCACCTTGGTCTCCGCCGAGATTTCCAGCGCCAAGGGCTGGACCGACAGCAGCGAGGCAAATGTGTCGAAGAAGTACGGCTTGAAGGCATAGCTCGCATCGATGGTCAGGAGACCGCCGCCGCTGTCGCTGCTTGGCAGGGTGAGGTTGAAATTCGCGTTGCTGGTGTCGATGCCGTTCATGTTCGCCTCGAAGAAGTCCTTCGCATAGGCGATGGTGTCGTCCGGCGTTCCGCCGGCGACATAGTAGCGGGCGGCGGCGATGCCCGCGGCGTCGAGTGCGTTCAGCGCCAGGGCGCGCTGCCGGGTCATTTCGGAAAAGTCGATCGCCAGCGCGACCGCGCCGAGAATCGGGACGATGGACACCGCCGTCGCAATCGTGAAGTTGCCGCGCCTGTCCTCGAAAAATTTGCGAAACATTGTGCACCCCTGCAACGCCATGCCGGGCCACCATGTCAGAGCCGTGCTAAATTCCGGTTTTTCGGAAGGATCGAATGCAATCGCCCGTGTTACGCAGGCATTAACCAGCCTTGGCGTCCGCCATCTGGCGCGACGTGTCCAGAAGCACGGGACGCAAGCGTTTCGGCTCGGCGAAACGGGGACCGACCATCAAGTCGATGCCGAGATCGAGCAGTTCCACCGCATCCTCGTCGGAGCGGATGCCGCGGGCGACGACCGCCAGGCCGTCGGCTCGCGCGGCGGCGACGAGTTCGGCGCCGGTCGCCGCGCCGCGCCGCGCCTTCAGCCGGTCGAGGAGACGGTCGGCCTCGGCCTTGAGAGCCACCGTGCCGCGGTCGCGCAGCATCCGGATTCCGGCGGCCGGCTTGTCCCAGCCTTCGGCGGCGAAGCCGAGCCCGCACGACGCCAGCGTGTCGATGCCCGCGGCAACCGCGCCGGTCGACGGGACCAGCAGCGAGGAGGGGACGGACAGCACGATCTGGTCCGCCAGAACCGGGTGGATCGTCACGAGCGCGGCGATTTCGGCGCAGTCCTTCGGATTGAGCAGCAACTCCTCGGACACCGGACAATGGAGGGGCAACTGGTCGCCCTTCGAGCCGAGCCGTCGCCGTGCGATCTCGGCCGCGCGCAGGACGAGCGCCTTCTCGAACACGTGTCGTTCGACATGGCGGCCGGTCGTGGAGAGGCGGTGGATGTGATGCGTCGTGCCGGCCACTTCGAGGCAGGCATGCACCTCGAAGGCCGTGCCGGCATTGCGCGAAACGGAGACGATCGGTTCGAGGCTGAGCTCGAGTTCGTCGTCCTCGATGGCGCGGGCGAGCGCAAGCTCGATCGTGTCGGCGGGATCGGATCTGTTCGCGCGGCGCTTCGTGGCGATTGCCGGGTGGGGAACGACCTCGGCCGGCAACGAGGCGATCGCGGCCGATGCGCCGCGCAAGGCGAGCGTGTCGATCTCGGTGCGCAGGCGCTCCTCGAGCAGCAGCCGTTCGGCGTCGGCGGACTTGGCACGGGCGTCGAGCGCCGCCAGCGCCGACTCGAGGCCGCGCGACAGGCGCGCCAGTTCGGCACTGGCGCGCCTCGACGTCCAGGCCGCCAAAGCCGCCATGGCAAGGGCCAGTCCCGCGGCGAGCAGGCTCAGCAGAAGCAGGCCCCGCGAGGCAGCCGCGCCGTCGACGGCTTCGCTGGCCGAAGCAGCGCCGGCAGCGTAGCACAGGGCTCCCAGAATGGCCGCCGCGGCGGCGAATCCAGCGATCTGTCGCATACCCATCCCTTGGGCTGGTCCGGCGGATGTCCCGTTGCCGGGCTCGCGCCGTCACACAACCTATCCATTATACATCAAGCCATTCTGCACGGCGAATGTGAAGCGAAACATAATGACAGGGTGACCGGCTTCGGATAATTCCGGGGCCGCCGCGGACCGCGACGGGAAGCGGCAGGATGTGGGAGCGCCGATGCCGAACATGCCGCGAATGACTGCTTCGCTCGACGATATGACCGCCGGATACGGCGCGTTGCTGTGCGACGTCTGGGGCGTGATCCACAACGGCATCCGGGCCTTCGACGATGCCTCGGCGGCCCTCATGCGCGCCCGGGCGAAGGGGCTCGCCGTCGTCCTGATCACCAACGCGCCGCGCCCCTGGCCGGACGTCCGGGCGCAACTCGACGCGCTCGGCGTGCCGGCGCAAGCCTACGACCGTATCGTGACTTCCGGCGACGTGACGCGCGACCTCATCGCGGAAGGGTCGCGCCGCGTGTTCCACATCGGCCCCGATCGGGACCTGTCGATCTATGACGGGCTGGACGTCGAGCTTTGCGAAGAGCCGGAGGCTTCGAGCGTCGTCTGCACCGGGCTTTTCGACGACGAGACGGAAACGCCGGACGACTATGGCGAGATGCTGCAGCGCCTGCGCGCCCGCAACCTGCCCTTCATCTGCGCCAACCCCGACATCGTGGTGGAGCGCGGCGACCGGCTGATCTGGTGCGCGGGGGCGCTGGCGCGCGACTTCTCGCAGCTGGGCGGCCGCACGCTGATCTCGGGCAAGCCGCACCGCCCCATCTACGAGGCGGCGCTGAAGGCGGCTGGCGAGGTTCTCGGTCGACCGGTCGAAGCATCGGAGGTGCTGGCGATCGGCGACGGCGCGCTGACCGACCTCAAGGGCGCGGTGCAGAACGACATCGACGCGCTCTACGTATCGGGCGGCATCCATGCGCGCGATTATGGCGAGACGCTGGAGCCCGATCCCGCGCGGCTCGCCGCCTTTCTCGACAGGCACGGCCACGCACCTGTGGCGGTCATCCCGCGGTTGCGATGACGGGGACGCCGGGACACGCGAGCCATGATCCCCAGGACCTTCCAGCGCATCGGTGATCCCGCGGCCCTGCCCGCGACGTTGCGCGGCGGCGTCGCGGCGATCGGCAATTTCGACGGGGTGCATCGGGGGCATGGCGCGGTGCTGGAAAAGGCCCGCGCGCTGGCCGACGGCATGGGCGCGCCGGCGCTGGCGCTGACCTTCGAGCCGCATCCGCGCTCCGTGTTCCGGCCCGAATCTCCGGTCTTCCGGCTGACACCGGCGCCGCTCAAGGCCGACCTGATCCGCCGCGCGGGCTTCGACGCCGTCGTCGAGCAGGCCTTCACGCGCGACTTCGCCAGCCTTTCAGCCGAGGAGTTCGTCGAGCGGGTGCTGACCGGCGGCCTCGGCATCGCCCACGCGGTGACCGGCTTCGACTTCCATTTCGGCAGGAACCGCCAGGGCGGGCCGGCCTACCTGATGGAGGCCGGCCAGCGCCACGGCTTCGGCGTGACGCTGGTCGATGCCTTGCGCGACGAGGGCGCGGAGGTCGTCTCGTCGAGCCGTATCCGCGCGCTGCTGGCGCAGGGCGAGGTTGCCGAGGCCGCCGGGCTGCTCGGCTACCGCTTCACGGTCGAAGCCGAGATCGTCGGCGGCAAGCAGCTCGGCCGCACCCTCGGCTATCCGACCGCCAACATGGCGCTGCCGGCCGAGACCGACTTGAAGTACGGCATCTACGCCGTCCGTCTGAGACGCGCGGACGGCAGGCTGCACGACGGCGTGGCGAGCTTCGGCCGGCGGCCGACGGTCGACGCGAACGGCGCGCCGCTGCTCGAAACCTTCGTGTTCGACTTTTCCGACAGCCTCTATGGCGAAACCTGCCGCGTCTCCCTGTTCGGCTACCTGCGCGGCGAGGTGAAGTTCGACGGCTTCGATGCCCTGGTCGCGCAGATGAAGCGCGACGAGGCCGAGGCGAGGGCGCTGCTTTCCGGCGTGCGCCCGCTCTCGGCCGTCGATGCCGGGCTCTGCTTTCCAGGCTGATCATCACGCGCCGGTCTATCGACGCGGCCGCGCGATTCGGGCAAAGCGCGCGGAAGTTTGGCGACGGGATCGACCCATTCACTAAAGATTCACCCGCCTGGTTCAGATTTTGTCAACTGCTGGTCCGTTTCGCAATGCGCGGCGTACGAGTATCGTCACCCATCCGAGCCTGCCTCAAATTCTTCCAACGAGAGCGACCATGCCGAGAGCCGTCCTTGCCGCCCTTCCTGCCCTGATGATCGCCGCCGCGGCTCCGGCGCAGGCCGAGAGCTGGTTTTCCGGCGACTGGTACCTGAAGGTGGGCGCGGCCGGCTTCGTGGCGCCGAACTACAAGGGCGACGACGACTACCGCTTCTTCGTCCAACCGCTGGTGTCGTTCGGGCGGCAGGGCAGTTCGACGCCCTTCTCCTCGCGCAATGACAACATCTCGATCGGCATCATCGACCAGGGCTATTTCCGCGCCGGCCCGACCGGCAAGCTGGTGTTCGGCCGCGACCGCGATGATTCAAGCGACCTGGCAGGCCTCGACCCGGTCCGCTTCGGCGGCGAGATCGGCGCCTTCGCCGAGTTCTATCCCGTCGACTGGCTGCGGCTGCGCGGCGAGGTGCGGCACGGCATCCGCTCGCATGACGGCATCGTCGGCGACCTCGCGGCGGACGCCTTCATGGACGTGACGCCGACCATCCGCGTCTCGGCCGGGCCGCGCGCCTCCTTCGGTTCGGAAGATTATTTCGACGCCTGGTACGGCGTTTCGGCGCAGGAATCGCTGGACTCCGGCCTGTCGCAATACAACCCCGACGGCGGCGTGGAATCGGTCGGCTTCGGCGGCGCCATCACCTGGAAGGCGACCGACACGATCGAGACCAGCCTGTTTGGCGAGTATTCGCGGCTGATGGGATCGGCGGCGGATTCGAGCCTCGTCAGGGAACGCGGCTCCGAGCACCAGTTCCTGCTCGGCGTCTCGGCGACCTACCGCTTCGACTTCTCGATGTGAGGCGGCGGCGGACGGTCATCCGCCACAAGCCCCTTTATTCCGCGCGGTTCGTCGTTTACATGGTGCGGCCATGACACCGAGCGCCGGCTTTCGCCCCTTCGCGATCCGAATTATCGGCCCGGCCGTCCGGGCGGCCTGAGCCGCCGGAAGGTCCGGGACATTTTTCGCGCGAAATGCGCACTTCCAGTTCGATCGAACCGGCCCGGCGCGGCGACATGCCCCGGGCCACTGCAACGGCGAGACCATGACCGACACAGCCGATACGCTCGACTATTCCACCACTCTCTATCTTCCGAAGACCGACTTCCCGATGCGGGCGGGCCTGCCCGAAAAGGAGCCGCGGATCGTCGCCCGCTGGCAGGAGATGGGGCTCTACAAGCGCCTGCGCGAGGACGCCAGGGGCCGGCCGCTCTACGTGCTGCATGACGGGCCGCCCTATGCCAACGGCAACATCCACATCGGCCATGCGCTGAACAAGATCCTCAAGGACGTCATCACGCGTTCGTTCCAGATGCGCGGCTTCGATTCCAACTACGTGCCGGGCTGGGACTGCCACGGCCTGCCGATCGAGTGGAAGATCGAGGAGAAGTACCGCGCGGCGGGCAAGAACAAGGACGAGGTGCCGGTCAACGAGTTCCGCAAGGAATGCCGCGAGTTCGCGCAGCACTGGATTTCGGTGCAGGCGGGCGAGTTCAAGCGCCTCGGCGTCGAGGGCGACTTCGACAATCCCTACACGACGATGGCCTTCCATTCGGAGGCGCGGATCGCCGGCGAACTCCTGAAGTTCGCGATGAGCGACCAGCTCTATCGCGGCTCGAAGCCGGTGATGTGGAGCGTGGTGGAGCGGACCGCGCTGGCCGAGGCGGAGGTCGAGTATCACGATTATGAGAGTGATACGGTCTGGGTGAAGTTTCCGGTGTCACCCATCTGGCAGCTTGAACCTGCTAGTTCGTACACTTTCGCGGACGTCCAAGGGGATGGGCTCTCGGTTGATGAGCAAGTGGCGCGTCGAGACGAGCTAATTGGCGCCTTCGTCGTCATCTGGACGACCACCCCTTGGACGATGCCGGGCAACCGCGCGGTGGCCTTCTCGCCCCGTGTATCCTACGGCCTTTATGAGGTGACGGCCGCCGAGAACGACTTCGGTCCTCGGCCCGGCGAAAAGCTGATCTTTGCAGACGCTCTGGCGGAGGAGAGCTTCGCCAAGGCCAAGCTGTCGTTCAAGAAGCTCCGCGCTGTCACCGCCGATGAACTCGCGTCTATGACTTTGGCGCATCCGCTCCGCGGCCTCGGCGGCGGCTACTCATTCCCCGTCCCCATGCTCCCCGGGGACCATGTCACCGACGATGCCGGCACCGGCTTCGTGCACACGGCGCCCGGCCATGGCCGCGAAGATTTCGATGCGTGGATGGATGCCGCCAAGGATCTGCGGGCGCGGGGCATCGACACGACGATCCCGTTCACCGTCGACGACGCCGGCTTCTTCACGAAGGACGCGCCGGGCTTCGGGCCGGACCGACCGGGCGGCGCGGCGCGCGTTATCGACGACAACGGCAAGAAGGGCGACGCCAACAAGGTCGTCATCGAGGCGCTGATCGAGCGCGGCATGCTGTTCGCGCGCGGGCGGCTGAAGCACCAGTATCCGCATAGCTGGCGGTCGAAGAAGCCGGTGATCTTCCGCAACACGCCGCAATGGTTCGTCCACATGGACAAGGAACTGGCCGGGTACGGCCTTCCCCAGGAAGGCCGAGCGTCCGACCGGACGCCGGGCGATGTTTCGCCCGCCCCCGCGGAGGCCAGCGAGCAAAGCGAGCGCTCGGCCGCGAGCGAAAACAAGCCCGACACGCTGCGCACGCGGGCGCTCGCCGCCATCGACGCGACGCGCTTCGTGCCGGCGGCGGGGCAGACGCGGCTGCGCGCGATGATCGAGGAACGCCCCGACTGGGTGCTGTCGCGCCAGCGGGCGTGGGGCGTGCCGATCTGCGTCTTCGTCGGCGAGGACGGGACGGTGCTGAAGGACGAGGCGGTGAATGCCCGCATCCTCGCGGCCTTCGAGCAGGAGGGCGCCGACGCCTGGTTCGCCGACGGCGCGCGCGAGCGATTCCTCGGCAGCCGCGCCAACGAGCCCTGGACGATGGTGCGCGACATTCTCGACGTCTGGTTCGATTCGGGCTCGACGCATTCCTTCACGCTGGAGGACCGGCCGGACCTGAAATGGCCGGCCGACGTCTATCTCGAGGGCTCCGACCAGCATCGCGGCTGGTTCCACTCGTCGCTGCTCGAAAGCTGCGGCACGCGCGGCCGCGCGCCCTACGACGCCGTCATCACCCATGGCTTCACCATGGACGAGGACGGCCGCAAGATGTCGAAGTCGCTCGGCAACACGGTGGTGCCGCAGGACGTGATGGCCAAGTCGGGCGCCGACATCCTCCGGCTCTGGGTCATGACGACCGACTACTGGGAGGACCAGCGGCTCGGCAAGAACGTGCTGCAGACCAACATCGACGCCTATCGCAAGCTGCGCAACACCATCCGCTGGATGCTGGGCACGCTGGCGCATGACGAGGGCGAAGAGGTCGCGCTGGCCGACATGCCGGAACTGGAGCGGCTGATGCTGCACCGGCTGTCCGAACTCGACCAGATCGTGCGCAGGAGCTACGACGCCTTCGACTTCAAGCGCATCACCAAGTCGCTGATCGACTTCATGGTGGTCGACCTGTCGGCGTTCTATTTCGACGTGCGCAAGGACGCGCTCTACTGCGACGCGCCGTCGAGCCTGCGCCGCAAGGCGTCCATCGTGGTGGTGCGGCACCTGTTCGACGCGATCGTGAAATGGCTGGCGCCGATGCTGCCCTTCACGATGGAGGAAGCCTGGCTCGACCGGCATCCGCAGGCGGCGTCGGTGCATCTCGAGCAGTTCCCCGACGTGCCGGCCGACTGGCGCGACGAGGCGCTGGCGGAAAAATGGCGCAAGATCAGGCAGGTGCGCCGCGTCGTGACCGGCGCGCTCGAACTGGAGCGGGCGCGCAAGACGATCGGCTCGTCGCTCGAGGCGGCGCCCATCGTCTATGTCGCCGACGCGTCGTTGATGGCCGCGCTCGACGGGACGGACATGGCCGAGATCGCCATCACCAGCAGCATCTCGGTGCGCGAAGGCGATGCGCCCGCCGAAGCCTTCGTCCTCGACGACGTCAAGGGCGTCGGCGTGGTGTTTGCGCAGGCGGGCGGCGCAAAATGTGCGCGCTCCTGGCGCTACACCGCGGATGTCGGGTCCGACCCGGATTTCCCGAACGTCTCGGCGCGCGACGCGGCGGCGCTGCGGGAACTGAAGGCGCTGGGGCGGATCTGAGGCATCGCGGGCGGCGGCCCCTGGGTTGTCGCCCCCATGGCCGGGCTCGTCCGGATTGCCGTCGCGGGCGGGTTGCTATACAGGACGTTAACGCCCGCGCGTCATCTTGTTGCCGGATTTGCGACCGAACAGTCGGCAACCACGACGGCGGGGAACGAACGGCCGTCGGGAAAGGCAAGCATCGTATGAAGTCTGGCGTACCACACGCGTTTCGCAAGGCCGCGCCGCAAGGCCTGGTTGTCGCCGTTGCGATCGCTTCGCTGTCGGGCTGCATGGGCTCGCCGACCTACGGCACCCACAAGCCGGCGGACCAGCAGCTTCTCGAGGACATCACCGGGGTGCTGTCGCTCGCGCCGAAGAACGACCAGAAGATCGATTACAAGCCGCGCCCCGAACTGGTGAAGCCGGCTTCCCTCGACAACCTGCCGCCCCCGCAGGACAATCTGGTGACCGCGTCAAACCCCGAATGGCCCGAATCGCCCGAGCAGCGCCGCGCCCGCATCCGCGCCGAGGCGACCGCCAACCGCGACAACATGGACTTCTCGCCCGAGGTGGTGGACACGCGGACCGCCGCGGCCCCGACGGTCGTGCGCAATGCGCGCGGCGACACGGTCGACACCTTCACCGGAAACGGCAAGCAGACGCGCGAGGAGTTCAATCGCCGGCTCGCTGAAAACAAGCAGGGCAGCGCCACCACGCGCCGCTACCTGAGCGAACCGCCGACCGAGTATCGCGTGCCGGCCGAGACGGCGCCGGTGGGCGACGTCGGCGAGGAAGAGTGGCGCAAGGAACAGCGCCGCAAGGCCGCCGCCGGCGGCGGCAGCACGTTCAGCTGGCGCGATCTCATCCCCGGTTTCTGATTCTTCGATCCGACCGCCAGGGCTGCCGGCGGTTCAGGCGTCGCCCCTGCGGTCGCGGAAGAAGTCGCGCAGGATCGCCGCGGCTTCGCGCTCGCCGATCCCGGCATAGACATCCGGGGCATGGTGGCAGGTCGGCGAGGCGAAGAAACGCGGACCGTTGACGACGGCGCCGCCTTTCGGATCGTCCGCGCCGAAATAGAGGCGGCGGATGCGCGCGAAGGAGATTGCCGCCGCGCACATTGCGCACGGCTCCAACGTCACGTAGAGATCGGCCGAACCGATGCGTTCCGAGCCTGCGAGAGCACAGGCCCGGCGGATCGCGAGTATCTCGGCGTGGGCGGTCGGATCGGCGAGTTCGCGGGTCCGGTTGCCGGCGCGGGCGACGATGATGCCGTCGACCACGACGACCGCGCCGACCGGCACCTCGCCGCGTTCGGCGGCGGCGCGGGCCTCGGTCATCGCTTCACCCATGAAATCCGGGCGTTTCACCGCTCATCCTTCCAGACTATTCCACTCGCGCCAGGCTGGCGTTGCTGTTAGTTAGCCGCGCGGAAAGGCAAAGGCCACATGGACGACGACACAAAGAACAATGGCGGCAAAGGACGTGGCGGCGACGCGCCGCGCAAGGGGCCGGGCAAGCCGCGATCCGACCGGCGTTTCGACGGCGACAAGCTGCGCGCACCGGCCGGCGCGGGCAAGCCATACCGTGCGAAGGCGCCCGCCGGCGACGGCAAGCCCTACCGGCCGCGCAGTCCCGAAGGCGGCGATGCCAAGCCCTACCGCGCGCGCAAGCCGGAAGGCGAGGCGGGGTCGGCCGAACGCCCGGCGCGTCGTTTCGACCGCGACGACACGCGTTCGGGCGGCGATCGCCCGCGCAAGCCCTTCGTGAAGCGTCCTCCCGCCGGCGACGCGCCGTCCGGCGATCGGCCCGAGCGGCGCTTCGATGGCGACAAGCCGCGCCGTCCGGCGGGCGAAGGCAAGCCCTATCGCGCCGACGGTCCTTCCGCCGGGGGCAAGCCCTTCCGCCCGCGTGGCGTGGAAGGCGATGCCAAGCCGTATCGGGCCCGCAAGCCCGAGGCCGATGGCTCCGCCGAGCGTCCGGCCGGCAAGCGCTTCGGCGGCAGGCCGTTCGGTGACCGCAAGCCGCGCGAGGATCAAGGCGATCGGCAATTCCGCACCGACAAGCCGTTTCGCGGCGCCAAGCCCGGCTTCCGGGAACGCCCGCGCGGTTCCCGGCCGGACGGGCGCGGGAGCGACCGGTCTTCGGCTCCGGCCGAGGAGACGGGCGCCGTGCCGGAGCGGATAGCCAAGCGGCTCGCGCGCGCCGGCGTGGCATCCCGCCGCGACGCGGAGTCGCTGGTGGCCGATGGCCGCGTGGCCGTGAACGGCAAGGTGCTGACCAGCCCGGCCTTCAACGTGACGGCGGCCGACAGGATCACCATCGACGGCCAGCCCATCCCCGAAATCGAGCGGACGCGGCTGTTCCTGTTCCACAAGCCCGGCGGGCTGGTCACCACCAACCGCGACCCGGAAGGCCGGCCGACCATCTTCGAGGCGCTGCCCGAGGAGTTGCCGCGGCTCATCACCGTCGGCCGCCTCGACATCAACACCGAGGGGTTGCTGCTCCTGACGAATGACGGCGGGCTGGCGCGGCTCCTGGAACTGCCGGCGACGGGCTGGCTCCGGCGCTACCGCGTGCGCGTGCACGGGCATGTCGACGAGAAGCAACTGGCCTCGCTGCGCGACGGCGTGGCGATCGACGGCGTGTTCTACGGCGCCGTCGAGGCGACGCTCGACCGCGAGCAGGGGTCCAATGCGTGGCTGACGATCGGCCTGCGCGAGGGCAAGAACCGCGAGGTGAAGAACATCCTCGCCTCGCTCGGCCTCGACGTGACGCGGCTCATCCGCATTTCCTATGGCCCGTTCCAGCTTGGCGAGCTCGCCGAAGGCGCGGTGCAGGAGATCAAGGGCCGGATGCTGCGCGACCAGCTCGGCGAACGGCTGATCGAGGAGGCGGGCGCCAATTTCGATGCGCCGGTCATCACGCCCTTCACGAACAAGCCGACGGTGGCGCCCCGGGCCGAAGCGGCTCCGGAGCGCGCAGAGCGCGGCAGTGCCCGCTCCGAGCCGGGCGAGGGCGGGCTGATCAAGAACCGCAAGCGCGACCGCGAGGCGCATCGCGAAAACGTGCTTGGTCGCCTGCAGACGTCGAAGCCGTCCTTCGGCGGCAAGAAGAAGCGCGAGAACCGCGAGGAGCGCGAGGAAAAGGCCTACACGCCGCCTCGGGCGCGATCCTCCAACGTCTGGATGGCGCCGGGCGCCCGCCCGCAGGGCCAGAAGTCCGACGCCGAAGCGGCGGGCGACGCCGCGCCGAAGCGGTCGGCGAAATCGGGGCCGCGCAAGGCGCCCGGCGGATCGCGCGGCGCGCCCTCGCGCAATGGTCCCGGCAAGGGTCCGTCGGGCGGCGCCGGTCGCGGGCCGCGCAAGCCGCGCCGGGACGACTAGCCGATGCGGATCGTCGGGGGAGAGTTTCGCGGGCGTGCGCTCGCGACGCCGAAGAGCCAGGCGATCCGCCCGACGACCGACCGCACGCGCGAGGCGGTCTTCAACGTGCTCGCGCATCGGTTCGGCGGCCGGATCGAGGGCGCGCGCGTCCTCGACCTGTTCGCGGGCACCGGAGCACTCGGGCTCGAGGCGCTCTCGCGGGGGGCCGGACACTGCCTGTTCATCGAGGAGAGCGCCGAGGGACGGGGCCTGATCCGCACCAATGTCGAGACTTTCGGGCTGCAGGGGCGGACCAAGATCTTCCGCCGCGACGCGACCGCGCTGGGGGCCGTCGGCACCATCGCGCCGTTCGACCTCGTCTTCGCCGATCCGCCCTATGGCAAGGGGCTTGGCGAAAAGGCGCTCGCCTCGGCGCGGGCGGGCGGCTGGCTGAAGCCGGGCGCGCTGTGCGTGGTCGAGGAAGCGGCATCCGCGCCTTTCGCCGCGGGCGACGGTTTCACCATCGTCGATGAGCGTCACTATGGTGACACGATCATCCGCTTCATCGAAGCCGACTGAGTCGTCTCGACGGTTTCACCGATCCGGCAATCGGGCGCATTACGGATAATTCATCCGTTCCGTGCTTCCCAGCCGGGACCCGCCGCACCATTTTCGCGGCATCAACAATCCGGGGTGAGTGCGAATGAATGACCGACGCCACCGCATGCGGGGACGGAAAATCCTCCCGGCGCTGCTGATCGCGCTCCTGGCGGGGGCCGCCCCTCTCACCCCGGCGGCCGGCGCCGCCAAGCCCCTTTCGAGCACGCAGCAGCAGTCGAACGAGGTCACGAGCTTCGTCCTCGACAACGGATTGCAGGTGGTGGTCATCCCCGACCGCCGCGCGCCGGTCGTCACCCACATGCTCTGGTACAAGGTCGGCAGCGCCGACGAGGATCCCGGCAAGTCCGGCATCGCGCATTTCTTCGAGCACCTGATGTTCAAGGGCACGAAGAACCATCCGGCGGGTGAGTTCTCGCGCCGGGTCGCCGAGATCGGCGGACAGGAAAACGCTTTCACATCCTATGATTACACCGCGTACTTCCAGCAGGTGGCGCCGGAGGCGCTGAGCACCATGATGGCGTTCGAGGCCGACAGGATGACGAATCTCATCCTGACCGACGACGTGATCGGACCCGAGCGCGGCGTCATCATCGAGGAGCGCAACTCGCGCGTCGAGAGCGAGCCGCGGGCTCTGCTCGGCGAGGAACTCGACGCCACGCTCTACCAGAATCATCCCTACAGGGTTCCCGTGATCGGCTGGATGCATGAGATCGAGCAGTTGAACCGCGCGGACGCGATCGACTTCTACCAGCGCTACTATGCGCCCAACAACGCCGTCCTGATCGTGGCCGGCGACGTCGACGCGGACGAGGTCCGGCAGCTTGCCGAGGAGACCTATGGCGCGGTGCCGCGGGGGCCGGACCTGCCGCCGCGCGTCCGCCCGACCGAGCCGGAGCAGAACACGGCCCGCACGGTGACGCTTTCCGATCCGCGCGTCTCGACGCCGAGCTTCCGCAAAGCCTGGGTGGTGCCGTCCTACACCACCGCCAAGAATGGCGAGGCCGAGGCGTTGGATCTCCTGTCGGAAATCCTCGGTGGCGGGCCGCGTTCGCGCGCCTATGAGGCGCTGGTGGTGGAGCAGGGCATCGCCTCGTCCGCGGGTGCCTGGTACCAGTCGGACGCGCTCGACGCGACGAGCTTCCAGGTCTATGCCTCGCCGCGCGGCGACGCGACGCTTCAGGACGTGGAGAAGGCGATGGACGCCGAGATCGCCCGCATCGCGGCGGACGGCGTGACCGAGGCCGAACTCGCCGCGGCCAAGAAGCGCTACGTGCGCAGCCTGATCTTCGCGCGCGACAGCCAGAGCGGCATGGCGCGCATCTATGGCTCGACGCTGACCACTGGCGGAACGATCGAGGACATCGAGAAGTGGCCCGACCGGATCGAGGCCGTCACCGCCGACCAGGTGCGCGAGGCCGCCCGCCGGCATCTCGACAATCGCCGGTCGGTGACCGGCTACCTGCTGCCGGCCGGAGGAGACCGCTCATGAGGTTTCCTGCCCCCGCAGCGCTTGCAATGGACATCGTCATGAAGCCGGTTTTCGCCACGCTCGTCGCCCTGTCGCTGACGGCGCCGCTGTCGATCGCCCCCGCGCAGGCGGCGGTGAAGATCCAGGAAGTCACCAGCGCCAGCGGCGTCACCGCCTGGCTGGTCGAGGACTATTCCGTTCCGATCGTTGCTATGAACTTCGCCTTCGAGGGCGGCAGCACGCAGGATCCCATCGGCAAGGAGGGACTGGCCGAACTGATGAGCGGGCTGTTCGACGAGGGCGCGGGCGACATGCCGCGCGCCGCGTTCCAGGAAGCGCTCGATCTCTCGGGCGCCGAGATGTCGTTCAACGTCAGCCCCGACGCCTTCTTCGGATCGCTGCGCACGCTGGCGGAGGATCGCGAGGAGGCGTTCCGTCTGCTCCAGCAGGCAGTGAACCAGCCCCGCTTCGACGCCGAACCGCTGGCGCGCATCCGCGCGCAGATGATCGCGCGGATCGAGGCGCGCGCCAACGATCCCGACCAGGCCGCTTCGATCGCCTGGGCGAACGCCATCTATGGCGACCATCCCTATGCGCGCCGCAGCGAAGGCACGCCGGAGACGCTGGCAGCAATCGGGGAGGACGATCTGAAGGCGATGCACCGCGCGCTTTTCGCGCGCGAGAACCTGGTCGTGGGCGTGGTCGGGGCGATCGACGCGGAGACGCTCAGGACGGAACTCGACCGCGTCTTCGGCGCGCTTCCCGAGAAGCCGATCGCGCGGCCGGTCGGCCGCGTCGAGCCCAGGCTGGACCAGTACATCGGCGTGTCGTTCCCCGTCCCGCAGGCTCGCCTGCGGCTGGCCTATCCGGGCGTCGAGCGCAAGGATCCGCGCTTCTTCGCCGCCTACATGATGAACCATGTCCTGGGGGGCGGCACGTTTTCCTCGCGGCTCTTCGACGAGGTGCGCGAAAAGCGTGGTCTGGCCTACGGCGTCGGCTCCTCGCTGGTGAACCGCGACCTTTCGTCCGCGCTGGTGATCGGGACGTCGACGCGCGCCGACCGGGCACGCGAGACGCTGCAGGTGATCCGCGACGTCATCGCGCGCATGGCCGCCGAGGGTCCGACCGAGCAGGAACTTGCCGATGCCAAGGCCTACATCGTCGGCAGCTACGCGATCAACAACCTCGATTCGTCGGGCGCGATCGCGCGCACGCTGGTGCAGTTGCAGATGGACGACCTCGGGATCGACTACATCGACCGGCGCGCCGAACTGATCGAGGCGGTGACGCTCGACGAGGTCAAGGCGGCGGCGAGGGACTTGCTGTCGGCGGAGCCGGCGATCATGATCCTCGGACCGGACGCATCCGCCGAGAGCCGATAGGCCGTCGCACGGAAAGGACCACGCCGATGCACGGGCACGCCGCCGCTTCGAAAAAGGCCAAGGCCAAGGCCGGGCCGACCGTCGCCATCGCCTTCGGCGGCGGTGGCGCGCGCGGGCTTGCGCATATCCACGCCATCGAGGCGCTGGACGAACTGGGCATCCGGCCCGTCGCCATCGCCGGGTCGTCGATCGGCGCCATCATGGGCGCCGGCATGGCCGCCGGCATGAGCGGCAGGGATATCCATCACTACGCCCATTCGATCCTCAGCCGGCGCGCGGAGGTGGCTGCGCGGATGTGGCGGGCGCGCCCGGGCACCTTCGCGGAGTTCATCGATGGCGGACTGAAGCTCACCCAGTTCAACATCGAACGCATTCTCGGCGCTTTCCTGCCGGCCGCAATTCCGCAGACCTTCGAGGAGCTCGAGATCCCGCTCAGCGTCACCGCGGTCGACTTCTACCGGCACGAGCAGGTGGTCTTTTCCGAGGGCGACCTGTCCTCGGCGATCGGCGCCTCGGCCGCAATCCCGGCGGTGTTCCGCCCGGTGCGGCGCGACGGCCGCATCCTGATCGACGGCGGCATCTGCAACCCGGTGCCCTTCGACCTGATCGAGGGCAAGGCCGACATCACCATCGCCATCGACGTGGTCGGGACGCCGGCGCCCAACAACCGGCGCATCCTCAATTCGCTGGAGCTGGTCTTCGGCTCGACGCAGCTGATGATGCAGACGATCATCCAGATGAAGCTGAAGAGCTGCCGCCCGACGATCTTCCTCCGCCCGCCGGTGTCGCGGTTCCGCGTCCTCGACTTCCTGCGCATGGAAGCGATCATGGGCCAGACGGCGCCGCTGAAGGACGACGTCAAGCGGGCCGTCGAGGCGGCCTTCGCCGCGCATGAGGCGATCGAACACGCCTGACGCCTCAGTCGAGAACAGTCGAGGCCTTGCCCGTCGAGAAGGGCGAATGCGATGCCGGCGGCGGTCCCGGCAGCGGCGGCCCGGGCGGGGCGCGGTCGGCCACGTCCCGGACGACCCTGAAGCACCAGACCAGCGCGGCGGTTCCGAACATGACCGAGCCGAGCGCCCAGCCGCCGATGACCCCGGCCGCGCCGTAGAAGTGCGCGCCGGCCCAGACGAAGGGAATGGTGCCCAGCGTCGCGCGGCCCCAGTTGAAGATCGTCGAATAGCCCGGATAGCCGAGGTTGTTGAACGCCGCGTTCGCCACGAACAGCGCCCCGTTGAACAGGAAGCTGCCGGCCGCGAAGAGGCAGAAGAACTCGATCAGGTCGCGCGCCGCATCGGTGGCGCCGAACAGGTCGGCGATGCCGTGCCGGAAGATCGCCAGCAGCCCCCAGGCCACGCTCACGTAAAGCAGCGTTACCAGCAGGCTGTCGCGCATGACGGCCATCAGCCGATCGTAGCGGCGCGCGCCATAGTTCTGGCCGATGATCGGACCGACGGCGCCGGCCAGCGCGAAGTTCGCGCCGAAGGCGACCGGGACCAGCCGGCCTATGATCGCCCAGCCGGCGACCGCGTCGTCGCCGAAACGGGCGATCTCGGCCGTCACGTAGGCGTTGCCCACGGGGGTGGCGAGTTGCGTGGCAACCGCCGGCAGGCCGATGGCGAAGAAGGGCCGCGCCGCGATCCGCAGGCGGGTCCAGTCGGGCCATGCGACCAGCTTGTGGACGACCATCGCGCCATGCAGGCCGACGGCCACCATGACGAGGCGGGCCAGGACGGTGGCGATCGCCGCTCCGTCGAGTCCCAGTCCCAGGCCGAAGATCAGGATCGGATCGAGGATGGCGGCGGCAATGCCGCTCGACAGCGTCACGTACATCGAACGGCGCGCGTCGCCGGCGCCGCGCATGATGCCCGTCGCGCACATGCCAACCGCCACCAGCGCCGAGGAGGGCAGCACGATCTGCATGAATCGGGTCGCGAGCTCGAGCGTCTGCCCGGTGGCGCCGAGCATCGCCAGGAGAGGGTGCAGGAACGGCCAGGCGATCGCCGACATCGCCGCGAGCGTCAGCGCCATGATGACGATCGCCGCCCCGCCCACGGCCGCCGCGTCCGGCCGGCTTCCGCGACCGAGCGCGCGCGAGACCAGCGCCGAGGTCGCTATGGTCAGTCCGATCGCCACGGAGACGGTGAAGAACATCAGCGTCGCGGAAAAGCCGATCGCGGCGGCGAGTTCCTTCACGCCCAGAAGCGAGATGTAGAAGAGGTTGAGCGCGTCGACGAGGAAGATGGCGATCAGGCCGATCGATCCCGTCGCGGTCATGACGACGACGTGGCGCAGCGTCGAGCCGGTGGTGAACTTGGCCGGCGCAGGGGCGGCGGAGGATGCGGGCTCGGTGGTCACGTCTTCTCCTGATTTCGGTTCAGGCTGGAACGCGTCAGCCGCGCGCGGGTTCGGACGTGTCCGGCATGTCGGGCACGCGGTCGATGCGGCGACCTTCGTGCTTCGGCCGCACCAGCGGCTCGGGGTTGGACAGCGAGATGCCCGGGTCCTTCAATCCCGCCGCCTGGATCGACAGGCGCTCCTCGTCGCGGTGGCGCACGTCGTCGACGATGTCGGCCGCCGTCTTCTCCTCGAGGCCGACCGCTTCCAGCGTCCGTCGCCCGAACATGAGCCCGGATTCCAGCGTCTCGCGGATCTCGTACTCGACGTCGCGGGCACGCAGCGACAGGGTGTGGTCGCGGTCGTAGGAGCGCACGAAGAGCCGGACATGCGGGAACTCGCTCTGGATCAGGTCGACGATCTTGTCCGTCGCCTCGCGCCCGTGCGTGCAGACCGCGACGATGCGCGCCTCGCGGATGCCGGCGGCCTCGAGCACGTCCTTGCGGCGGCCGTCGCCGAAATAGATGCGGAACCCGAACTTCTCGACCGCCCGCACGCGGTTCGCCGAATGGTCGATGATCGTCACGCGCGCGCCGCCCGACAGGAGCACCTGCGAGGCGATCTGGCCGAAGCGGGAGAATCCGATCATCAGGACGTCGGAGCCGGCGCCCTCGAAATCCTCCTCCATGGTCTCCTCCTTGTCGCCGGGGATGAGGAAACGGCCGAGCGAGACGGCGAGCGGCGTGGCGACCATGGATACGGTGATGATGGCGATCAGCAGCGAGGCAAGTTCGGCCGGCAGCAGCATGGCGGCGGTCGCGGCCGAGAAGATGACGAACCCGAACTCGCCGCCCTGCGGCAGGAGCAGCGCGACGCGGACGGCGTCGGCATGGAACGAACCGAAGGCCCGGCAAAGCCCGTAGCAGATCGCGGCCTTGACGAGCATGAGCACGGGAACGGCGACCAGTATGGTCAGCCATTCGGTAGTGACGATGCCGAGGTCGAGCGACAGGCCGACCGCCATGAAGAACACGGCGAGCAGGATGCCGCGGAACGGCTCGATGCTGGTCTCGAGTTCGTGCCGGTAGGATGATTCGGCCAGCATGACTCCCGCCACGAAGGCGCCCATCGCCATCGAGAGGCCGACGGACTGCATCAGCGTCGCGGCGCCGAGCACGACGAACAGGGCGGCGGCGATCATCGCCTCTCGCGCGCCGGTGTTGGCGATGATGCGAAACAGTGGATTGAGGAGGTACCGCCCCGCCGCGATCAGCCCCGCCACGGCGATGATCGCGATGGCGAATTGGCGCAAGCCGAATTCGCCGCCATCCTCCGTTCCGGGCGCGAGCAAAGGCACGAGCGCCAGCAGCGGCACGATGGCGAGGTCCTGGAAGAGCAGGATGGAGAAGGACGTCTGGCCGTAGCGATGGTTGGTGTCGCCGCTTTCGTTCAGCAACTGGAGCGCAAAGGCGGTCGACGAGAGCGCGAGCGTCATGCCGATGATCGTCGCCTGTTCCCAGCCGAGGCCGGCGGCATGGCGGACGATCCCGGTCAGGACGACGCCGGTGACGATCACCTGCGCGGCGCCGAGGCCGAAGATGTCGCGGCGCATCGCCCACAATCGGCTCGGCTTCAGTTCCAGCCCGATCACGAAGAGAAGGAGGACGACGCCCAGTTCGCCGAAATCGAGCAGTTCCTCGCTGCCGGTGATGAGCGTCGCGACCGGTCCGATGGCGATGCCCGCGGCGATGTAGCCGAGCACGGTGGCCATGCCGATGCGCTTGAAGACGGGCGCGGACACCGCCGCCGCGCCGAGCAGCATCAGGATTTCGGTGAACTGAGCTCCGTGTTCCGTCGCCATCGGCGTCTCCTTGCGGGCGTGCAGCGCCATGCCGCTGGCGTCCACCCATTGCACAGACCCGCCCGGAGCCATAGATGGACCGGACAGGCCGATGCGCCTCGCCCGATGCGTCCATATCCGACGCGGCACCCCAACCGGAACTATTGCATGTCCCTGAACACAGACAAACTCACCGATCTCGTCGGCTCGCTGGTGGAAGCGGCCCGCCGCGCCGGGGCGGACGAGGCCGATGCGGTCGCCGTGCGCGGCCGGTCCGCGAGCGTGACGGTGCGGCTCGGCAAGGTCGAATCCACCGAAGCCTCGGAGGGCGACAGCATCGCGCTGCGCGTCTTCGTCGGCAAGCGGGTGGCGAGCGTTTCGGCGACGGTCGACGCCGACGCGAACGTTCTTGCGGAACGCGCCGTGGCGATGGCGAAGGTTTCGCCGGAGGATCCGTTCCAGGGGCTCGCCGATCCGGACCGGCTGGTGAAGAGCGTGCCGGACCTAGACCTGTTCGACGCGACCGAGGTTTCGGCGGAACGGCTGCGCCAGGACGCGCTGGCCGCCGAGGCGGCGGCCATGGAGGTGAAGGGCGTGACCAATTCCAGCGGTTCGGGCGCCAGCGCGGGGCTCGGCGGACTGGTGCTGGCGACTTCGGCCGGGTTCCTCGGCCAATACGTGTCCTCGCGCTTCTCGCGCTCGGTCAGCGTGATCGCGGGCGAGGGGACGGGCATGGAGCGGGACTATGATTTCTCGTCGCGGCTCTTCTTCGACGAACTCGACGCGCCGGAGGCGATCGGCCGGCGGGCCGGCGAACGCGCCGTGCGTCGTCTCGGCGCGCGCAAGGTGAAAAGCGGACCGGTGACGGTCGTCTACGATCCGCGCGTGGCGCGCGGCATCGCGGGCCATCTGGCGAGCGCGATCAACGGCGCGTCGGTAGCGCGCAAGACGAGCTTCCTGCGCGATCGCATGGGCCAGCCGATCGCGTCGGCGGCCATCACCGTGACCGACGACCCGCAGAAGCGGCGCGGCACCGCGTCGCGACCCTTCGACGGCGAGGGCGTGGCGGGCGAAGCCCTGACGATGGTCGACCGGGGCGTGCTGCGGCACTGGTTCCTGTCGACCTCGACGGCGCGCGAACTCGGGCTTGCCACGAACGGGCGCGGCGCGCGCTCGGGGACGTCGGTCAACCCGACCTCGACCAACCTCGCGATCGAGCCGGGGGATGCGAGCCCGGAGGACCTGATCGCCGGCCTTTCCAGCGGTTTCTACGTCACCGAGGTGTTCGGCCAGGGCGTCAACATGATAACGGGCGAGTACAGCCGCGGCGCCTCGGGCTTCTGGATCGAAAACGGCGCGCTGGCGTACCCCGTGTCGGAAGTGACGATCGCCTCGAACCTGAAGGACATGTTCATGGCCATGACGCCGGCCAACGACATCGACCGGACCTTCGGGACCGCGGCGCCGACCCTGCTCGTCGAAGGAATGACCCTTGCCGGAAGCTGACGCCGCGCGGGACGCCGCCGATCTCGACCTGATCCTGACGGCCGCGCGCCAGGCCGGCGACATCGCCATGGGCTATTTCGGCCGCGGGCCGGAGGTCTGGCTGAAGGCCGGGAGTTCGCCCGTCAGCGAGGCGGACTTCGCGGTCGACCGTTTCCTGCGCGAGACGCTTTTGGCGGCGCGTCCCTCCTATGGCTGGCTATCGGAGGAAACCGCCGACACGCCCGAACGGCTCGGCGCGGAGCGCACCTTCGTGGTCGATCCGATCGACGGCACGCGCGCCTTCATCGACGGGCGCGACACCTGGTGCGTCAGCGTGGCGGTGGTGGAGGCTGGGACGCCGGTCGCGGGCGTGCTGGTCTGTCCGGCGCTGAGGGAGACCTACTGGGCCAGTTCGACCGGCCCGGCCTTTCTCGACGGCGAGCCGATTGCGGTGCGAACCGGTGGCGGACAGCCGAAGGTCGGCGGTCCGAAACCGATCTTCGCCATGCTGCCCGACGTGCTGAAAGACCGCTTCGCCATCACCCCCTACGTGCCTTCGCTCGCCTACCGCCTGGCGCTGCTGGCCCGCGGCAGCCTCGATGCCGCCCTCGTGAAGCCCGATTCGCATGATTGGGATCTGGCGGCCGCCGATCTTATCCTGAGGCAGGCCGGCGGGCAGGTGGTGGACGAGCACGGAAACACGCTCAGCTATGCGGGCGAGCACGTGCGTCACCAGATGCTCGTGGCCGGCAGCGGCGCGCTGCTGGCGGAAATCCTGGAGGCCTTCGCGTCCCGGCGGATCGCGCCGGTTTCCAACACCGGCGGAATGGTCTAATCAGGCTCGGCTCAACCGACATCAGCGGACGGAAACATGACTGAGAACGCCGACGGCAAGCAACTCTTGCACCTCGTTTTCGGCGGCGAACTGAAGTCGCTCGGCGAGGTTCGCTTCCGCAATCTCGACGAACTCGACATCGTCGGCATCTTCCCCGACTACAAGTCGGCCCAACTGGCCTGGCGCGCGAAGGCGCAGGCGACGGTCGACAACGCCCACATGCGCTACTTCATCGTCCACCTGCACCGGCTGCTCGATCCCGGCGCCGACGTCACCCCGAAGACTGGCGTGGCCGGATGACAGACGTGCCTCCCGTGGTTTCCGCCGGCAAGATCGGCGGCCGAAGAAAGACGAGATCCGCCAGGCCGGGACCATTGAAGGCCTTCTGGCGCAAGATTCGCACGCCGCTCGCCGAATCGCGTTTCGTCGCCGACGTCCTGGCATTCGTCCTCGCCACGAGCCTGCGCTTCATCTACGTGACCAATCGGACCGTCGCTGGTTCGGACAACCTCGATGACGCCTATGCGAAGCTGGCGCCCGGCATCGCCGCGTTCTGGCACGGCCAGCACCTGATGGCGCCCTGCCTCAAGCCACGCACGCTGAAGATGGCGGCGCTTTTTTCCAAGAGCCGCGACGCCGAACTCAATGCTCGGGTGGCCGAACGATTCGGCTTCGAGACGGTCCGGGGCTCGGGCGGCCGCACCAATGCGCAGAATGCCGACAAGGGCGGCGCGCGCGCGCTCATCATGCTGAAACGCCTGCTCGACACCGGCCGTTCGGTCGCGATGATCGCCGACATCCCGCACGGCACGCCGCGCGACGCGGGTCTCGGCATCGTCATGCTCGCCAAGTTCTCGGGACGCCCGGTGGTGCCGGTCGCGCTCGCGACGAGCCGGCGCAAGGTCATCGCGTCGAGCTGGGACAAGACGACCATCAACCTGCCGTTCGGGCGCAAGGCCGTCGTCGTGGGCGAGCCGGTCTTCGTGCCCGCCGACGCGGACGAGACCTTGCTCGAAGCGAAGCGGCGCGAAGTGACGGCGAGCCTCGACGCGGCGACCGAGAAAGCCTACGGGCTGGTCGATCGATCCTCATGAGCGAACGCTGGGCACGGGCTCTGCTGACGGCCTATCGCTTCGCCGGGGCGGCGGCCTATCCGTTCGTCGGCGGCTACATCGCCTGGCGCACCACGCGGGGCAAGGAGGAGCGGTCGCGCCGGCGCGAACGCTACGGCTTCGCGGTCGTCAAGCGTCCGCCCGGACCGCTGGTCTGGATCCACGCGGCGAGCGTGGGCGAATCCTATGCCGTGATCCCGCTGGTGCGGCGCATCTCGGGCTTCGACATCAATGTCGTCTTCACGACCGGCACGGTGACGTCGGCGCAGATCGTCCAGTCGCGCTTCGACGAGAGGGTGCTGCACCAGTACGTGCCCCTCGACCTGAAGCCGGCGGTGAGCCGCTTTCTCGACCACTGGAAACCCGACCTCGCCATCATCGCCGAATCCGAGATCTGGCCGATGACGATCCTGGAGCTCGGCGCGCGCCGGGTTCCGCAGGTGCTGGTCAACGGGCGGCTGTCCGACCGATCCTTCGCGGCCTGGACCAAGCGCGCCTATCTGGCCGAGGCCCTGTTCGAGAACCTGTCGCACGTGGTCGCGCAATCGGAGGTCGACGGCGAACGCTTCCGCCAGCTCGGGGCGCGGCCGGTCACCGTGTCCGGCAACCTCAAGGTGGACACCGAACCGCCGGCCGTGAACGAGCGGGAACTGCGCCTGCTGCGCTCGCAGATCGGCCGCCGTCCGACCTGGGCGGCGATCTCCACGCACGAGGGCGAGGAAGCGATCGCGATCGATGTGCACCGGCTCCTGAAGCGGCGCTATCCCGACCTGCTGACGATCATCGTGCCGCGACACCCCGAGCGCGCGGAAGGCCTGCTCGGCGCCTTCGGCGCGGCGGGGCTGACGGTTGCGCGCCACAGCCTCGGCGAGCCGGTGGACCCGGACGTCGACGTGCTTCTCGGCGACACGATCGGCGACATGGGCCTCTATCTTCGGGCCACCGAGATCGCCTTCGTCGGCCGGTCGCTGACGGCGGAGGGCGGACAGAATCCGCTTGAGCCGGCGATCCTGGAAACGGCGATCCTGGCCGGCCGAAACGTTCAAAACTTCCGCGAAGCCTACGAGAAGCTGATCGAGCGAGGCGGCGCGCGGCTGGTGGCCGACCGCGACATGCTGGCGGGGGCGGTGAACTTCCTGCTCACCAACGAAGGCAAGCGGCACGAGATGATCGCGGCCGCGCTTGCCACCGTGAACGAGATGCGCGGCGCGCTGCCGGCGACGTTGAAGGCGCTGGAGCCCTACATCAACCCGCTGATCGTCAAGGCGCGGCTCGACGACGGCATGAGGCGCTGACGGAATGACGAGCGAGGCGCCGCCTTTCTGGTGGGAGAAGGCGGACTGGCGGGCGTGGGCGCTCTGGCCGGTCTCGGCGGCCTACGGCTTCGTCGCCTCGCGCCGGATGATCGGCGCGCGGCGCGAGAAGCTCGACATCCCGGTGTTCTGCGTCGGCAACTTCACCGTCGGTGGCGCGGGCAAGACCCCCACCGTCCTCGCGCTCGTCGAGGAGGCGCGGCGACTGGGGATGACGCCGGGCGTGCTTTCGCGCGGCTATGGCGGCAGTTTCTCGGAGCCGCATCTGGTCGATCTCCACCATGATTCGGCCCGCCATGTCGGCGACGAACCATTGCTGATCGCGCAGCACGCGCCAGTCGCGGTGTCCCCCGACCGGGCCGCGGGCGCGCGGATTCTGATCGGCCTGGGCTGCGATTTCCTCGTCATGGACGACGGCTTCCAGAGCGCGCGCATCCATTTCGACCAGTCGGTGCTGGTCATCGATGCCGTTCGCGGCCTCGGCAACGGCCATGTCGTTCCGGGAGGGCCGATGCGCGCGCCGCTGGTGAGCCAGATCCGCTTCGCCGACGCGGTGCTTGCCGTCGGCGCGGGAGACGGCGCTGCCGACGCGATCCGTCAGGCCGCGCGTGCCGGGCGACCCGCCTTCCGGGCCGCGATCCGGCCGCGCGACGCGGGGACGATTGCCGGCAAACGGCTGCTCGCCTTCGCAGGGATCGGCGATCCGGCGAAGTTCTTCGGCACGCTGGAGGGGGCGGGCGGGACGATCGTCATGCGCCGGGTTTTCGGCGATCACCATCCCTTCACCGACGGCGAGATCGCCGAACTCGCCAACGAGGCGGATCAGACCGGCCTGACGCTCGTCACCACCGAGAAGGACGCCATGCGGCTGAGGACCGGCACCGCCGCCGCGCGCGCGCTCGCCGAAAAGACGCTGACGCTGCCGATCGACCTGGTTTTCGAGGATGCGAAAGTGCCCGGGCTGCTGATCGAGAATACGGTTCGGGCATTCGAGAAACGGCGCTACCGCGTTGGAAAGGCGTGACGGCGACCCGTCGGATCAGCCGCGCCGGCGCAGGTCCGGATTGGCCTCGAGTTCGCGCGCGAGCGATACAGCGGCGCTGGCATAGGCTTCCTGGCGGGCCACCGACCAATACTTCAGTTCATCGAGCGGGATCATCTCGCCGGTGACGGCGCAACGCACAAAGGCGCCAGGGCTGGCGACCTGAAAATCGCCGTCCAGATACCGCAGTCGCGCTTCCTTCGCGCCGGGACCTTCGAACCTGTTCATCGCTCACTCACTCGTCGCGCCCTTAGCGCCATAAAACCTCCGTCCGGTCAAGCGATTGCCGCCGCGCAGCCTGTTCAACGGCGGCCGAAAAGTCGCTCGATGTCGGAAAGCTTGAGCTCGATGAAGGTCGGACGCCCGTGGTTGCAGGTGCCGGAGCCGGGGGTCGCCTCCATCTGGCGCAACAGCGCATTCATCTCTTCGGGCCTCAATCGTCGTCCCGATCGCACCGAGCCGTGGCAGGCCATGGTGGCGGCGATGGCGTCGAGGCGCTGGTTCAGTCCGTCGGCCGAATCAGTGTCGGCGATCTCGTCGGCCAGGTCGCGCACGAGGCCCTGCACCT
The DNA here is from genome assembly GCA_046292285.1 of Mesorhizobium sp. Classification (GTDB taxonomy): domain Bacteria; phylum Pseudomonadota; class Alphaproteobacteria; order Rhizobiales; family Rhizobiaceae; genus Aquibium. The sequence goes on along the minus strand of JBKBRJ010000005.1, from coordinate 103,122 downwards.
CGGTCTCGCCGAGCATCGCAGGCGTCTCGCGAACCGCGACCGCGCCGGGGCCGAACCGCTCCAGACCGAGGCCGAAGCGGGCGAGCGTTCCAGCATGGGTCGCGAGCCGTTCGGCGTCCTCCTCGGGAAGATCGACGATCTCCGGCAAAAGCAGCATCTGGGCGGGCAGGGGGCGGGAATGGATCGCCTGCTTCAAGGCCTCGTAGACCAGGCGTTCGTGGGCGGCGTGCTGGTCGACGATGACCAGCGAATCCTCCGTCTGGGCGATGATGTAGTTGGCGTGGACCTGGGCGCGGGCGGCCCCGAGCGGATGGCGCAACATCTCGGGCGCGGGTTCGGCGTCGGCGCGCGCGTCGGCGCCCGGCTGATGCGCGAAGGCGGCCTGCGCGGCCTCGCCGAAACCGTCGAGGGGGCGGCTCGGCGAGCGGTCGAGGGCGAAGCCGGCGGCGGGCCAGGTGCGCCTTGCCACGTCGTAGGACCGATGCGCGCCGGCCGGCCCGGCATGCGGTGACGGAACGCCGCCCGGGCGGAACGCGGCCATCATGCCGGCCGTGCCGGAGGTCGCGGGCCGCATGCCTGCGTCCGCCAGCGCCTGTCGGATCGCGCCGATGATGAGCCCGCGCACCAGCCCCGGATCGCGGAAACGGACATCGGCCTTGGCGGGATGAACGTTGACGTCGACCAGGCCGGGATCGAGCGTCAGGAACAGGGCGGCGACCGCATGGCGGTCGCGCGGCAGGACGTCCGCATAGGCGGCGCGGATGGCGGCCGCGATCTGGCGGTCGCGCACAGGCCGGCCGTTGACATAGGCGAACTGCATCAGCGCGTTGGCGCGGGTAAAGGAGGGAATCGACACCTGGCCGCCGAGATGGATGCCCTCGCGCAGCGCATCGAGCGACAGCGCGTTTTCCGGGAATTCGTCGCCGAGCACCTTCGCCAGCCGGCGCAGGCGGCCGTCCTCGCCGTCCGTTTCGGCCGGCAGGTCGAGCCGCGTCCGGTCGGAGCCCGAAAGCGTGAAGCGCACGGCGGGAAATGCGACCGCGATGCGCTTGACCACGTCGGTGATGGCCGAGGATTCCGCGCGTTCGCCCTTCATGAACTTCAACCGTACCGGCGTGGCGTAGAACAGGTCGCGCACCTCGACCTGCGTGCCGCGGTTGGCGGCGGCGGGCCTGAGCGCCGACACCTTGCCGCCTTCGACGGCGATTTCCATCGCCTCCTCGGCATCGGCCGTGCGCGAGCGGATGGCGAGCCGCGAAACCGAGCCGATCGAGGGCAGGGCTTCGCCGCGGAAGCCGAGCGAGCGGATGTCGTGGATGTCGTCGGAGAGCTTGGAGGTGCAGTGGCGCGACACCGCGAGCGGCAGTTCGGCGGCGGGAATCCCCGATCCGTCGTCGACGACCCGGATCAGGTTCAACCCGCCGCCCGCCGTCGCTATCTCGATGCGCGAGGCGCCGGCGTCGAGCGCGTTCTCGACCAGTTCCTTCACGACGCTGGCGGGCCGCTCGATGACCTCGCCCGCGGCGATCTGGTTGATCACGGTCTCTGACAGCTGGCGGATCGGCATGGCGCGCTTGTAGCCGGATTCGGGCGGTGCGACGAGTGCCGATGCGCGGGAGGCGCAAACAGGCCGGGCAACGGCGCTGCGCGGGCTATCGAAGCGCCTGCCCCGCGCAATAGGCTCCGATCGACGATACCGGGAGGCGCGACGATGTCCATGGCCGAGGAGAACCCGACCCGACGCGAGCGCGGCGGACGGCAGGCGCGGCGCGAACAGCGCAGCCACGGCTCGCGCGGGCTCGGGCGCCCCTACATCGTCCGCAACATCCCGACCTACGACGTGCTGTCGGAGGAAAACCTCGTCCGCATCGAAGCCGCCGCCGACCGGATCCTCGCCGAGATCGGGATCGAGTTCCGCGACGATCCGATCGCGCTCGACCATTGGCGTCGGGCAGGCGCGAAGGTCGACGGCGTGCTGGTCCGGTTCGAGCCGGGCCTGCTGCGCGAGGTGCTCAGGACCGCGCCGTCGAGCTTCACCCAGCACGCGCGCAATCCGGCGAGATCGGTGGAGATCGGCGGCAGGTCGGTGGTGTTCTCGCCGGCCTACGGCTCGCCCTTCGTGATGGACCTCGACAAGGGCCGGCGCTACGGCACGATCGAGGACTTCGAGAACTTCATCAAGCTGGCGCAGGCCTCCCCCTGGCTGCATCACTCGGGCGGCACGATCTGCGAACCGGTCGACGTGCCGGTCAACAAGCGCCATCTCGACATGGTCTATGCTCATGTCCGTTATTCCGATCGCCCCTTCATGGGCTCGGTCACGGCGGAGAGCCGGGCCGAGGATTCCATCGACATGGCCCGCATCGTCTTCGGCGAGCGCTTCGTGGACGAGAACTGTGTCATCCTGGGCAACGTCAATGTCAATTCGCCGCTGGTCTGGGACGCGACGATGACGACGGCGCTCAGGGCCTATGCCCGCGCCAACCAGGCGGCGGTCGTGGTGCCGTTCATCCTTGGAGGCGCGATGGGGCCGGTGACGAATGCCGGCGCGATCGCGCAGTCGCTGGCCGAGACCATGGCCGGCTGCGCGCTGACGCAGCTCGAACGGCCGGGCGCACCGGTGATTTTCGGCAATTTCCTGTCGTCGATGTCGCTGCGCTCCGGCTCGCCGACGTTCGGCACGCCGGAGCCGGCGATCGGCTCCATGGTGATCGGCCAGCTCGCGCGCCGCCTGAACCTGCCGCTGCGCTGTTCCGGATCGTTCACCACGTCGAAGCTGCCGGACGGCCAGGCGATGAACGAGAGCACGATGTCGATGCTCGCGGCGGTGCATTGCGGCGCGAACTTCATCCTCCACTCGGCCGGCTTCCTCGATGGGCTGCTCTCGATGTCCTACGAGAAGTTCGTGATGGACGCGGATTTCTGCGGCGCCCTGCACAGCTATCTCGACGGTGTGGTGGTCGACGACAACCAACTGGCGCTCGACGCCTTCCGCGAGGTCGGGCCGGGGAGCCATTTCTTCGGCTGCGCCCACACCATGGCGAACTACGAAACCGCCTTCTGGGATTCGGAGATCGCCGACAACGAGCCGTTCGAGAAGTGGGAGGCGGCGGGTTCGACCGATACGGCGAGCCGCGCCAACGCCAGGTGGAAGCGGATGCTGGCCGACTACGAGGCGCCGCCGCTCGACGAGGGGATCGACGAGGCGCTGCGGGACTTCATTGCGCGCCGGAAGGCGACGATGGAAGATGCCTGGTACTGAGTCTCCATTCGAACGGACCACAACATGAAGTTTGCTCTTGCCGCCGCAGTCCTCCTCGCCTCGGTCGCGTCCGCGCAGGCCGGTCCCGCCGCCGATGCCGTGGCGTCCTTCTACAAGAATCCCGATGCCGCCTTCGAACCGGCCGAACGCGACCGGTTCGTCGATCCGGCCAGGGCGCTGCTCGACGCCAACGACCGGCTGTGGGAGGAGCAGCAGGAGGCCTGCATCGGATTCTCCATCGTCGTCGACGGGCAGGACTGGGACGACGACGAGATCGCCCGCACGCTCGAACTGTCGGAATCCGTCCAGGGCGACGGCGCGATCGTGATGGCGCGCTTTTCCAATTTCGGGGAGACGCGGACGCTCGAATGGACGCTGGAGCGCACCGGCCGCGCCTGGCGCGTTGCCGACATCATGTCGCTGCAGGGCGGCTGGCGGCTGAGCGACCTGGCGTGCGGCTGACGAAGGGCGCCGAGGCCCGGCACGTGGCGGACCGCGCCTCGAAATGCTAGGATATAGACATGACGCGACTTCTCGAAATAGCCATCGAAGCGGCCCGCCAACTCGAACCCGCCGAGCAGGACGAACTCGCGCGCGCGATCATGGAAATGGTCAACGGCGCGGACGAGGGCGTCTATGTGCTCTCGGACGAGGAACGGGCTGCGGTCGAGATTGGAATAGCCCAGGCTGATCGGGGCGAGTTCGCCACGGATGAAGAGGTGGCGGCCCTCTTCGCCAAGTATCGCTTGTGAAGGTCAGATTCACGAGGGCGGCGAGAAACGAGGTTGTGAGGATTTATGACCATCTGGCTGCCGAATCCCCGTCTGCCCGCGTCGGCTTCGAAGAGCGCCTTTCGCAGGTTCTTCGCAATGTGGCGGACTTTCCCGAAACTGGCCGCGCCACCAGCCACCCGATTGTTCGGGTAAGGAATACGTTCCCCTACCCCTATCTGGTATTCTACCGCATAGGCGCTACTGGAATCGTCGTCATCCGCGTTCTGCACGGCGCCCGTGATCCTCGTACCATGCCGGCAAGACCGCGATGAAACCCTGACCTGGCAGAAATGACCGCCGTTCCCTCCAACGATCCGCTCCTCAAGCCCTATCAGTTGAAGCACCTCACGCTGAAGAACCGCGTGATGTCGACGAGCCACGAGCCGGCCTATTCCGAGGACGGCATGCCCAAGGCGCGCTATCGGCTCTATCATGCCGAGAAGGCCAAGGGCGGCATGGCGCTGACCATGACGGCGGGCTCGGCGCTGGTTTCGCGCGACAGCCCCGCCGCCTTCGGCAATCTCCAGGCCTACAGGGACGAGATCGTGCCGTGGCTGCGCGAGCTCGCCGACGCCTGCCACGAGCATGATTGCAAGGTGATGATCCAGCTGACCCATCTCGGCCGCCGGACGGGATGGAACAAGGCCGACTGGCTGCCGGTGCTCTCGGCCTCGCCGGTGCGCGAGCCGGCGCACCGCGCCTTCCCGAAGGAAGCCGAGGACTGGGACATCGAGCGGATCGTCGCCGACTATGCCTCGGCGGCGCAGCGGATGCAGGCCGCCGGGCTCGACGGAATCGAGTTCGAGGCCTATGGCCACCTGATGGACGCCTTCTGGTCGCCGGCCACCAACCGGCGCGAGGACGCCTATGGCGGCTCGATCGAGAACCGAATCCGGTTTTCGATGCAGGTTCTTGATGCCGTTCGCGAATCGGTTGGGCCGGACTTCGTCGTCGGCATCCGGATGGTCGCCGACGAGGACTGGGACAAGGGCCTTTCGCGCGACGAGGGCGTGGAGATCGCCCGCCGTCTCGCGGCCTCGGGCAAGGTCGATTTCCTCAACATCATCAGGGGCCACATCGAGACCGACGCGGCGCTGACCGACGTCATCCCGATCGCCGGCATGCGCTCGTCGCCGCATCTCGACTTTGCGGGCGACGTGCGCGCTCAGGCGAAGGTTCCGGTGTTCCATGCCGCACGCATCGCAGACGTCGCGACCGCGAGGCACGCGATCGCCGAGGGCAAGCTCGACATGGTGGGGATGACGCGCGCCCACATCGCCGACCCGCACATCGTGGCCAAGGTGGTGGCGGGCGAGGAGCACCGCATCCGGCCGTGCGTCGGCGCGACCTATTGCCTCGACCGGATCTACGAGGGCGGCGAGGCGCTGTGCATCCACAATGCCGCGACCGGACGCGAGGCGACCATCCCGCACGTGATCGCGCGGGCGGACGACGCGGGCAAGCGCGTCGTGGTGGTCGGCGCGGGGCCGGCGGGGCTCGAAGCCGCGCGGGTGGCGGCCGAGCGCGGGCATCGCGTGACCGTCCTCGAAGCGGCGTCGCAGGCCGGCGGCCAGGTCCGGCTCGCCGCGCTCAATCCGCGGCGCCGGGAACTGATCGGCATCGTCGACTGGCGGCTCGCCGAACTCGAACGGCTCGGCGTTGAAATCCGCACCAACCTCTGGGCGGAGGCCGGGGACGTGCTCGCGCTGGCGCCGGACGTCGTCGTCGTGGCGACGGGCGGACTGCCGCAACTGCCGGACCTGGCGGAGGGCGGCGATCTCGTCACCTCGAGCTGGGACATCATCGCGGGGGCGGTGGCGCCGGCCGAGCGCATCCTCGTCTACGACGACAATGGCGGCCACCCCGGCATGACCGCCGCCGAACTTGCCGCCGCCGCCGGCTCGACGGTCGAACTCGTCTCGCCGGAGCGCTTCTTCGCACCGGAAATGGGTGGCATGAACCACGTGCCCTACATGGCCGCATTCCACCGGCACGGCGTGCAGGTCACCATCAATACACGGCTCGTCGCGGTCCGGCGCGACGGCAACATGCTGGTCGCCGCTCTGGGATCGGACTTCGAGAAGGGATGGCGCGCGGAGCGGCGCGTGCAGCAGGTGGTGGTCGAGCACGGCACGGCGCCGAACGACGATCTCTACCGGACCCTGAAACCGGCCTCGCGGAACCGCGGCGCGGTCGACTACGAGCGGCTGGTCAAGGGCGGACCGATCTTTCCCGATCGCAATCCGGACGGTCGATTCACGCTCTTCAGGATCGGCGACGCTGTCGCCTCGCGCAACATCCACGCGGCGATCTACGACGGTATCCGCTTGACGCTCAGGGCCTGATCAGGCCGCGTCGCGGCTGGTCGCCGGGGGCGTTCCGGCGTCGCGGCGGCGGAGCGCGGGGCCGGCGACGAGCCAGACGGTCATCGCGTCCTCGGGCATCGGGAAAGCGATCCCGTAGCCCTGGACCTCGTCGCAGCCGAGCGACGCGAGTTCCTTCAGCTCCGCGTCCGTTTCGGCGCCCTCGGCGATGATGCCGATGCCGAGACGATCGGCGAGGTCGATCACGGCGCGCACGATGTGGGCGTTCTGGTCGTTGCCGTGGATGTTCTGGACGAAGCGGCGGTCGATCTTGATCCGGTCGATCTGGCGCGGATCGACATGGGTGAGCGAGGCGTAGCCGGTCCCGAAATCGTCGAGCTCGAGGTGAATGCCGGCCGCGCGGATCGTGCGCAGGGTCGACGCGATGCCGGTCTTCTCGTCGTCGAGTATCACCGATTCCACGATTTCGAGCGCGAGCTTCTCTGGCGGCAGCGCCATCTCGGCAAGCGTATCGAACAGGAACTGGGCGAAGTCCTGCTGCGCCAGCTCACTGCTCGAGGCGTTGAGGGCGAGACGTCCGAATTCGATGCCCCGCCGGTGCCAGCGGGCCGCGGCGGCGATGGCTTCACGGAAGATGATGCGGCCGATCGCGGGCATCAGTCCGGATGTCTCGGCGATGGGCAGGAAGACCGAGGGCGGCACGTAATCGCGACCCGGTGGCTGCCAACGGACGAGCGCCTCGATACCGGTCACCGCGCCGGCACCGAGGGAAACCTGCGGCTGGAAGCGCACCGTGAAGTCGCGCCGCGCGATCGCCATGACGAGTTCGCGCTCGATTTCCCGACGCTCATCCTGCTCGCGCCGCAGTTCGTCGGTGAAGAAGGAACATACGCCGCCACCGGCCTTCTTGGCCGCGTAGAGCGCGACGTCGGCGTGGTTGAGCAGTTCGGAGGGCTCCCGTCCGTCATCCGGAAAGAAAGCGATACCGGCGCTGGCTCCGGCGTGGATGGTCTGGCCCTCGAAGATGATCGGCTGGTTGATCATCTGCAGGATCTCCTCCACCATCGCCGCAATGGTCGCGTTGTCGTCGGCGTTCGGCACGATGACGACGAACTCGTCTCCGCCGAGACGGATGCAGATATTGTCGGGCCGTCCGGCGCTGCGCATGCGTTCGGCCGTCGTCGCCAGGACATGGTCGCCGGCGGCGTGGCCGAGCGTGTCGTTGACCTGCTTGAAGCGGTCGAGGTCGAACTGGATGACGGCCAGCCTGTTTCCGCGCGCCGCCGCTTCTTCCAGGAAGACGCCGAAGCGGAAGTTCAGGAAGACGCGATTGTGGAGCCTGGTCAGCCCGTCATGGACGGCATTGTAGGCCATCGTGTTGCGCGCCTCGACAAGCTGGTCGGTCCGCTTTCCGATCAGGAGCGCCATCGGGCGGAAGATGAACAGCGCGACGAACGCCAGCACGAAGAGTGTTCCGGCAAACAGCGCCCGGTGCACCAGCACCAGCCCTGCGAGGCGCTTCCGCGCCAACCCCGACAGGCGATCGCGCAACGCCGAGTACCCGTCCATCGTCGCCGTCGCCAGCCGCTCGTCCAGTTGCGCCCGTTCCTTGCCGGCGCGATAGACGAACCCGCTCGAACCCGGCGCGATTTCGGTCTGCAGCGCGGAGATCAGCCGCCAGCTGTTGGCGGCGAGCCCGTCGGAGAAATACTCGAGATGGTAGGGCCGCGCGTACAGAACGCTTTCGACCGTTTCGGGATCCAGCCGGGCCGGGGAGGTGGAGACGACGCCGGTCTCGGCGAGCAGTTCGGCGTAGTTGTGCTCGAATGCCTCGGTTGCCTGCCTGAGCGACGCGACCAGGGTTGGCTGTCGCTCGGCGGGTGAGACTTCGACGGCGTTGGCGAGGAACACGATCCGTTGCGAAAGGGCGCGCTGGTTCTCCGCGATGGAAACCAGATACTCCTCGCGCTGCTGCGCGCCGATCAGGTGGTTGAGCAGGATGAACGACGCGAGCACCATCGATCCAATGATGACGAGGCCGACGACGTAGGCCCTCTGGATCAGTTTCACCGGCTTTCGCAAGCCGGCCGCAAGGCCCGGCAGTCTCAACATCTCGCGCGTGGCCCCCCGCCCTGGCGCTTTTCCCTGGACCTTGACGCTAGCCGTCGCCGGTTAACCGGTGGATATCGAATGGCCGAATCGGGGGGCAGAGGGCCGCAAGTTCCGTGAGTGGTAAACGAATGCTTTCGTCGGCCGGGCCGGATCTCGGCGTTGCAGGCGTCCTTCCGAGGACCGAGCAGACGCCGTCAGCCGGTGATCGCCAGGGAGATGACGCCGGCTGCGACGATGACCGCGCAGACGATGCGGCCCAGCCACGGTCGCTCGCCGAACAGCGCCACGCCGATGAGCGCGGCAATGATGACGCTCGATTCGCGCACGGCCGATACGGCGGCGATCGGCGCGATGGTCTTGGCATAGAGAACCACCCCATAGGCGGAGACCGACAGGGCTCCGCCGACCATGCCGGTGGCGAAGGTCCTGAGGTCGATCGCCAGGCGTTGCCGCCGGCGCGGCAGCAAGACGGCGAGCGCCACCGGAGCCTCGAGCAGGAACAGCCAGCCCATGTAGCCGAGCGGGCTTCCCGACAGCCGAACGCCCACGCCGTCGGCGACCGAGTAGGCGCCGATGCTGAGGCCGAGAACGACGGCGAAGCCGACCGCCCGGGGGTCGGCATGGGCCGCGCCCCGCTGCAGCGCAAGCAATCCTATCCCCAGCGACACCGTGGCCACGCCGGCCCAGCCCAGCGGCGTCAGGCTCTCGCCGATGACGAGAAAGGTGCCGATGGCGACCAGCGCGGGCGCCAGTCCCCTCGAGATCGGGTAGACTTGGCTCAGGTCGCCCAGGCGGTATGCCTGGAAGAGCAGGGCGTAGTAGGCATAGTGGATCAGCGTCGATATGCCGATCGCAGGCCAGCTTTCGCGGGACGGCGGATCGCCGATCGCGATCAGGAGCAGGCCGCCGGCCGCGTGCATGAAGGCGACGGCGGCAAGCACGAGAGCACGGTCGCCGGAAGCCTTCACGAGGGCGTTCCAGGAGGCATGCAGCAAGGCTGCCGACAGGACGAGCGTCAGGGCGAAGGCGGACAAGGATCACGCGGGAAAAACAGAGCCGGCAAACGAAATCCACTCAACCGCGCCGGTCGAGTGCGCGCAAGCGCAAGCGGCGATCGGAAATTGGGCCAGCGCCGGCTTTCGTCGTCGGACGGGTCGCAGACCGGCCCGCCGGAAGCGTCGCAATTGTGGTAGATCGCGGACGCGCGGTCGCGATAGACTTCCGCCGCAAAGGCGGGATGCATCATGAGCCAGGCTTTCCTTTCCCATCTCCGCGCCGAACTCGACGGATTGAAGACCGCCGGGCTCTACAAGTCCGAGCGCGTCATCACGTCGATGCAGTCGGCCGAGATCGAGGTCGCGGGCGGCGCGCGCGTACTCAATTTCTGCGCCAACAACTATCTCGGCCTCGCCGATTCGCAGGAATTGCGCGAGGCGGCGAAGGCGGGGCTCGACCGCTACGGCTATGGCATGGCGTCGGTGCGCTTCATCTGCGGCACGCAGGAGGAGCACAAGCAGCTCGAGGCGCGGATCGCCGGCTTTCTCGGCATGGAGGACTCGATCCTCTACGGCTCGTGCTTCGACGCCAATGGCGGCCTGTTCGAGACGTTGCTGGGCGAAGAGGACGCCGTCATCTCCGATGCGCTGAACCACGCCTCGATCATCGACGGCGTGCGGCTCTCGAAGGCGCGGCGCTTCCGCTATGCGAACAACGACATGGCGGCGCTGGAGGAGGAGCTGAAGAAGGCCGAAGGCTGCCGCTTCAAGCTGATCGCCACCGACGGCGTATTTTCGATGGATGGCATCATCGCCAACCTGGCGGGCGTCTGCGACCTTGCCGAGAGATACGGCGCGATGGTGATGGTCGACGACAGCCACGCGGTCGGCTTCGTCGGCGCGCACGGACGCGGCTCGGCCGAGCATTGCGGGGTCGAGGGGCGCGTCGACATCATCACCGGAACGCTCGGCAAGGCGCTGGGCGGCGCGTCGGGAGGCTATACGGCGGCCAGGCGCGAGGTCGTCGACTGGCTGCGCCAGCGTTCGCGGCCCTATCTTTTTTCCAACACGCTGATGCCGGCGATCGCGGCAGCCTCGCTGAAGGTGTTCGACATCGTCGAGCAGGGGGACGAGTTGCGGGCGAAGCTGCGCGCCAACGCCGAGCGCTTCAGCGCCTCGATGACGAAGCTCGGCTTCCGGCTGGCCGGCGCCGACCATCCTATCATCCCGGTCATGATCGGCGACGCCTCGCTGGCTGGCCGGATGGCCGACATGATGCTCGACCGCGGCATCTACGTCGTCGGCTTCTCGTTTCCGGTCGTGCCGAAGGGCCAGGCGCGAATTCGGACGCAGATGTCGGCCGCGCACAGCTTCGACGATATCGACCGGGCGGTGGCGGCGTTCGAGGAAGTTGGTAGGGAGTTGGGGGTGGTTTCCTGATATGTCCAACATGATGCGCGCCCTCGTGAAGGCCAGAGCCGAACCGGGCATCTGGATGGAGAACGTGCCGATCCCCGAGATCGGGCCGAACGACGTCCTGATCAGGATCCGCAAGACCGCGATCTGCGGCACCGACGTCCACATCTACAAATGGGACCAGTGGGCGCGCGCGACCGTTCCGGTGCCGCTGGTGACGGGGCACGAGTTCGTCGGCACGGTGGCCGATTTCGGCTCGGCGGTGACCGGCTACCATGTCGGGCAGCGGGTGTCGGGCGAGGGGCACATCGTTTGCGGCCAGTGCCGCAATTGCCGGGCGGGGCGGGGGCATCTCTGCCGCAACACGCTCGGCGTCGGGGTCAACCGGCCGGGCGCGTTCGCCGAGTATCTCTGCCTGCCGCAGCACAATGTCGTGCCGATTCCCGACGACGTGCCGGACGAGATCGCCGCGATTTTCGATCCGCTCGGCAATGCCGTGCATACCGCGCTGTCCTTCGATCTCGTCGGCGAGGACGTGCTGGTGACCGGCGCGGGGCCGATCGGCATCATGGGCGCGCTGGTGGCGCAGGCGGTCGGGGCTCGCAAGGTGGTCATCACCGACATCAATCCGACGAGGCTCGCCCTTGCCCGAAAGCTCGGCATCCATCACGTCGTCGACGCCGCGTCCGAAAAGCTTCCGGACGTGATGCGGCAGGAAGGCATGCGCGAGGGCTTCGACGTGGGTCTCGAGATGTCGGGGTCGGCGGTCGCCTTCCGGGACATGATCGACGCGATGAACAATGGCGGCAAGATCGCCATCCTCGGCATCGCGCCGACCGGCTTCGAGATCGACTGGAACAAGGTCATCTTCAAGATGCTGACGCTGAAGGGCATCTACGGCCGCGAGATGTTCGAGACCTGGTACAAGATGATCGCGCTGGTGCAGGGGCCGCTCGACGTGTCCGGGCTGATCACGCACCGACTCGGCGTCGAGAACTATATCGAGGGGTTCGAGGCGATGAAGAGCGGAAATTCGGGAAAGGTCGTGCTGGACTGGTGACGATCACGCCATGAAGGCGCAGCCTTCCATCGCCGCGGCGGCTGCAAGGCGGGTGTCGAGCGTGGCGAGGGGAAGCCGCAGGCGTGTCGCGAGTTCGAGGTACGCGGCGTCGTAGGCGGTCAGCCCGTGCCTGCGAGCCAGGGCCATGACCGCATCGCCATCCTCGTCCGGATCGATTGTCTGGCGCAGCCTGCCGATTAGTTCGACGGCGATCGATGACTGCCGCGAGTCAAGACGGCCCCGACGTTCATTGACAATCAGGATATTGCGCAACTCGTGCCAAAACAGGGTTGGAACGAGCATTTCTTCTTCTGCAACCAATCTCAGAACAGCATTCGCCAGTTCGGAAAACTCGTCCGGCAGGGCCCAGCATGCCGCCACCGAACTGTCGACCACGATGGGCACCTATCGCCTGCCTTCGTCTCGGGCAGAGAGAATGTCCTCTATCGTCAGTATTGATTGCGGCAACGATTTGCGCCACGCACGCAGATCGTCGACGGCTTTCCGCCCGTCCGTCCGGTCGGTTTCCAGTGTCCGCATCTCCGGCACCAGCCTCGCCACTGGTCGTCCATCGCGGGTAATCACGATCGTCTCCCCCTGCTCGACATCGTCGAGCAGATCGACCAACTGTGATTGCAGTTCGGAGGTCCGGACTTCGCGCATGATGGAAAGATAGGCTTGGGGCCTGGCTGCGTCAAACTCGCAACAGGCGATCACAAGCCGCCGAACCGCCGTTCGATCGCGGCGAGGCCGATCGACAGCGCCTCGCGTTCGGCCGGTTCCAGCAACCGCAGCAGGTCCGCCTCGAAGCGGCGGGCGAGCGGCACGAGTTCGGCATAGGCCTTCGCACCGGCGGGCGTGAGCGCCAGACGCTCGACGCGGCGATCCTCGAGATCGGTCTCGCGCTTCAGCCAGCGGCGCTCCTCGAGCGCGGAGACCGCCCGGCTGACCTTGGTCTTGTGCATGGCCGAGTCTCGGCCGATTTCGGTGGCCGTCATCGTGCCGTGCTGGCCGAGCGAGGCGAGCAGCCGCCATTCCGGCCGCGTGAGGCCGTAGCGGGTCCGGTAGATCGTCTGGAAGTCCCGGCTGACCGCCTCCGCAAGCCGGTTGAGGCGGTAGGGAAGGAATTTGTCGAGGTCCAGACTTGCCGCCTCGTCGGCGCCATGCTCCATCTGATGTTCCATTCGGGCGTTGATGGTTACAAAGTCGACGGTTACGGATGCAACGAAATCGGCGGCGGGTCAAACCGCCCGGCAGCAAAGCGATCGAGGGAGCGACCCAGGTGAAACTCGCCACATTGAAAAACGGCAGGCGCGACGGACGGTTGGTCATCGTGTCGAAGGATTTGACCCGCTGCACGGACGCGTCGTTCCTGGTGCCGACGCTTCAGGCGGCACTCGACGACTGGTCCCGGATCGCGCCCCATTTGGAGGCCCTGTCGGAGAGCCTTGAGCACGGCTCGGTTCCGGTCGAGCGCTTCCACGAGCATGACGCGCTGTCGCCGCTGCCGCGCGCCTACCAGTGGGCGGATGGCTCTGCCTACGTGAACCATGTCGAACTGGTGCGCAAGGCGCGCAATGCCGAAATGCCGGAGACGTTCTGGACCGATCCGCTGATGTACCAGGGCGGCTCCGATTCCTTCCTCGCCCCGCGCGATCCGATCCGATTGGCGGACGAGGCCTTTGGAATCGACATGGAAGGCGAGGTGGCCGTCGTGGTCGGCGACGTGCCGATGGGCGCGAGCCGCGAGGAGGCCGCAGCGGCCATCCGGCTGGTCATGCTGGTCAACGACGTGTCGCTGCGCGGCCTGATCCCGGCCGAACTGGCCAAGGGCTTCGGCTTTTTCCAATCCAAGCCGTCCTCCGCGTTCTCGCCGGTCGCCGTCACGCCGGCCGAACTGGGCGAAGCCTGGGACGGCGGCAAGGTGCACCTGCCGCTCATCGTCGATCTCAACGGCAAGCCCTTCGGCCGCGCCAACGCCGGCGTCGACATGACCTTCGACTTCCCGACGCTGGTTGCCCACGCCGCCAAGACGCGGCCGCTCGGGGCCGGCGCCATCATCGGATCGGGCACGGTGTCGAACAAGCTCGACGGCGGACCGGGCAAGCCGGTCGCGCAGGGCGGCGCCGGCTATTCCTGCATCGCGGAAATCCGCACGATCGAAACCATCGAGACGGGCAAGCCGGTGACGCCGTTCATGCGGTTCGGCGACACCGTGCGGATCGAGATGAAGGACGCGTCCGGCCATTCGATCTTCGGCGCGATCGAACAGACCGTCGAGAAGTACGAGCACTGACATCCGCGCCGCCTTGCCCGAGCCGCTTTCGCCGCTAAGGTGATGCGCGGCACGGGAGGCGACGGCGATGGAAATCGGTGTGTGGTTCTACATCGTATCGGGGGTCTGGGCGGTGGGGATGCTCGCCATCCTGATCCAGGTGATCCGGTTGAGTTACAAGATCGAGCGGCGTTCCGAGCGCCTGCGCAACCGGACGGGGCTGCCGATGTATGCGGCGCTTCCCTTCACGGTGACGAACTGGCGCGTCTCGCGCGATGACGAGACCCAGGCGCTGCGCCGCCGCATGCTGCTTCTGCTCGGCCTCATCCTGGCGGGCCTCGTGCTGTTCGGCGGGCTCGTCCTGATCGCGACGCCGACCTGAGCCGTGTCGCTCGCCGCCCACATGCGCCGCATGGCGCGCAACAACCGATGGTCCAACGATCGGCTCTACCGCGCCGTGCTCGCCCTGCGGCCCGGAGAGTTCGAGGCCAGGCGGACGAGCTTCTTCCCCTCCATCGCCGAGACGCTCAACCACGTGCTGGCGGTCGATCTCTACTATCTCGACGCGCTGGAGGAGGGTGGGCAGGGACCGGCGGCGTTCCACGACTTCATTCCTCATGCGCGGGCATCCACGCTCGAAGCCGCGCAGCGGGCGTGGGATGAACGGCTGATCGCCTTCTGCGACGGACTGTCCGAAGGCGACATGGAGCGCCGGGTGCCGACGGATCGCGGCGCGGCGGGCGTCTTTCCCGAGCGGGTCGGCGACCTCCTCGCGCATCTCTTCCTGCACGACATCCACCATCGCGGCCAGGTGCACGCGATGCTGTCCGGCACGTCGGTGAAGCCACCGCAACTCGACGAGTTCCTGCTCGATTTCGACCGACCGGTCCGGCGCGACGAGATGGCCCGGTTGGGGATGATCGAGCGCGACGTTTGAGCCGCTCGGACTTGCGGGACACGGCGAGGCGAGTTATTTTATGTAGGTACGTAAAATGCGGATCCTCTGGGACGAGCCGAAACGGCTCGCGAACCTCGACAAGCACGGCTTCGACTTCGCGGCCTTGACCGAAGAATTCTTCTCGCGGGCGATGATCCGTCCGGCCAAAGGCGAGCGCTATCTCGCCATCGGCTTACTTGGCGCTTCACTTGTCGCCGTCGTGTTCCGACCGCTTGGCGCGGAAGCCCTGTCGGTCATCAGCATGCGGCCGGCAAACAGGAAAGAGGCATCGATCGATGACAGGACGTAAGCTTCAAGCGGAATTCAAGCCTGGACGCGGCTACAGCCGCGAGGACTGGGACGCTGTTTCCGACAACCCCGAATGGACGGAAGAGGAATTCCGGCAGGCGCGGCCGTTCGCGGAGGTGTTCCCGGAACTCGCCGCCAGCATCCGGCGCGGACGGCCTCCTGTGTCGAACCCCAAGAAGCAGGTGACGCTGCGGATCGACACCGATGTCGTCGAGCGGTTCCGGGCCGACGGGCCAGGCTGGCAGAGCCGCATGAACGAGGCGCTGCGCAAGGCGGCCGGGCTGGCGGAGTAGCCGGGCACGACCTCCTCGAACGGAAACGGGGCCGGCGTTCCTCCGCGCCGGCCAAGTCCGTTCCCCCGTGGCGCGCTACTCGGCGGCTTCGGCGCTGATGATGCCGCGGCGAATCTGGTCTTCCTCGATCGATTCGAACAGGGCGCGGAAATTGCCCTCGCCGAACCCCTCGTCGCCCTTCCTCTGGATGAACTCGAAGAAGATCGGCCCGATCACGGTCTTGGAGAAGATCTGCAGCAGGATCTTCGTCATGCCGCCGTTCACGACGCCTTCGCCGTCGATCAGGATGCCGTGCTTCTTCATCCGGTCGATCGGCTCGTCATGCCCCTGCACGCGATCCTTCGAGAGTTCGTAATAGGTGTCGGGCGGACCGGGCATGAACTTCAACCCGTTGGCGGCCAGCCGGTCGGTGGCGTCGTAGATCGCGTCCGTTCCGACCGCGATGTGCTGGATGCCTTCGCCCCGGTATTTCTTCAAATACTCCTCGATCTGGCTGGTATCGTCCTTCGACTCGTTGAGCGGAATGCGGATCTTGCCGCAGGGCGAGGTGATGGCGCGGCTGACGAGGCCGGTGATGCGGCCGTCGATGTCGAAATAGTGGATCTGGGTGAAGCCGAAGAGTTCGCGGTAGAAGTCCCACCACTTATCCATGTTGCCGCGGTAGACGTTGTGGGTCAGGTGGTCGAGGTAATAGAAGCCGACGCCCTCAGGCTTCGGGTCGCGCTCGCCCAGCCACTCGAACTCGGCATCGTAGGCCGAGCCCTTCGAGCCATACTTGTCGACGAAATAGAGCAGCGATCCGCCGATGCCGACGATGGCGGGCACGTCGAGCGCCTTGTCGGCGCCCGTGTAGGGCGTGGCGCCCTTCGAGACGGCGTGATCGAAGGCCTTGCGGGCGTCCACCACCCGCCATGCCATCGAGGGCGCGCAGGGGCCGTGTTCCTCGACGAAGCGCATCGCGTGCGAGCCCGGCTCGGCGTTGACGATGTAGTTGACGTCGCCCTGGCGCCAGACGGTCACGTCCTTCGTCCGGTGCTTCGCGACCGCGACGTAGCCCATCCGCTGGAAAAGCTCGGCAAGCTTGGCCGGCTCCGGATGGGCGAACTCGACGAATTCGAAGCCGTCCGTTCCGGCCGGATTCTTATCCGTGATCGTGGCGGGCGGGGCATCGTGCGGGAAAGGACCCATTCTCATCCTCCTAGGCGGGGTTTCGGCTCGGCCGGATGCCGACGTTTGCGCAAGGATAGACCGAACGTGATGCACGAGGGTTGCAAAGTGGGCCCGTCGATGCTCCATTGGCGCATGAAGCGTGCACATAAACTGGATAGACTGCACAAGATGAACGCGCTCGATGGATATGACCGCAAGATCGCGGCATTGCTGCAACAGGATGCGCGGTTGACGAATGCCGAACTCGGCGAACGCGTGAACCTGTCCGCATCGCAATGTTCGCGCCGGCGCCAACGGCTGGAGGAAGAGGGCTACATCCGCGGCTACCGAGCCGTGCTCGATCGCGACAGGATGGGTTTCCCGCTGGTCAACATCATCTCGGTCACGCTCGCCACCCACAACCGCGACAATGCGCGGCGCTTCGCCGATCTGCTCTCGCGGCTGCCGGAGGTGCAGGAGGCGCATGCCCTCACCGGGGAAATGGATTACGTGCTCAAGGTGGTAACGCCCGACCTGAAATCGCTGTCGGAGTTCGTCAACGGCGTGCTTTTGCCGCATGAATCCGTCCAGCACGTCAAGACGGCGATCGTGCTGGAAACGCTGAAGGAGGGCGGCGGCCTGCCGGTTTGATCCGCCGACGCCAATCCCGCGATGCGGCCATCGGCGCCATCTGAAAATGTTACGAACATTTTGATTTCCGGCGCTTTATTGTTACCCGTTTTCGGATAAGCTGGGCTGGACCGCTTGCCGGTTATGGCCGATGCTCGCATCAGCGAGTTCGTTCCGCAATGGGAGGAAGAATTGAAGACATTCACTTGGAAGTCGCTGGCGCTTGCCAGCGCGGTCGCCGCGGCGTCCTGGGTCGCCACCGGGGCGAGCTACGCTCAGGAAGTCACCCTCAAGCTGCACCAGTTCCTGCCCGCGCAGGCCAACGTGCCGAAGCTCGTCCTGGACGTGTGGGCCGACAAGGTCGAAGCCGATTCCGGCGGCCGCATCAAGGTCGAGCGCTACCCGTCGATGCAACTCGGCGGCACGCCGCCGCAGCTCATCGACCAGGCGATCGACGGCACCGTGGACGTCGTCTGGACGGTCGTCGGCTACACGCCGGGCCGCTTCCCGCGCGTCGAGGTGTTCGAGCTGCCCTTCATGATGACCAATGCGGACGCGACGTCGCGCGCCTATTGGGATCTCTTCGAGAAAGAGATGAAGGACACCGATTTCAAGGACGTCCACATCGTCGGCACCTGGGTGCACGGACCGGGCGTGATCCACTCCAAGGTGCCGGTCAACACCCTCGACGACATGAAGGGTCTCAAGCTGCGCGCGCCTACCCGCATCATCACCGGCCTGCTCGGCGAGCTTGGCGCCACGGCGGTCGGTCTGCCGGTTCCGGCCGTGACCGAGGCCCTGTCGAAGGGCGTCATCGACGGCGCCGTTATCCCGTGGGAGGTGACGACCGCGCTGAAGGTGCCGGAACTGGTCAACAACCACACCGAGTTCGGCGGCGACCATGCGCTCTACACGACCGCTTTCGTGCTGGCGATGAACAAGGATCGCTACGCGAGCCTTCCCGACGACCTGAAGAAGGTGATCGACGACAATTCCGGCCAGGAATTCTCGGCCTTCGCGGGCAGCACGCAGGCCGGCGCCGACGGCCCCTCGCGCCAGATCGCCGTCGACCGCAAGAACAACATCATCACCCTGGACGCGGCGGAGGTCGCGCGCTGGCAGGAGGCTGCCCAGCCGGTCTACGCCAAGTGGGTCGAGGAGGTGAAGGCCAAGGGCGTCGACGGCCAGGCGCTGATCGACGAGGCGCGTGCGCTGATCGACAAGTACACCAAGGCGCAGTAGTCGCCGGACGGACTCGTTCAGCCGACGGGGCGGACATTCCTGTCCGCCCCGTTGCGCGACTGCGGGCGAGGGTGGACTCGTCCACGTCGGCGCCGGGTTTTTGCATTGTTGCGACCGATCATCGTTGCACGACAAACGTCGCCGTGGCATCTAGCAAAAGCAGGACCTGATTGTTATTCGCCATAACAGATAGGCCGGATCGAGGATTCGTCCGGGTGTAGCCGACCGCATCGCTGGTCGGCCGATGCGGGTGGGAGGTGCCACGTGGCCGTTTCGAGGTTCATTCATGCGCTGGCGCGCGTGATGGCGATCCTGGGAGGGATCGTCCTTGGGCTGATCACCATCATGACCGTGATCAGCATTACCGGCCGTGCGCTCGTCACGCTCGCGTTCATCTTTCCGGGGTCGATCCTCCATCAACTGCCGTTCTTCGACAGCATCCAGCTGTGGCTTCAGTGGCTGGTCGGGCAGGAGCTCAAGCTCTTCGGATGGACCTTCAAGGTCGGGGCCGTCCCCGGCGATTTCGAATTGGTCGAGGCGGGCGCCGCGTTCGCGGTGTTTGCGTTCCTGCCCTGGTGCCAGCTCAACCGCGGCCACGCGACGGTCGACCTCTTCACCAACTACCTGCCGGCGGCCGCCAACCGCTGGATCGATCTTCTGGCCGAGACGCTGATGACCATCGTCTTCGTCGTGCTGGCCTGGCGGCTCTGGGTCGGGATGATGGACAAGGTCCGCTACGGCGAGACGACCTTCATCCTGCAGTATCCGGTCTGGTGGGGATTCGCCTCGGCCATGGTCGGCGCCGCCGTCTGCGTTCTGGTCTCGTTCTACATGATCGGCGTGCGTGCGCGGGAAGTCTATTCGGGCCGGTCCAGTTTCGCGCCGACGCATGGGGGAATGCATTGAGCAATCTCGAAATCGGCATCTGGTCCTTTCCGGTCCTTCTGATCCTCATTTTCTTCCGACTTCCGATCGGGCTTGCCATGCTGCTCTGCGGCATGGTCGGGACATGGCTCGTCACCGGCACATGGAACCCGATCCTGGCGAAGCTGAAGGCCGAGACCTACTCGACCTTTTCCAGCCATTCGCTGTCCATCATTCCGCTGTTCCTGCTGATGGGGCAGTTCGCGGGCCTCGGCGGCATGTCGCAATCGCTGTTCAAGGCGGCGAACTCGTGGCTCGGTCATCGCAAGGGCGGCGTCGCCATGGCGGCGATCGGCGCCTGCGCCGGCTTCGGCGCGATCTGCGGGTCCTCGCTCGCCACCGCGGCGACGATGGCGCAGGTCGCGTTGCCGGAACTGCGGCGCTACGGCTACTCGGGCGCGCTGGCCACCGGCGCGCTGGCGGCCGGCGGCACGCTGGGCATCCTGATCCCGCCGTCGATCGTGCTGGTGATCTATGCCATCCTCGCCGAACAGAACATCGCCAAGCTGTTCCTGGCCGCCTTCGTGCCGGGCATCCTGGCGGCGATCGGCTACATGATCGCGATCTCGATCTATGTGCGGCTTTATCCGGAATCCGCCGGCGACAGCCCGCGCCAGCCCTATCGCGAACGCTTCAAGGCGATGTTCGACGTCTGGCCGGTCCTGCTGGTCTTCTTCCTCGTCGTCGGGGGCATCTATTTCGGCTGGTTCACGCCGACCGAGGCCGCGGCGATCGGCGCGGCCGGCACCGGCCTGATCGCGCTGTTCAATGGCGGCCTGACCCGCAAGACCTTCGTCGACTCGGTGCTGGCGACGGCCGTGGCAACCGCGATGATCTTCTTCATCGTGTTCGGCGCGTCGATCTACAACGGCTTCCTCGCATTGTCGCAGGTGCCGCAGCAGATCGCAGCCATCATCGTCGAGTCCGGCTTCAATCCGTGGGCCGTCCTGGTGACGATCCTGTTCCTCTACCTCGTTCTCGGCTGCGTGATGGACTCGCTGTCGATGATCCTGCTGACGATCCCGATCTTCTTCCCCATCGTCTCGGCGCTCGACTACGGCCTCGGACCGGAAGAGTTCGCGATCTGGTTCGGCATCATCGTGCTGATCGTCGTGGAGGTGGGGTTGATAACGCCACCGGTGGGCATGAACCTCTTCGTCATCAATTCGATGGCCAAGGACACGCCGATCTCGGCGACCTATCGCGGCGTGACGCCCTTCGTCATCACCGACCTGACCCGCACCGCGATCCTCGTGCTGTTCCCGTCGATCTCGCTGTTCATGCTGAGATGGCTCTACTAGCCTGACCGACATCGCCGCGCGGGAGCGGCGACCGGAACGAATTTCGGCCGCGTTCCGAAAGGAGCGCGGCTATCTTCATGGCAATGAAGCGCTGGACCTTCCGAAGAAGGCGCTGCCTTGCGCTATTGCGCGGCGAGCGGCGTTTCCTCGCCCGGATCCGTCCTGGCCAGGGCGCAAATCGCCATGTGGTGCGACAGGAACACCTGTCCGGAGAGGTGCGTCAGGAAGTCGGTGCGCTTGAGGGCGTCCATCACCGGTCCCTTGACCTCCGACAGGTGCAGCTTCACGCCCATGTCCGAGAGGCGATGGTCGATCGCCTCCAGCGATTCCAGCGCGCTCATGTCGATCAGGTTGACCGCGGGGCAGGCGAGCACGACGTGTCGGATGTCGGGGTGCGTGGCGACGAGATCGTAGACGTAGTCCTCGAGGTAGCGCGAATTGGCGAAATAGAGGCTTTCGTCGACGCGCAGCGAGACGATGCCCGGATGCGTAATGACCGCATGGCGCTTGACGTTCCGATAGTGCTCGGTGCCCGGCACCCGGCCGACGATCGCCATGTGGGGCTTCGAGGTCCGGTAGAGATGGATCAGGATCGACAACGCCACGCCGGCCGAGACGCCGATCTCGACTCCGAGCGTCAGCGTCGCGAGAATCGTGGCGGCGACCGCGATGAAGTCGGCCTTCGAGTAGACCCACGTCTTGCGCAGGATGGAGAAGTCGATCAGCGACAGCACGGCCACGATGATGGTGGCCGCCAGCGTCGCCTGCGGCAGGAAGGCGAGCAACGGCGTCAGCAGGAGCGTCGCGACAGCGAGGCCGACCGCGGTGTACGCGCCGGCCGCCGGAGTCTCCGCCCCGGCGTCGAAGTTGACCACCGAGCGAGCGAAACCGCCGGTCACCGGATAGCCGCCCGTGAAGGCGGCGGCGACGTTCGATGCGCCAAGGCCTATCAGTTCCTGGTCGGGATCGATGCGTTGGCGCTTGCGAGCGGCCAGCGTCTGCGCGACCGAAACCGATTCCACGAAGCCGATGAGAGAGATCAGTGCGGCCGGGCCGATCAGGGCAAGCACGAGGTCCGGTGCGAAGGACGGCAATGTGAGAGGAGGCAAGCCCTGCGGGACGGAGCCGACGAGCTTCACGCCCGCCGCGCCCAGATCGAAAGCCCAGGCAACCAGCGTCGTCGCGGCGACGGCCGCCACCGGTCCCGCCTTGGCGAGGATGTCGGCCGCCCTCGGCTGCAGTCCGAAGCCGATCAGCAGCGGCTTCAGGCCCTTGCGGACCCAGAACAGGAAGGCGGTCGAGGCAACGCCGATGGCCAGCGTGATCGGGTTGGTGTCGGCGAGGCCGGAGCCGATCGACAGGACAAGTTCGAGCAGGTTGTGGCCGTCGGCCTGGATGCCGAGGATGTGCTTGATCTGGCTCGCCGCGATGATCAGGCCCGATGCGGTGATGAACCCGGAGACGATCGGGTGCGACAGCAGGTTGGCGAGGAAGCCAAGCCGGAAGACGCCCATCAGGATGAGGAACAGGCCCGACAGGAAGGCGAGGGTGATGGCGGCCACGATGTAGCCCGCCGTGCCCTGCGCCGCGACCGAGCCGACGGCCGCGGCCGTCATCAGCGAAATGACGGCGACCGGGCCGACCGCGAGTGCGCGGCTGGTGCCGAAGATCGCATAGGCGATCAGCGGCAGGATCGAGGCATAGAGGCCCATCTCCGCTGGCAGGCCGGCCAGCAGCGCATAGGCAAGCGACTGCGGGATCAGCATGATGGTGACGATGACGGCGGCGACCAGATCATTGGTCAGCGCGTCGCGGTCGTAGGTCCGGCCCCAGGTCAGGATAGGGAAGTAGCGCCTCCAGCCCTGCGTCCCGGTCTTGACGGTCGTCATCGGTTTTCCCTGCTTTCATGCACGAGATTCCCGTCGCGTGCCCCGAGGGGCACACGCCGGGTCGTCGGCGTTCATGTTTCGAGAACCGCGGCTTTCGCCGCCAGCCCTCAGCCGTTGATCTGCTGGACGAGACCGTAGAGGTTCATGCAGCGTCCGCCGGTGCGGCAATAGGCCAGAACCGGGGTCGGCAATGCCTTCAGCGCGGCGGCCATGTCGCGGACGTTGTCCTCGGTGATCGCGCCGGAGACGACGGGTATGAACCGGAACTCGAGGCCGGCGGCTTTCGCCGCCTGCTCGACCCGATCATGCGGCACAGCGCCGTCTTCGGTATCGGGCCGGTTGCAGACGATGCTCTTGAAGCCGGCCTTGGCGATCGCCTGCACGTGCTCGGCCATGATCTGCGGCGCGACCGCGATGTCGTCGTTGATCCTGCGGATTTCCATTCACTCGTTTCCTTGCAACGGTGCACCGGAGGCGAGGGTCGCCTGCGGTGCGATGTCGGTGTCTCAGAGGCCGTTGACCGGCACCTTCAGGAAGGTTTTGCCGCTTTCGTCGCGGGGCGGCAAGCGGCCGGCGCGCATGTTGACCTGCAGGGACGGGATGATGAGCTTCGGCATCGCGAGGGTGGCGTCGCGTTCCTCGCGCATCCTGACGAACTCGTCCTCGGCGATGCCGTCGCGGACGTGGATGTTGTGCGCGCGCTCCTCCGCGACGGTGGTCTCCCACTTGATGTCGCGGCCGTTCGGGCCGTAGTCGTGGCAGATGAACAGCCGGGTCTGCGGCGGAAGGGACAGCACGCGCTTGATCGACCGATAGAGTTCGCGGGCGTCGCCGCCCGGGAAGTCGGCGCGCGCGGAACCGCCGTCGGGCATGAACAGCGTGTCGCCGACGAAGGCGGCATCGCCGATCACATGCGTCATGCAGGCCGGCGTATGGCCAGGCGTGTGCATGGCGTAGGCCGTCATGTTGCCGATCTCGTAGCTGTCGCCGTCCTTGAACAGCCGGTCGAACTGCGAGCCGTCGCGCTGGAATTCTGTGCCTTCGTTGAAGATCTTGCCGAACGTGTCCTGAACGACGGTGATGTTCTCGCCGATGCCGAGCTTGCCGCCGAGCTTCTGCTGGATGTAGGGCGCGGCCGAGAGGTGGTCGGCATGGACGTGGGTCTCGATGATCCACTCGACCTTCAGTCCGTTCTTCTGGACATGGGCGATGATCTGGTCGGCGTGGTCATAGGTGATGCGGCCCGCTGCATAGTCGATGTCCATGACCGAATCGATGATGGCGCAGGCGTTGGAGGCCGGATCCTTGACGACGTAGGACACCGTGTTGGTGGCCTGGTCGAAGAAGGCCGTGACGTCCGGCTTGACCGACGTGTCGGGTGTGAAGGGCAGGGGAGCAGTCATCGGTTTGTCTCCTTGTCTCACAGGTGCTTTCAGGCCGGCGCGGCCTGCGCGGTGCGCGCCTTGAGGGCCCGCGCCACGACGATGCCGGCCATCATGGCGGCGATAAAGATGAAGGTCTCCGCGTAGCCGAGACCGAGGGCGGGGATGGCCCCGCCGGGGCAGAAGCCCGAAATGCCCCAGCCGATGCCGAAAACGGCCGAGCCGCCGACCAGTTCGGCGTCGATGCGCCGCGAGGTCGGCAGCGCATAGCTGTTCTCGAAGAGCGGCTTCGGGCGCGCGCCGAAGACGACGCGGTAGCCGATCGCCGCGGTCACCAGCGCACCGCCCATGACGAACAGCAGGCTCGGATCCCAGGTTCCGGCGATATCGAAGAAATTCAGCACCTTGGCGGGATTGGCCATGCCGGAAATGGCGATGCCGATGCCGAAGAGGGCGCCGATCAGGAAGGCGGAGATAATCTTGTTCATCGCGGTCAGGCCCCGATCACGTGACGAATGACGAAGACGGTGGCGATCGAGAACGCCATGAAGACGAGCGTCGCGACGATCGAGCGCGGCGAGAGACGCGCCATGCCGCAGACGCCGTGGCCGCTGGTGCAGCCCGAGCCGTAGGTCACGCCGATGCCGACGATCAGCCCGCCGATGGCGAGCATCGGCATGGAGACGGGCACGGAGAACTCGATCGTGTTGCCGGTCGCGACATAGGCGAGCGGCCCGATGACGGCGCCCGCCAGGAAGGCGGCGCGCCAAGCCCAATCGACGGGAACGGGCGGGATGATGCCGCCGAGAATGGCGGTCATGCCGGCGATGCGGCCGTGGAAGGCCATCAGCAGGACGGCCGAAAGGCCGATCAGGATGCCGCCGACAAGCGACAGCCATGGTGTGAACTCGGTCATTCAATGCCCCTGTGCGTTTCAGCTATGGTTGCTAAATTCGTACGAGTCACTACATATGACAACGTATTCATGTGTTCAAGGGATTGGTCCGATGAAAATGGACATCGAGAAGCTCGACGCCTCGGCCGAAAACGCGGCCGAGTTGCTGTCGGCGCTCGCCAACAAGAACCGCCTGATGATCCTGTGCAACCTGCTGAACCAGGAGATGGCGGTGCAGCCGCTGGCCGATGCGGTGGGCATGTCCCAGTCGGCGCTCTCGCAGCAACTCGCCAAGCTCAGGCTCGCCCGGCTGGTCGCCACGCGCCGGCAGGGCAAGGAAATCTACTACAGCGTCGCCTCGCGCGAAGTGGAGGAGATCCTGCAGACGCTGTACGGGTTGTATTGCCTGCCGGTCGCCCCTGAAGCGACCGGCAGGCCGTTGGCGGCGCTCGACGCCTGAGCGCTTTCGTCTGAGCAGAAGCGCCCGCCCATCATGGCGCGCCGGAAGGGCCGTCTCGCCATTCGCCGCCGTCAGGCGGCCGCGGCGAACAACCCTCCCGCGCGCACGAGTTCGCGCAGATGGTGGTCGGCATTGCCGAAGGCCACGTCGATCATGGTCATGCGCTTGAAATAGTGGCCGACCGCATATTCCATGGTCATGCCGACGCCACCATGGATCTGGATGGCATTTTCGCCCACGATGCGGCCGCCGCGACCGATCTCCGCCTTGGCCGCATGCATGGCGCTGGCGCGTTCTCCGGCGTCGTCGCTGTCGGCCATCATCGTGGCGTATAGCGTGATCGAGCGCGCCTGCTCGATGGCGACATACATGTCCACCGCCTTGTGCTGGAGCACCTGGAACGAGCCGATCGGCACGCCGAACTGCTTTCGCACCTTCATGTAGTCGACGGTCAGCGCGTGCATGGCGCCCATGACGCCGAGCGACTCGGCGGCGAGCGCCGCGATGGCCTGATCGACGACGCGGCGGGCGAGCGGCAGGCCATCCTCCGGATCGCCGAACACGGCGTCGGGTGCCACGCGAACGTTGTCGAGGGTCAGTTCCGCCGCGCGGAGGCCGTCCTGAGTGGCATAGCCGCGGCGCGAGACGCCTTCGGCGCCGGCGTCGACGAGGAAGACGCCGATGCCGCGCTTGTCCGACGCATCGCCGGCGGTGCGGGCGGTGACGAAAATCCTGTGCGCGCAATCGCCATGCTGGACGACGCTCTTGGAGCCCGACAGAATCCAGCCGTCGCCGTCTCTCGTCGCGGTGGTGGTCACGTGTGCCAGGTCGAAGCGCGAATGGCGCTCGGTGTGGCCGAAGGCGAGCTTGAGCGAACCGTCCGCCACCTGCGGGATCAATCCCGCCTTCTGCGCGGCCGATCCGCCCAGCCGCAGGAAGCCGCCGCCGAGCACGACGGTGGCGAAGTAGGGCTCGAGCGCCAGCGCCTTGCCGAGCGATTCCATGACGATCATGGTCTCGACCGCGCCGCCGCCGATGCCGCCGTCCTCCTCCGCGAAGGGAAGGGCCATCAGTCCCATCTCCGCCATCTGGCGCCAGATGTCGGTGCTCCAGCCCTCCGGCGTCGCCATGAAGCGCTTGCGGTCCTCGAAGCCGTAGGCGTCGGCCAGCAGCCGGTCGAGCGAGTCGCGAAGCATCGACTGCTCTTCGGAAAGGTCAAAGTCCATCTCGTCCTCCTGTCGTCAATCCGCGGGCGGGGCCGCTCACAGCCCCAGCACCGCCTTGGCGATGATGTTCTTCTGGATCTCGTTCGAGCCGCCGTAGATCGAGACCTTGCGGTTGTTGAAGTAGCTGGGCGCGGCGACGGGCGCGTAGTCCGGCACTTCGGACGGTTCGTTCCAGCGGTCGTCGTGCTCGGGGAAATAGGGTGCGGCGTAGGGACCCATCACCTCCATCAGGAGATGCGTCGTCGCCTGCTGGATTTCCGAGCCCTTGATCTTGAGGATCGAGGAGGCCGGGTCCGGCTTGCCGGTGTTGCCGCGCCTGGCGTCGGCGGCGACGACGCGCAATTGCGTCATCTCCAGCGCCTTGAGCTCGATTTCCACGGCCGTCAGCTTCTCGCGGAAGCGTTCGTCCTCGATCAGCGGCCGTCCGCCCGACATCTCCTTGGCCGCCAGTTCGCGGATGCGGGCGATGCGCTGCTTGGAGACGCCGACCCGGGCGATGTTGGTGCGCTCGTTGCCGAGCAGGAACTTGGCGTAGTCCCAGCCCTTGTTCTCCTCGCCGACGAGGTTTGCCACCGGCACGCGCACGTCGGTGAGGAAGACCTCGTTGATCTCGCGACCGCCATCGATGGTGACGATCGGGCGCACCTCGATGCCGGGCGTCTTCATGTCGATCAGCAGGAATGAGATGCCCTCCTGCTTCTTCGCATTCGTGTCGGTGCGCACGAGGCAGAAGATCCAGTCCGCGTATTGCGCGAGCGTCGTCCAGGTCTTCTGGCCGTTGACGACGTAGTGGTCGCCGTCGCGCACGGCGCGGGTCTTGAGCGAGGCGAGGTCGGAGCCCGAACCCGGCTCGGAGAAGCCCTGGCACCACCAGTCGTCGAGGTTGGCGATACGCGGCAGGAACCGCTTCTTCTGCGCCTCGGTGCCGAAGGTGTAGATGACCGGGCCGACCATGTTGACGCCGAAGGGGAGCGGCTGCGGCGCGGGACATTTCTGCAGTTCTTCCAGATAGATATACTGCTTCATCGGTCCCCAGCCGGTGCCGCCATGTTCCACCGGCCAGTGCGGCACGCCCCAGCCATGGGCGTTGAGGATTTTGGTCCATCGGACGAAGTCCGGCTTGTCCAGATGCTCGCCGTCGATCATCTTCTCACGGATATCGGAGGGCAGGTTGTCGCGGAAGAAGGCGCGCACCTCCTCGCGGAAGGCGTTTTCCTCGTCGGTGAAGCGAAGGTCCATGGTGATGCTCCCGGGAACGGTTGACTTGTTTTCGCAGGATCGCTCGGCGTGGAAACGCGGGGACAGTTTGGCTTTGCTCTGCCCGAATTCAGTAAACTGTCCCCGCAATTCTTAGTTGATCTCCAGCAGTCCCGCCGCGCCCATGCCGCCGCCGACGCACATGGTGACGACGGCGTATTTCACGCCGCGGCGCTTGCCCTCGATCAGCGCGTGGCCGGCGAGGCGCGAGCCCGACATGCCGTAGGGGTGGCCGACCGCGATGGCGCCGCCGTTGACGTTGAGCTTCTCGGGGTCGATGCCAAGCCGGTCGCGGCAGTAGAGCACCTGCACCGCGAAGGCCTCGTTCAGCTCCCACAGCCCGATGTCGTCGACCTTGAGCCCGTGCCGTTCGAGCAGGCGCGGCACGGCGAAGACCGGGCCGATGCCCATCTCGTCGGGCGCGCAGCCGGCGACGTTGAAGCCACGGAAGATGCCGAGCGGGGACAGCCCGCGCTTCTCGGCTTCCTTCGCCTCCATCATGACGCAGGCCGAGGCGCCGTCGGAGAGCTGGCTGGCATTGCCGGCGGTGATGGTGCCGCCCTCGCGCACCGGCTTCAGGCTGGCGAGGCCTTCGGCGGTCGTGTCGGCGCGCGGACCTTCGTCGTGGGCCAGCGTCACGTCCTTGTGGCTGACCGCCTTGGTCTCCTTGTCGATCACGGCCATGCGCACCGAAATCGGCGCGATCTCGGCATCGAAGCGGCCGGCCTCGCGGGCCGCGGCCACGCGCCGCTGCGAGGACAGGCCATAGGCGTCCTGCGCATCGCGCGAGATGCCGTAGCGGGCGGCGACGTTCTCGGCCGTGTCGATCATCGGCATGTAGACGTCGGCGGCCGGACCCGTCAGGGCCTTGTCGACGAGGTGGAAGGTGTTGCGATGATCGTTCTGGACGAGGCTGATCGATTCCAGGCCGCCCGCGATACCGGCTTTCACGCCGTCATTGCGGATGGCGTTGGCCAGGAGCGCCATCGACTGAAGGCCCGAGGAACACTGGCGGTCGATCGTCGTTCCCGAGACGGTGATGGGCAGACCGGCCGAAAGCAGGGCGCGGCGCGCCACGTTGAGGCCCGTCGTGCCTTCCTGCATGGCGCAGCCCATGATCACGTCTTCGATCTCGCCGCCCTCGAGACCGGCGCGGATGAGGGCGTGGCGGATGGCGTGTCCGCCGAGCACATGTCCGTCGGTGTCGTTGAAGGCGCCGCGATAGGCCTTGCCGATCGGGGTACGCGCGGTGGATACGATGACGGCCTCGGCCATGGGCTTTCTCCCTACGATACGCGAGCGACGGCGCGCCGCTCCGCTTCTTGCTGCTTCAGTTCGAGTTTGGACAGTTTTCCGACCGGCGTGCGCGGCAGGGCGTCGCGGATCTCCAGCGCGGCGGGCATTTCGTGCGGACCGAGCCGGTCCCTGAGGAAGGCCTTCAGTCCGTCGAGCGTCAGCTCTGGCGCGCCCTGCCGCAGCTTCACGAAGGCCTTCGCCGCCTCGCCGCGATAGTCATCGGGTATGCCGATGACCAGCACCTCCTCGACGTCCGGATGCTCGTAGATCATCTGCTCGATCAGTTGCGGATAGACGTTGAAGCCGCCCGACAGGATCATGTCCTTCTTGCGGTCGACGATCGTGAAGAAGCCCTCGGCATCCATGAAGCCGATGTCGCCGGTGAGGAAGCCGCCGTCGCGGAAGGCGCGTGCGTTCCCGGCGGGCTGGTTCAGGTAGCCTGCGGTCACGTTCGGTCCGAACACGCGCAACTCGCCGATCTCGCCCTGGGGCAGCACGCGTCCGGGATCGTCGAGCGCGACGACGTCGAGAAAGATGCCCGGCAGCGGAACGCCGATGGTGCCGACCTTGTCAGGCCTCGTCGGCGGGATGTTGGTGCCGGCGGGCGAGGTCTCGGTCATGCCCCAGCCGCCGAGCAGGTCGTGCCCGGTGATCGTCTTCAGCCGGCGCGCGGTTTCCACCGGCAAGGGTGCGCCGCCCGAGGCGCAATAGCGCAGCGACGAAAAATCGCGCTTCTCGACGCCGGGTACCGTCGAGATCGCGATCCACATGGTCGGCACACCCGGAAAACTGGTGGCTCCGGCCTCGATCTCGTCGAGCGCCGTCATGGCGTCGAAGCGGGTGTGGATGACCATCGTCTGTCCGCCGCGCACGCAGCGCAGCATCACCGCCGACAGCGAGTAGATGTGGAAAAGCGGCAGGAAGACGAGCACGCGCTCCTCGCCCCGGCGCATCAGCCCCCAGGCGTCGAACCAGAGGTCATAGCTCTCGACTGCAGTCGAGAGATTGCGGTGGGTGAGCATCGCGCCCTTCGGCATGCCGGTCGTTCCGCCGGTGTATTGCAGCAGCGCCAGGTCGTCGAGCGCGACATCCGGGAGGTCGGCCCGTTGCGGCGCTGATTCCACGAACGCGGCGAAGGTGTTGAATTCGCAGTCCTTCGGCATGGGGCCGGTCAGTGGGGAGGGGCCGTAGGCCTCGTCTTCTCCCACGACCAGCCGGTCGATCAGGCCGGCCTTGACGAGGTCGGCGGCGCGGACCGCCAGATCGCCGATGTTGGTGGTGACGAGCAGCCGCGCGCCGCTGTCGGCGAGCTTGTGGCGGATAACGACCGCGCCGTCTAGCGGCGACAGGTGTACCACCGTCGCGCCGGCCTTCAGCGCGCCGAAGAAGGCGACGAGATGATGGATCGTATTGGGAAGCAACAGGGCCACGCGCGTGCCGCGTCCGGCGCCCGCAGCCCGGAACGCGCGGGCCGCCCGATCGACCTTGGCCGCCAGCTCGGCGAAGGTGAGATGCGTGTCGCGAAACACCGCCGCCGTCCTGCCGGGCCACCTGTCCGCCGCTTCGTCGACGATGACGTGCACGGGAAAACCGGCAAGCGTCACGTCGGGCGAGAGCCCGGCGGGGTAGGAGGCGCGCCAGGGAGCGGCGGCGAGGTTCATGGTCAGGCGGCCTTCCCCGGGCTCATGGCACGCCGGAAGCCTCCGGCCTCGGCCGCGCGCGTGAGAAGGGCGGACGGCTTGAAAACGTCCTTGCCGGTCTTGCCGTGCCAGTATTCCAGCCGCTCGACGATCTTGCCCAGGCCTTCGAGTTCAGCCCAGAACATCGGCCCGCCCTTGCCGATCGGGAAGCCGTAGCCGTTGATCCAGACGATGTCGACGTCGGAGGAACGGGCCGCGATGCCTTCCTCAAGCACCTTCGCGCCCTCGTTGATCATCGGATACATGGTGCGTTCGGCAATCTCCTCGGCGGAGATCGCGCGGCGGTTGACGCCCTTCTCGCGCGCTTTCGCCTCGATCAGCGCCTCGACGTCGGGGTCGGACTTCGGCGCGCGCGAGCCTGCCTCGTAGAGGTAGAAGCCCTTGCCGGTCTTCTGGCCGAAGCGGCCCTGTTCGCACAGTGCATCGGCGATCGCCGCCGTCTTGCCGAGCGACTTGCGATTGCGCCAGCCGATGTCCAGCCCGGCGAGATCGCCCATCGCGAAGGGTCCCATCGGCCAGCCGAAATCGGTGAACACTTTGTCGACCTGCGCCGGCGTCGCGCCTTCGAGCAGCAGGTCTTCCAGTTCGGCGGAGCGGGCGGCGAGCATGCGGTTGCCGACGAAGCCGTGGCAGACGCCAACCACCACCGGCACCTTGGCGATGCGCCGAGCCACATCGAGCGCGGTGGCAAGCACGTCGGGCGCGGTCTTCGCCCCGCGGACGATCTCGAGCAGCTTCATGACGTTGGCCGGCGAGAAGAAGTGCAGGCCGAGCACGTCGGCAGGCCGCGAGGTGGAGGCCGCGATCTCGTTGACGTCGAGGTAGGAGGTGTTGGAGGCGAGGATGGCGCCAGGCTTCGCCACCTTGTCCAGCTTGCCGAAGACCTCCTTCTTCACCGCCATTTCCTCGAAGACGGCCTCGATGATCAGGTCGCAGTCGGTGAGGTCGGCATAGTCGGTGGTCCCGGTGAGCAGGCCCATGCGCTTGTCCTTCGCCTCCTCGGTCATGGAGCCGCGCTGCACGGAGATCGCGTAGTTCTTCTCCATGTTGGCGATGCCGCGGTCGAGCGCCTCCTTCGTCATTTCAAGGATGGTGACCGGGATGCCGCCGTTGAGGAAGGACATCGCGATGCCGCCGCCCATGGTGCCGGCGCCGATGACGCCAGCGCGCTTCACCGCGCGCGGCTTCACGTCGGGACCGATGCCCTCGACCTTCGCCGCCTCGCGCTGGGCGAAGAACAGATGCCGCTGCGCCTTCGACTGGTCACCGTCGACCAGTTCGACGAAATATTTCCGTTCGGTGGTCAGCGCCTCGTCGAAGGGCATGGTGATCGAATTGCGCACCGCGTCCGCGCAGCGCTTCGGCGCATCGAGGCCCTTGGACTTCTTCAGCACCTCGGCGATCTGGCGGTCGAAGGCGGCCAGGTCGGCGCGCGCGGCGGCGAGCTTCTCCTCGCGGTCGCGCACGGCGACCAGCGGCTTGCCAGTAGCGGCCGCCTCGCGGGCGAAAGCAACGGCGTTCGCGACCAGGTCATCTTCGTAGACGGCATCGACCAGTCCATCGGCGAGCGCCGCCTTGGCGCCGATCGGGTTGCCCGAGACGATGGCCGGCAGCGCCTTCTCCGGGCCGATCAGGCGCGGCAGGCGGACCGTGCCGCCCGCGCCGGGCAGGAGGCCGAGCTTGACCTCCGGCAGGCCGAACTGGGCTCGACCGTCCGCGACGCGGAAGTGGCAGCCCATGGCGAGTTCGAGGCCGCCGCCGAAGGCGGTGCCGTGGATCGCCGCCACGGTCGGCTTGGCGAAGGTCTCCAGCGTCACGATCAGCTCGCGCAGGTTGGGCGAGGCGGTCGCCTTGGGGGTGTTGAACTCGGTGATGTCGGCGCCGGCGATGAAGGTGCGGCCGGCGCAGTGGATGACCACGGCGGACACCGAAGAGTCGTCGCGCAACTGGCGAAGTGCGGCGTCCAGCGGTTCGCGCAGATGGTGGGAGAGCGAATTGACGGGCGGGTTGTCGAGGGTGACGACGGCAATGTCGCCTTCGCGGCGGACGCTCACATACTGGGACATCGAATATACTCCGGAATGGCGGTCTTGGTCTGGATCGGAGACGGACGAGGCGTCCGAAACGCTGGCGCCCCGTCTTCACGTCGGTCGCCCGAATGCGCGAGACGGCGCGGACTAGGTCGCGACGCGCGTCTCGCGGAGGAAGTTTGACACGAGGTTGGCGACCGCGCGCGGCTGCTCGATGCAAGGCAGGTGTCCGGCATCGGCAATGATGCGGAACTGGGCGCCGCGGATCAGATCCGCGGTCGAGCGCACGAGATCGGGCGGGGTCGAGCCGTCCTGGTCGCCGACGATGGCGAGCACGGGCAGCGATAGCGCCCGTGTCTGCTCGGTGTAGTCCGTGTCGCGCAGCGCCGCGCAGGTGCCGGCATAGCCGTCGACCGTCGTGCGCGTCAGCATCGCGGTGTAGCCGACGAAATCGGGGTTGTCGGGAGAGCGGTAGGCTGGCGTGAACCAGCGCTGCATGATCGCGTCCGCCAGCGAGGCGATGCCGTTTTTGGTGACGCCGTCGATGCGCTGGTTCCACATCTCCGCGGTGCCGATCTTGTGGGCGGTGTCCATCAGGACCATCGCCTTGACGAGGTCCGGACGCCTGGCGGCAAGCCCCTGGGCGATGACGCCGCCGACCGACAAACCGATGACGGCGCAGGACTTTACGCCGAGATGGTCGAGAAGCGATTCAAGGTCGCCGACATGGTCGTCCATGGAATAGGGGGCAGGCGTCGCTTCCGAGAGCCCGTGGCCGCGCTTGTCGTAGCGGACGAAGCGGAAGCCGTCGCCGAGCAGTTCCACGAGCGCGTCCCAGATGCGGAAATCGGTGCCGAGCGAATTGGCGAAGACGAGCGCGGGGCGCGCCGCGCCACCTCGATCCTTATAGTGCAACACCACGCCGTTGACGCGAGCGAACGCCATGTCCTGTCCTCCCTGACGTCCGACATACTACCCGGTATGTTGCGGAGCGCAAGGGCGTTGCGATTGTGTCGCGCCGCTTCTCATGCATGTCCGCTAGAGTGCGGAGCCGATGTCGGTCCGCCCGAAGTCGCCGCCGACATAGAGCAGCGCGCAACCGCGTTCGACCGCAAGCGCATAAGCGAAACAATCGCCCAGATTCAGTGCCGCGCGATGGACGCCTTTTCCCCAGCGATCATAGGCATTGGCGATGTTGTCTGCCGTGAGAGACGTAACCGATACGATGTCGAATCCCATTCCATGGATGAGTTCCGCCATTTCCTCGCCGACGTTACGACGCCTCGCGACGATCAGCGCCTCGGCGACGGTGCCTGCGGAGATCAGGATCTCTCGCTCCGCTTCCATCGCCGCCATGCAGGCCTCCGCTTCCGGTTCGTCGAGCAGGATCGCCATGAGAGCGGACGTGTCGACGACAATCACGCCGGCAATCCGTCATCGTCGTAGAGGAAGTCCTGGCTTCTTTGCGCGGTCGGTCCCCGGTTGGCCCTGGCAGCGCCCGATGCCCTGACTTTCTCCATGAGGGCGCGGCGAACGGTGGCGGTTGGAACCACGGAGATACTGACGAGGCGGACTGCGGGGTGACCGCGACGTGTCAGGATCACCTCCTCGCCTGCCTCCGCGCGTCGGACGAGGTCGGTGAGTTGCGCTTTCGCGTCGGTGACTGAAACCTTCATCGTACCAGGCTCCCTCGATAGGTTAGATCTGGTCCTGTCGATGGTCCAAGTCAAGGATGCGGCTGGGTCGACCCGGGCAATTCCGGGGCTTCAAGGGAATGCCGGGGCAATCGCTTGAAGATCGGTCACATCGGGTTGGAGCAATGTCCGATCAGGCTGGCCTCAGCGTTGTTAGTCGATAGGATTAGGTGTATCAAAACTTCGAAGCATACACATAACGGTACCCGCCATGCGAACGAACATTGAAATCGACGACCGGCTCATGGCCGAAGCCATGGCCGCGTCGGGACTGCCCACCAAGAAAGCCGCGGTGGAGGCGGGCTTGAAGGCGCTTGTGGAGCGGCACCGACAGATTCAGGCGATAGCTTCGCTCGAAGGTATCGGATGGGAGGGCGATCTGATGAAAATGCGCGAAAACGGCCCGGTTGACTGGCATCGATGATCGTCGTCGATTCATCGGTCTGGATCGGTCTCTTCCGAAACGAGGACACGGCGGCCGTCCGGAGGTTGAAGGGGCTTGCGGGTTCCGGGACAGTTCTGGTCGGAGATCTTATCCTGCTCGAACTGCTGCAGGGCGCACGGGACGAGGCGCACGCGGCGGTCATTGAAGACCATCTGCGGGTGTTCCCGCTGGCGCCGATGATGGACATCGAACTCGCCGTCACCGCCGCAAGAAACGATCGGACGCTGCGAAGTCTGGGTGTTGCCACGCGAAAGACCGTGGATCTCATCGTTGGCACATTCTGTATCGAGCGCGGCCATGCACTTCTTCATCAGGATCGGGACTTCGATCCGATGGCGCGGCATCTTGGCCTGGAGATGGTCGGCGTCTGAAGCGCGCGCCTGCGTTCGCTGGCGTCGCCCCCTTGCCATCGCGGGCGCCCGCAGCTATACGCTGCGGCATGTCGTCCTTGCGCGCCACCTCCAAAGCATCGTCCGCCCGGTTCTTCACCGGCGAGACGCTGCGCGCGCTGTCCTCGACGCTGCTTCTTCTCGGTCTTATCGGCGATCGCCGGGTCCGCTGACAGGGAGCGCCCGGCGATCGAAATGACGCCGACGCGCCGTGCTCCCGACACTCGCAATTCAGCCAATCCGTGATATGAGCGCCCCGGCCTGACGGTCCGGCAGGCGCGGGAGCAACGACGATGAACAAGCCCGAAACCTTTATCCCTTCGGTTGCGACGCAGGCCGCCCGCCGTCCGGGGGGCGGCATGCCCGACGCGCCGCGCAAGTACCATCCCTATCCCGCCATCAACCTGCCGGACCGCACCTGGCCGGGCAAGCGCATCGAAAAGGCGCCGATCTGGTGTTCTGTCGACCTGCGCGACGGCAACCAGGCGCTGGTCAATCCGATGGGGCACGATCGCAAGGCGCGGATGTTCGCGCTGCTGATCGACATGGGTTTCAAGGAGATCGAGATCGGGTTTCCGTCGGCCTCGCAGACCGATTTCGATTTCGCGCGCTGGTGCATCGAGGAGGGCAACGTCCCGGACGACGTCGACCTGCAGGTGCTGGTCCAGTGCCGGCCGGAGCTGATCACCCGCACCTTCGAGGCCCTGCAGGGCGCCAAGACCCCGATCGTGCATTTCTACAACTCGACCAGCGAGTTGCAGCGGCGCGTGGTGTTCGAGAAGGACGTGCGCGGCATCAAGCAGATCGCCACCGACGCCGCCAAGATGATCACCGACATGGCGGCGAAGGCCGGCGGCGGCGGCTACCGTTTCGAGTATTCGCCCGAGAGCTTCACCGGTACGGAGCTGGAGGTCGCGCTGGAGATCTGTAACGCGGTCGCCGAGATCGTGAAGCCGACCCCTGAGCACCGGCTGATCCTGAACCTGCCGGCGACGGTGGAGATGTCGACGCCCAACATCTATGCCGACGAGATCGAGTGGATGTGCCGCAACCTCGACAACCGCGACAGCCTGATCATCTCGCTGCATCCGCACAACGATCGCGGCACCGGCATCGCGGCCACCGAACTCGGCCTGATGGCCGGTGCGGACCGCGTGGAAGGCACGCTCTTCGGCAATGGCGAGCGCACCGGCAACGTCGACGTCGTGACGCTGGCGCTCAACATGTACACGCAGGGCGTCGACCCTGAACTGGACTGCACCGACATCAACCGCATCAAGGAGGTGTTCGAGTATTCGAACCAGATGCCGGTGCCGGAGCGCCACCCCTATGTCGGCGAACTGGTCTACACGGCCTTTTCCGGCTCGCACCAGGACGCCATCAACAAGGGCATGAAGGCGAAGGCGAAGGCCAATTCGGAGCTGTGGGAGGTTCCCTATCTGCCGATCGACCCGCAGGACGTCGGCCGAACCTACGAGGCGATCATCCGCATCAACTCGCAGTCGGGCAAGGGCGGCATCGCCTACGTCATGCAGGCCGACTACGGATTGAACCTGCCGCGAAACCTGCAGGTGGAGTTCTCCCGCGACATCCAGGCGATCACCGATGCCGAGGGCAGGGAACTGTCGTCGAAGCGCATCCACGACCGCTTCCTCGAGGTCTACGTCGACCAGCCGGGCGCCCGGCTGAAGTTCGTCGATCATCACACCTATCCCGATACGGCCGCCAAGGGCCGGCGTATCGTCGAGGCGACGATCATGGACGGCGGGGCGGAGGTGACCATCACCGGGTCCGGCACGGGACCGATCGACGGTTTCGTCGACGCGCTTTCGCGCCACATCGGAGTGCCGATGACGGTTCTCGATTATTCCGAGCACTCCATGCAGAGCGGCTCCAACGCGGCCGCCATCAGCTACATGGAGATGGAGCATCCGGGCGGACGCCTGTTCGGCGCCGGCATCAACACCAACATCGTGGCCGCCTCGCTCGAGGCCGTGGTCTCGGCGGCCAACCGGATTCTTGGAGCGCGGTGACCGCGGTCCCATGCAGGAGCGCGGGGAGGGGAACGATGACCGGTGACGTCTATGCCCGCGTGCAGGGAAAGGGACCACGGACAGTCGTTCTCCTGCACGGTTTCGGCGGTCATCACGACGTCTGGTACGACATCCAGCCGGCGGTCGCCGCCGGCGCCCGGGTGCTTGCCTATGACCTGCCGGGTCACGGACGGTCGCTGGCCTACCCCGGCGCGGGACCGGCGCACGTCGCCGCCAAGGCGATCCTCGCCGATCTCGCGGCCCGCGGCATGTCGCGGACCCATTTCGTCGGTCACTCGATGGGCGGCGCGATCGCCGTCCTTTCGGCCCTGAGGGCGCCTGAGACGGTCGCGTCCCTCACGCTTCTGGCGCCGGGCGGTTTCGGCCCCGAGATCAACTTCGACCTGCTCAGGCGCTATGCCGCGGCCGCGAGCGCGGACGATCTGCGCGCCTGCATGGACGAGATGTCGGCGCCGGGCTTCCCGATGCCGACGAAATACGTCGCCGGCCTGATGGCGACCCGCGCGGTGGCGGGCCAGCGCGAGAAGCTGATCGAGATCGCCGCGCTCATCACCAAGGGCGACCGGCAGGGCGAGATACCCAGGGAAACGCTCGCGACGCTCGCCATGCCGGCAAGGGTCCTCTGGGGCACCGAGGACACCGTCCTGCCCTATGCGCAGACGACGGACCTGCCGGCGAACATTTCGCTCGAGACGCTGCCGGGGAAGGGGCACATGCTCCTGGAGGAAGCCAGGGAAGCGGTCATCCGCGCCATCCGCAGGGCGCTACGCTCGTAACCCGGCGCATTCCTACGCCGAGCGAACCCGGCGCGCGCGGCTCTCGGAGGTGACGAGTGTCTGGGCGCTGGCCCAGACGACGACGTCTCCGCGCCTGCCGTCGAGCTGGTTTTCGCCGAGCTTTTCGAAATCGGCAAGCAGTTGTTCGGCGGCCTCCGCGTCCTCGCGCCGCATGTCGGCGACAAGGTCGTCGCTGATCACCGCTGCGCGCCCGATCAGCCGCGTCAGTTCCTCCAGACGGCTCGCGACGTTCACGGTGTCGCCGATGACGCCGAGTTCCAGTCGCCGCTCGGTGCCGATGTTGCCGACGACGACGGAGCCGTAGTGGGCGCCGATGGCGATCTGGATGGACTCCTCGCCGCGATTGATGCGGCGCGCGTTCAATTGGGCGAAATCGTCGAGGATCGCCTTCACGCACTCGACGGCATTGATGGCGTCGCGCAACAACGGCTCGGGCGTCCCGAACGTCGCCATCACGCCGTCGCCGATGAACTTGTCCAGCGTCCCGCCATGGCGGAACACCGCCTCCTCCAGGAGGCCGTGGACCTCACGGAGCATGGCGATGGTCTGGGCCGGCGTATGCCGCTCCGACCACCGCGTGAAGCCGACGAGATCGGCAAACAGGATCGCCGCCTTGACTTCCCGGATGTGCTGCAAGGGTTCGTCCTCGCGCGACAACTGGTCCACGGTCGCGGGCGGGAAGTAGCGTGCGAGATTGAGCCGCTGGCGCTCGATGACGGCATAGCGCCAGACGAGACGCCGCGAGCGGGCGACGCCTGCCGACAGCACCACCGAGACCATGAAGAAGATCACGACTGTCTGAACCTGTACGCTGAGGTCGACCGTGGTCGGCGTACCGATGATGCGAAGCCGCGTCTGGACGTCGTTGGCGTCGACGACGCCGTAGCCCGGCCAGATGACGATGCTGTCCGGGAGCGACGCCAGCCAGGCGATGCCGAGCATCCAGCTCGCGGCGCCCACGAAGCCGCCCCAGACAACGAGACGCGGGCTGTCGGCGAAGGCCAGGCTCGACAGGAGCAGGAACAGATAGAGCGACGTGTCGAAATGCAGCATGATCTGCGGCGGCAGATCGGCGGGCGCGAGAGGATTGGGCGCAACGATGAAGAAGGTCAGCGCGGCGAAATCGATCGCGACGAAGAGATAGGGATGCCAGTTCCGCAGCCATCCGCGTGAATCGAACCAGGTCGGGATGAAGCCCGTCAGGACGAAGAGCAGCATGACGCCCTGGTAGAAGAATGCCTCCGGGTAGGGGACGATGAAGTGGGCGAGGAGGGCGGCGACGAGCAGCGACATCGTGCGGCCGCGGAACTGCAGCTTGCGGCCCTCTCGCTCGTGCCCCCGGAAAGTCTCGTCCAGCAGCTTCGGGAAGTTGACGCGCCGGCGCATCCTGCGGCCCGCGATTGCCGTCTCCACGCGATCCGCCAATGCCATCGTTGATTCCGATCGTTGTTCGTCCGCTAAGATAGTCAGGCAGCCACGAATTTTAAACCGCGCAATCCACGCGGATCGGCGGGGCCATTTACGATGCTGCCAATTCGCCTTGAATTCGCCTTTTGTTCGCTCGCTCGGCTGTGTTAACGTTTCATTAATCGTGTGCAGGCGCGTGGAGCCATCGGATGAACGACAGGGACAGCGTTGCTGACCGACAGGGCCGGCTTTCGCAGGCGATCCGCGAAATCAGGATCGCCGCCGCGGAGCGCGAGGACGTCGTCGTCGACATGCGCGAGGCCGCCCGCATGCGCCTCGAACTGCTCGCTCAGGAACTGGCGCCCGTCTTCGCCGAGGTGCCGGAGGAGGAGATCCTCTTCGACTTCGCCATCTCGTCGGGCCTCCATCCGCGGCTGTGGATCGATGCGGTGAGCCACGTCGCCATGGGCCGCGACCGCCGTACCTACCGTTTCGTTCGCGACACCCGGATGGGACGCGTGGTCCTGGCGGAATCGACCGACATGCGCCCGGTCGCCCAGCAGGTCACCCGCTACATCGCCGAGCGCATGGTCGAGCGCCAGCGTTGGCTCGACGGGCCGGTCGAGCCCGTGCTTGCGCAGCGCGACCGCGCGCCGGCCGAAGCCGCGCCTGTCCGCCACGCTCCCAGGCGCCGTTCCGCCGATCGGGCGCGCGACTATG
Organism: Mesorhizobium sp.; assembly: GCA_046292285.1. GTDB lineage: Bacteria > Pseudomonadota > Alphaproteobacteria > Rhizobiales > Rhizobiaceae > Aquibium. The sequence goes on along the minus strand of JBKBRJ010000005.1, from coordinate 62,479 downwards.
CTGCGCCGCCCGCCGAGCGCGACGATCGCCGGGGAGGCTCGCTGCTTTCCTACGCCGGCCGGGCCGACGACGAGGACGACGAGGAGGCCGGCGAGAGGGAGTACAGAATGCCGCGGCGCCGGCCCGGACGGCTGCGCGCCTTTCTCTCGGCGGTCGGCGTCGTGATGGCCGGCGCGCTGGCCGGTCTCGCCGTTCTCGCGGCCGTCTACTACGACCGGATCACGGCCTATTTCGCGTCGAACTGAGGCGCGGAATAGAGATCGGTCGGCTCCCCGCCTTCCACGGTGAAGGTCGGGAACTGGCCCTTGATCCCGCGTCGCGAATGCATCACGCGCCAGGCGCCGGGCACTCCCTCGACCTCGATCAGATTGTACTGGGCGGGTGGTTTCTCTCCCCCCGTTCCCTGTCCCGCGGCGGTCACGCCGAGCACCGGTATCCGATGCCCCTTGCCCCGGATCCAGGACAGCGTCGGATCGTGCGTGTGTCCGTGCAGGACGAGTTCGGCGCCGTGCCGGGCCACCGTCTTCTGGAACAGGCCGATTCCATACAGGCGCTTGTGCGCCGTGGTCAGGCCGCGCACCGGCGGATGGTGAATCATGACGATCCGGAACAGGCCGCGTTTCGCGGCGATGTCGAGGAGTTTGGCCACGCTCGCCGCCTGCTCGTCGCGAAAGGTGCCGAGCGCCAGGAAGGGCGCGGTCGCGTGCGCCGAGGACACGCCGATCAGCGCCACGTTTCCAAACGTTCGCAGGTAGGGAAACCCCGTCTCGCTCTGCCCGACATGAGTCTTCTCGCCGGTCATCCAGGGGCGCCAGGCCTTGCAGGCCTTGAACAGGGCGCCCGGCACATAGGCATCATGGTTGCCGGGAACGACGGAAAGGCGCTCGGGTTCGCCCGCCATGTGCAGCCATTCGCGGGCGACGTCGATCTCGGCATCGAGCGCCAGATTGACGAGATCGCCCGTCACCGCGAGATGATCGACGTCGCGCGCGCGGATGTCGTCGAGCAGCGCATCGGTCACGCCGTTGTGGATTGCCTTGCGGCGGTTGCGCTGCCAGTTGACGTAGCCGGTGATGCGCTTGGAGGCGAGTTCGCGATAGGTTATGTCCGGCAGGGGGCCGAGATGCAGGTCGGAAAGATGCGCAAGACGGAACATTGGAACCTTCTAGGACAGCGACCGGGCGCGATCCAGTACGGATGGCGCCCGCGGTGAGCGACGCTGACGACCCCGGCCCGTTCGGCCGCGGCCGGCTCGCGCGCCTGCGCGGACGTCTGTTCCATACCTACTTCCTGCTGCGGCGGCCAATGACGCTCGGCGTTCGGGCGCTGGTCCTCAACGAGGCGGAGCGCAGCGTGTTCCTCGTGCGCCACACCTACGTGCCGGGCTGGCAGTTTCCGGGCGGAGGGGTGGAGACCGGCGAGACGCTTCTGGAGGCGCTGCGCCACGAACTCCTCGAGGAGGGCAACATCGAGATGCGGGGCGCGCCGCGCCTGGCGGCGATGTACCAGAACCGTGCCGCCAGCCCGCGCGATCATGTCGCGCTCTACGTGGTCAGCGAGTTCCATCAGACCGCGCCGAAGGCTGGCGACATGGAGATCGCCGAAGCAGGCTTCTTCCGGCTCGACGAGCTTCCGGAAGGAACGACGCGCGCCACGCGCGAGCGCCTGGCCGAGCAGTTCGAGGGCAGGGCGCCGTCGCCCTACTGGTAGCTCGCCGCGCTTCGACGATTCGCGACGAACCGCTCGCGGTCATGCGGTTGCGCGTAGTCGATCGCAGGGCCGCGCGGCACGATGCGCGTCGGATTGATGGTCTCGTGGCTTGCGTAATAGTGGTGCTTGATGTGGTGCAGGTCGACCGTGCCAGCCACCTTCGGCGTCTGGTACAGATCGCAGGTGTAGTTCCACAGGTTCGGATAGTCAGCGATGCGGCGCAAATTGCACTTGAAGTGGCCGAAATAGACCGGATCGAACCGCACCAGCGTGGTGAACAGCCGCCAGTCGGCCTCGGTCAGCGTTTCGCCCGTCAGGTAGCGGCTCTTGGCCAGTTGCGCCTCCACCGCGTCGAGCGCACCGAAGAGTTCGTCGAAGGCCTCCTCATAGGCCTCCTGCGTGGTGGCGAAACCGCAGCGGTAGACGCCGTTGTTGATCGAGCCGTAGACGCGCTCGTTCCACGCGTCGATGTCGCCGCGCAGCCTCTCGGGATAGAAATCGATCGACGCGTCGCCCCAGGCATCGAAGGCGGAATTCAGCATGCGGATGATTTCGGAGGATTCGTTGGAGACGATCGTCTCCTCGCGCTTGTCCCACAGCACCGGAACGGTGACACGGCCGGAATAGGTCGGATCGGCCTTCGTGTAGATCTGGTGCAAGAATTCCGATCCGTAGAGCGTGTCGCCCGTCGCGCCGTCGCGCTCGAAGAAGGTCCAGCCGTCCTTTCCCATGAAATGGTCGACGATCGAGACCGAGATCACGTTCTCGAGCTTCTTCAGCGCGCGGAAGATCAGCGTCCGGTGCGCCCAGGGGCAGGCGAGCGAGACGTAGAGGTGATAGCGGCCGGGATCGGCCTTGAAGCCGCGCGCGCGGCCTTCCGCAGGCACGCCGTCGACCGTCACGAAGTCGCGGAACTGCGATACGGATCGCTGGAAACGCCCGCCGCTCTTCGACGTGTCATACCACTTGTCCTGCCACGCCCCGTCGACCAGCAATCCCATCGATCATCTCCCTGTCGTTCTCCGTCAAGGTAGGTTTCCGCACCGCTCGCTCCAACGGTCCTGCGCCTGAACAGTTCGTCACCCTGAACGCCGGGAACGAAGATGTCTTGCGATTTGACGATGGACGGTGCCTAAAAATGATGCTAGCGGAGCCGAGCATCCGAGGGACAATCGTGTTCGCAGCCCGTATCGCACGACGACGAATGAGCGCCCGCGCCTGACCGGCGCCGAATTCTCGCGTCCGCCGCAATCCGCGGCATCCTTCCCGACGATACGGACGACTTCCATGCACGAGATCAGCTATCTGGCCGAAACGGCCGCGCACGACCATGAGATCGAGGACATCAACGCCGAGGCCTTCGGGCCGGGGCGCTTCGCGCGCGCGGCCTACAAGATCCGCGAGGGCGGCCCGCACGAGCGCGCGCTGTCCTTCGTCGCCAAGCATGACGGGCGGGTCATCGCCACAGTCAGGCTGACGCGCATCGCGGTGGGGGAGGGACGCTCGCTGCTGCTGGGTCCGCTCGCGGTCCGGCCGTCGCACAAGGACCTCGGCATCGGCCGCAAGCTGGTGCGGAGGGCACGGGCGGCGGCGCGCGCCGCCGGCTGGGCCTCCGTCATTCTCGTCGGCGATGAGCCCTACTACGGTCCGCTCGGCTTCAGACAGGTTCCGATCGGCCAGATCACCATGCCGCGCCCGGTCGACTATCGCCGGTTGCTGATCCACGAGATCGAGGCTGGCGCGCTGGGGACGCTGCAAGGCGAGATGCGGCACGCGGATCTGGTGTCCGAGCCTTCGACCGGCACCGTCGAGCGCATCGCGGCGACGGCCTGAGCGGCTACCGCCCCTCGCGCCACCACATCGAGCCGAGCGCGAGCAGCAGCAGGCCGAGCCCGAGGAAACCGCCGAACAGCGGGACGCGGTTGACCGATCGCAGGGTCGAATCCTCCGTCGTGCGCAGCCCGATCCAGTCGCGACCGGAGGCAGCCCCCGTCGCGCGGACCGGAACGATGCCGGGCATCGACAGGCCGCCGGCGAAGCCTTCCAGCCGTCGCACGCTGCCGCCGGTCGCCCTGGCGAGCGGCTCGAGGATTTCGGTCGTTGAGATCGTCTCGGCGAATTCCGGCGCGTTGACCGGCCCGACATGGGCGAGCGTTGCCAGGTCGCCGTTGGCGACCTGATAGAGACCGATGTCGTCCACCGTCATGCTGGCGGTGAAGATGCCCGGGCTTTCCGCCCGCAGCGGAACGTCGATCCGCTGGCCGGCCGGCGTGATCACGCTCGCGACGCCGGGGTCCTCGCTCATCGACTGGCGGCGGATGTCCAGCGTCATGCCACGCCCGGAGGCCGTCAGCCGCTCCTCTTCCAGTTCCGGCTCCTTCATCAGCCAGTGCGCGATGCGCCGGTAGAGCGAGACGTGCGGGCCGCCGCCCTCAAAGCCGCGCGCCCACAACCAGCCGTGATCGGACAGGAACATGCCGACGCGGCCCTCGCCCTTGCGGTCGAGGATCAGCAGCGGCTGGTCGTTCGGGCCATTCATCACGACCTGGCCCTGCGGTCGGTCGATGCCGATCAGGCGGAACCAGCGGCTCCAGTTCGGGGGCTCCTGGCCCGAGCCTTCGAGGCCACGCGTGACCGGATGGCGCTCGCCCGTCTCTGTCAGGCGAGGATAGAAGCCCTGCTCCAGCACCTGGCCGGTGGGCAGGCCGGGCAGGGCGGCCATCAGCGGGGTCCGCGAGATCGACTGCGCGCCGGCATATTCCGGCCCGGCGGCGACGAGCAGCGCGCCGCCCTTTTCCACGTACTCGGCGATGTAGTCGTAGTAGAGGATCGGTAGCACGTCGCGGTGCTGGTAGCGGTCGAAGATGATCAGGTCGAAGTCGTTGATCTTCTCGACGAAGAGCTCGCGCGTCGGGAAGGCGATCAGCGACAGGTCGTTGATCGGCGTGCCGTCCTGCTTCTCCGGCGGACGCAGGATGGTGAAATGGACGAGGTCGACCGCGGCGTCCGACTTCAGGAGGTTGCGCCAGGTGCGCTCGCCGGCATGCGGCTCGCCCGAGACGAGCAGCACGCGCAGGTTCTCGCGGATGCCGTCCACCAGCGCGATGGCGCGGTTGTTGGTGTCGGTGATCTCGTCGTCGACGCGATCGATCGCCAATTCGACGATGTTGCGCCCCGCGCCGGGCACGACGATCTCGATCGGCATTTCCTCGCCGACGATTGCCGTCTCGACCGCGACCTGCTCGCCATTGACGCTGACGCGCACGTCGACGGCATCCCGCCCGCCGGCGGTGTCGGTGACCCGGTAGGACATGGCCAGCGGCCGGCCGACGATGCCGAAGCGCGGCGCGTTCTCGAAGCGCACGCGCCGGTCGCGTTCGTCCTCCGAGCCTGTAATCAGCGCATGAAGGGGGGCATTCGATCCCTCCAACCGCTCGGGCACGTCGTGCACCTGGCCGTCGGTCACGAGGATCGCGCCGGCGACGCGCGATTGCGGCACGTCGCGCAGCACGCTGTCGAGCGCGCCGAACAACCGCGTCTCCGTCCGGTCCTCGGTCTCGCTGGCACGTCCCGCGTCGACCACCCGCACGTCGAATTGCGGGAAGCGGGCGAGCTTCGCCTTCAAGTCTTCGACCGCGGCCTCGGTCGTCGCTGCGCGATCGCCGATCTCCTGGCTCTGGCTGCGGTCGGCGACGACGGCGACGACGCTCTTCAAGGGCTCGCGCTCCTCGTCGAGCAGGACAGGGTTGAGCAGCGCCAGCGCCAGCGCCGCCATCGCGGCGGCGCGGAACGGCGCGCCGCGCTGTCGCAGGACGAGGCCGGCGAGCGCGAGCAGCGCGAGCGGAACGAGGACGGCGCCGAGCCACGTCCAGTCGAGCAGCGGCTCGAAGGCGATGGACCAGTTCATGTCGGCCTCTCCATCGCGGCTGGGCGTGGGACGCGCCTCATTGCCCGAGCCTCTCGAGCAGGATCGGGACGTGCACCTGGTCGGACTTGTAGTTGCCGGTCAGCATGTACATCATGATGTTGACGCCCGACCGCAGCGCGTAGACGCGCTGCATCGGGTCGGCCGGTACGGTGGGCAGCAGGGGATCGCCGCTCGCGTCGACCGCCCATGCGCCGGCGAAATCATTCGCCGTGATCATGATCGGCGAGACTCCGTCTCCGGTTCGGACGGGGCGTTCCTCGACATTGGATGCATCGAGCGAGGCTTCCACCCAGAGCGGGCTGCCATTGTAGCGGCCGGGGAAATTCTGAAGGATGTAGAAGGATTTCGTCAGCACGTGGTCGTCCGGCACGGGCTCCAGCGGCGGGACGTTCAAGCCGGCGACGATGTCGCGCAGACGCCGCGTTGCCGGACTCGCGGAGCCCGACATGCCGATGCCCGTCGAAAACTGGTCACGGGTGTCGAACAACACGGTGCCGCCCTGCTGCATGTAGGCATCGACGCGGGCGATGGCCGCCGGGCTCGGCATCGGCGCCGACTCGTCGATCGGCCAGTAGATCAGCGGGTAGAAGGTGAGTTCGTCGGTCTCGACGTCGATGCCGGCCGGCGGTCCCGGTTCCAGCGCCGTCTTCTCGATCAGGAAGCGGGTGAGACCCGAAAGGCCCGCGCGGCTCACGGCATCGATGGACGAATTGCCGGTTCGGACATAGGCGATGCGCGTCTTCGAGATCGCCTCGATGGCCGCAACGTCGCTGATGCCGCCATCGGGCGGGACGTCCTGGGCAAGCGCGTGGCCCGGCGCAAGCAGGACGAGGCCGAAAGCGGCGAGCGCCCACAGTCCCGCCGCCGCCGTGCCGGCGGGGCGTCGGCCCAGTCGCCCGCCGCGTCGGAACATGCCGCCCATCCAGAACACCGCGATGGTGTCGAGCACCATCAGCGCGAGCGCCAGCGCGACGAGCAGGCCCTTGAGGTCGCGCGATTCGTCGGCGGCATAGGCGAACTCCGAAACCGGCAGCGACGTGGCCGGACGTTCGATCGGGGTCAGCGTCGCCTCGGCGGGCAGCAGGTTGTGTGCAACCACGCCCTCGTCGGTGCCGTAGAGGCCCGGCGGATTGGCGATGGTGACACCGCGGCTGACGCCCGCCCCGACGAGCAGAGGTTCCGCGTCCGAGGGCGGCGGCACAAGCGCGCCGTTGGCCGCGATCATGCGGAAGGGCGCCAGCGACTGCGCACCGGAACGGCCCGATGCGTCGATGACGCCCTGGTTGCGCGACAATTGCACGACCCGGCGCAGCATCTCGACGAAGCTGCCGGAGATCGGCAGGTTCGACCATGTCGCCTCGGGCGTGACGTGGAAGAGCACCACCGTCCCGTCTCCGCGACCAGCACCGGTCACCAACGGCGTGCCGTCGGCAAGGCTCGCCCAGGTGCTGTCGAAGAGATCGGGCGTGGGCTCCGCCAGCACCTGCCGCGCGACAGCCACCTCGCGGGGCGGGGTCAGGTCGGAGAAGGGACCGTTCGCCGGGAACTCCGCCACGGGCTGCGGCTCCGTCCAGGACAGCGAGCCGCCCATCGACCGCTCGCCCAGGCGCAGGCGCACCGGCAGCAGGTCGGGATCGTTTTCGGCGGCCGCCAGCCGGGAACCGGCGAAGCGGACCAGCGTCCCGCCGTCGTTCACCCATTCGATCAGCGCTTCGCGGGCGCTCTCGGGCAACGTCCCGACGTCGGCCATCACGATCATCGCCGGCTTCTGCTCGAGGATCTGTGGAATGGCTTCGGCGAGGTCGGGCGTCGTTGGTTCGACGAGGTCGGCAAAGGGCTCCAGGGCGCGGCGGATGTAGTAGAGCGGCGAGAGCAGCGGCTGCGCCTGGTCGGCCTCGGACTGCGAGATGAGCCCCACCCGGCGGCGCTTCGAGTTCTCGTCGAGCACGCGGACGGCGGCGGCCTGCTCCTCGCCATCGATGCGGATGGCGGCGAAGTCGTTGCGCAGTTCGAACGGCACGCGAATCTCGCCGACGGCGGTGGTTTCGCCGAAGCCGAAGCTGAACATGGCGTCGGCGATGCGCCGCCCGCGATCGTCGAAGGCGCCGGCCGTCATCTGGCGCGGCGCGGGGTCGCCCGCGGCGCGAATCGCGGTGGCGAAGAAGGCGTCGGGCTGATTGTCGACCGCGGTCAGGCCGGCCATGGCGAGGCGTTCTGGCTCGATCCAGACGAGCCGACCGGCGTTTTCTCCGAGCAAGGCGGCGAACCCCGCCTGGTCGCCGGTGGTGGCGAGGCCATCGGTCAGCACCGCCACCGTCGCGCCGGGCGCCGACGCCAGGGCCGTCGCCACCCGGGCATAGACGCTGGCGCGGTCGACCGGGACCGGGCGCGGCTGCGCCGCGCGCAAACGGTCCATCGCCTGCTCGGCGTCGAAGGGGCCGAGTTCGGCGTTCGGCTTGTCGGCGGTGAATGCGAGGATGACGGGTGCGCCCGATGCGCCGGCATCGGCGATCAGCCGCTCGGCCGTCGCGACCCTGACGTCCCAGTCGCTGGCGCTCGCCCAGCCATTGTCCATGACGATCGCCACCGATCCGCCCCCGGTCTCCAGCCGCTCGCGCGGGTTGAACACCGGATCGGCGAGCGCGAAGATGACCAGCGCCGCCATCAGGAGCCTCAGGAGCGTCAGCCACCAGGGGCTCTGGTGCGGCGTCTCCTCGGGCTTCAGCACCCGCAGGAGAATGCGCAGCGGCGGAAAGACCTCCGTCTGCGGCTTCGGCGGGGTGAGCCGCAGCAGCCACCAGATCACCGGCAGCGCAAGCAGGCCGAACAGCACAAGCGGCTGGCCGAAGGCAAGGAGACTCATCGCGCGCCTCCCTGTCCGACGCCGCCCGACAGCGCCATGTGCAGGCGTACCAGCGCCTCGGAGGCGAGGCGGTCGGTGTGGTTCACCGTATAGCTCCAACCGAGCCGCGTGCTCCAGGAGATCAGAGCCTCGCGCCGGGCGAGATAGAGGCGGCGGTATTCCAGAGACAGGGTTTCCGCGCGGCCGGCGGTGTACTTCTGCTGCGTCTCGGGATCGACGAATTCGGTGCGCCCCGCATAGGGGAAGTTCTCCTCCGCCGGGTCGGCGATCTCGACCAGATGCGCGCGCACGCCATGCCGGGCCAGCACGTCGAGCCATTCCATCGTCTCCTCGACCGGATCGAGGAAGTCGCTCGCGACCACCAGGTCGGAGAACCGGCGGATGGCGTGGAGATCGGGACGGGCCGGCACGTCGGCCGCCTGGGCAAGGACCGCCGCCAGTCGTTCGGCCCCGTTGCGCGCCGTGAAGGGGTCTGACAGGCCGGGCCAGGCGATGCGCTCGCCGCTGCGCGACAGAAGCTCGGCCATGGCCAGCACCAGCACCAGCGCGCGCGATTCCTTCGAGACGGCAGCTCCGGCCGACTTGTAGAGCATCGAGGGCGAGGGGTCGGCCCAGAGCCAGACCGTGTGAGCGGCTTCCCACTCCCGGTCGCGAACGTAGGTGTGCTGGTCGTCGCGGGCGGAACGGCGCCAGTCGATGCGCGACACGGCTTCGCCCTCGACATAAGGGCGGAACTGCCAGAAATTCTCTCCCACGCCCCTGCGGCGTCGGCCATGCCAGCCGGAGATGACCGTGTTGGCGATGCGGCGCGCATCGACCAGCAGATCCGGCACGAGCGACGCCCTCAAGCGCCCGCGGGCAAGGGCGTCGCGGGTCGTGACCGGGGCCGTCTGCTCGCCGATGCGGGCCATCAGGCGGCGGCTTTCACCAGCCGGGCTATGACGTCGCGCACGTTCATGCCCTCCGCGCGGGCGGCGAAGGTCAGCGCCATGCGGTGCTGCAGCACCGGTTCGGCCAGCGCATGGATGTCGTCGACCGACGGGGCCAGGCGACCGTCATACAGCGCACGGGCGCGGGCGCACAGCGTCAGCGCCTGGCTGGCGCGCGGGCCGGGCCCCCAGGCGACATGCTTGTCGGTGTCGGCGTTGCCGTTGCCCGGACGCGCCGAACGGACGAGCGTCAGGATCGCCTCGACGACGCTCTCCGGCACCGGCATGCGGCGAACGAGCGTCTGGATCGCGCGCAGCCGCTCGGCGGAGAGCACGTTGTCGGCGCGGCTGTCGGCCATGCCCGTCGTCTCCAGCAGGATGCGGCGTTCGGCCTCCATCTCGGGATAGGGGATGTCGACCTGCATCAGGAAACGGTCGAGCTGCGCCTCGGGCAGGGGATAGGTGCCTTCCTGCTCCAGCGGGTTCTGCGTGGCCAGCACATGGAAGGGAGCCGGCAGGTCGTGGCGGGCGCCCGCGATGGTGACGTGGTATTCCTGCATGGCCTGCAGCAGCGCCGACTGGGTACGCGGGCTGGCGCGGTTGATCTCGTCGGCCATCAGGAGCTGGGCGAAGATCGGGCCGGGAAGGAATCGGAAGAAGCGCTTGCCGGCCTCGTCCTGCTCCATCACCTCGGAGCCCAGGATGTCGGACGGCATCAGGTCAGGCGTGAACTGGATGCGGCGGGCGTCGAGGCCGAGCACGGTGCCCAACGTTTCCACAAGTTTGGTCTTCGCCAGACCCGGAACGCCGACCAGAAGGGCGTGGCCGCCGGCCAGAATCGCCACCATGGTGCGCTCGACGACCATCTCCTGGCCAAAAATGACCTTGCCGATGCCGTCGCGGATCCGGGCGAGATCGGCGAGCGCGGCTTCCGCCTCGGCGATCATATCCGCTTCGCTGATCGCCTTGTCATTCGCCATAACGCCCATGCGTCCAATCCTCTATCCTGCCGCGATCCCAGCGCCCCGACCGACGTTTCCCCGATTCGCGCCTTTGCGGCATCTCTCGCGGACGAACTTAAATCAGCCCGACAGGCTGACAAGCGAAACGGGAGTGACTATTTCGTGACCATGGCCGACCCTGCGAACAATTCCAAGAGCAACCCCGACCGCGCGCCTATCCACGACGGCGAAGGCGGCGGTTTGAAGGCGGCCGGAGATCCGGCCGGCCTGGCCGCGCTCGTCTCGCGCGCGGCACGGGCCGGAATGGGCCTCCCGCCGGTCGACAAATGGAACCCGGAGTTCTGCGGCGATCTCGACATGGAGATCAAGGCGGACGGCACGTGGTTCTACATGGGCACGCCGATCGGCCGGCCCGCGCTCGTCCAGCTTTTCTCGACCGTCCTGCGCAAGGACGCGGACGGGAAGACATATCTGGTCACGCCGGTCGAACGCGTCGGCATCCGGGTCGAGGACGCGCCCTTCGTCGCCGTGGAGGTGAACGTCGCGGGTCTCGGCGACGAGCAGGTGATCACCTTCCGCACCAATGTCGGCGACGTCGTGGAGGCGGACGCCGAGCATCCGATCCGCTTCGTCGACGAACCCAGGACTGGCGGGCTGAAGCCCTATGTCCTGGTGCGCGGTCGGCTCGAGGCGCTGGTGGCGCGGCCGGTGATGTACGAACTCGTCGAGCATGGCGAGGAGATCGAGGTCGACGGCAAGGCGATGTTCGCCCTCCGCTCGAAGGGCGTCGTCTTCCCGATCATGTCGGCGGCCGTCCTCGAGAAGCTGAGTCGCTGACCATGGACGCTTCGCTGCTGCGATCCTTTTCCGCCGAGGAGTTTCGCCGCCGGGCGGCACGCGAGCAGGCGCCGCATGGCGTCGAGTTCGGCGACCACGTGCTGAATCCGACGATCGCGCACCTGATCCGGCCGGCGACGCTGCGAGACGCCGCGGTGCTCGTGCCGGTGGTCGATCGCGGCGAGGATTCGACGCTGCTCCTGACCAAGCGCACCGAGAAGCTGCGCAGCCATTCCGGCCAGATCGCCTTTCCGGGCGGTCGCATCGATCCCGAAGACGCCACGCCGGTCCATGCGGCGCTGCGTGAGGCCGAGGAGGAAATCGGTCTCGACGCCTCCTTCATCGACGTGGTCGGCCGCCTGCCCGACTATGTGACGGGAAGCGGCTATCGGATCGCGCCGGTGCTGGCGACGGTGCGGCCGGGCTTCCTCCTCACCATCAACGAGGACGAGGTGGATGACGCCTTCGAGGTCCCGCTCTCATTCCTGATGGACCCGGCCAACCACCGCCGCGAAAGCCGCGTCTGGCAGGAACAGGAACGCTTCTTCTACACCATGCCGCATGGCGACCGGTACATCTGGGGCGTGACCGCCGGCATCATTCGCGCCATCTGGGAAAGACTCTACGCGTGACCTCCGTCTCCATTGCCGATCGTGCTCCCTGGCTGCGGGACGAGGCGCTGCAGGCCTTGCTGGCGGCGCTGTCGGCGGGCGGCGAGGAGGCCCGAATCGCCGGCGGCGCCGTGCGCAACGCGCTTTTGGGCGAGGAGGCCGGCGACATCGACATCGCCACCACCAACCTGCCCGACGAGACGATCGCGCGTGCCGAGAGGGCTGGCTTCAAAGCCATCCCGACCGGCTACGAGCACGGAACCATCACCGTGGTGGCGGCGGGCATTCCGCACGAGGTCACCACTCTGCGGGCCGACGTCGAGACCGACGGCCGTCGCGCGAAGGTTCGCTACGGCCGCGACTGGAAGCAGGACGCGGAACGTCGCGACTTCACCATGAACGCGCTCTACGCGACGGCGGACGGAACGGTGGTGGACCTCGTCGGCGGGCTCGCCGACATCGAGACGCGCACCCTGCGCTTCATCGGCAATCCGGAGGATCGGATCCGGGAGGACTATCTGCGCATCCTGCGCTTCTTCCGCTTCTTCGCGCGCTACGGCGCCGGGCGCCCCGACCCGGAGGGGCTGAGGGCCTGCGCGCGGCTGAAGGACGGTCTAGACGGGCTGTCGGCCGAACGCGTCTGGATGGAACTTAGAAAGCTTCTCTCGGCCGCCGATCCGTCGCGGGCGCTGCTCTGGATGCGGCAGTCGGGTGTGCTGACCCGCATCCTGCCCGAGAGCGAGAAATGGGGTATCGACGCGGTGCACGGCCTCGTCGCCGCCGAGCGCGACCTCGGCTGGTCACCCGACTACCTCCTGCGGCTGGCCGCCATCGTCCCGCCGGATCCCGTCCGCGTCGCCGCGCTGGCGCTGCGACTCAAGACGTCCAATGCCGAGCGCGACCGGCTGGTCGCCTGGGCGGCGGCGCCGACGATCTCGCCGACGATGGCGGAAGGCGACCTGGTGAAGATCGCCTATCGATCCGGCCGCGACGGCATCGCCGACCGGTTGACGCTCTCGCTCGCCGGTGCACGCGCGCGGGCCGCCGCCGACGACAAGGCGCTGCTGGAAGCGGGCGGCTATGTCCGGCTAAGGCGCTTCCTTGATGACTGGACGGCGCCGAAATTCCCACTGGCCGGCGCCGACCTGATCGCGATCGGAGTCCCGGCCGGGCCGAAGATGGGCAATCTGCTGCGCGACCTCGAGGAGGGATGGATCGATGCCGGCTTTTCCCCGGACCGTGAGGGCCTGGTCGAGAAGGCGAAAAGCCTGAAAAACCAGTATCTTTAACCCGCGTCGCGAGAAACCGAATCCGCTTCGGCGGGGGGGCCGGCAGCGGAAGGTTCGGATGCGGAGCGGATCCGGCCGCACCCGTCGGGAAAAACGAAGCCCGGCCGAAGCGCCGCTCCCGCCGGGCAGGGGTCATGGTTCACAATGCGCACGCGAGGCCGCTACGGCATCGCAGTGTGCGCCGAATCAGGCCGCGTCGCGCCGCTTCTCGATGCGCGAGCGGATCGCATCGACCATCGTCTCGCGGATGACCGTCTCGCCGTGATCCTGGCGCATGTGCTCGACCGCGCGGCGCATGATCTCGGCTTCTTCCTCGTGCCTCGTGTGCCAGTCGCAACCGGGAACCAGCGTCCCGCAGTGGAATTCCTTCATGATTTCCTCCTGTGGTTTCATCGTTGACGGCGCCACCCTAACACGGATTGGGGCGAATTGTTGCCCGCGGGGCGATTGCGAATTGGGGTGGGGCGGGGCTGCGCGATCAGTCATCCCAGGAATAATCGATTCCCAACTGACGAGCCGCTGCTACGAGCCGCCGGTCGCGTGTCCACAACAGAGTGCCCGGCAGCAGCTGGCAAGATGCGATCAGATGCAAATCGACATAACCAATACCCAGACTGTACAACCGTCGTTCCTCGAGGAGAAACATCAGTTCACCATGGTCGGCAACGGGCGCCTGCGGAAGCGACGATAGACTTTCGAGGACGAACTGCCTGTCGCGCAGGCTCCCAAGTGCAATCTCGCCAATGACGAACGGGTGGCAAAGCCCCTGTCCGTCATCGAGAACTCGGATGAGTCTCGGCATCTTGTGCCGGATGTGGTCGACCCAGATTGCCGTATCGACAAGGATCATTCGGCTGCCGGACGCCGCCGGCCAGGTATCTCCAGATCGGGCTGGCTACCGCCCAGTCGGACCAGACGCCTCGCCGCCTCGCGTTCGATAAGGGCCGTCAGAGCGGCATCGAGAAGCGCCGTTTTTTCCTTGATGCCCGTGTATCGCTGAGCTTTTTCTATCAGCGCATCATTCAGGGTTACTGTCGTGCGCATCGACGCCTCCTGTCACCAGACATCAATGTTAGCATCAAGCGATGCCGGTTTCCATGCTCAGGGCCACTTCACCATGGGCGGCATGGATGACAGGATCGACTTGACGTTGCCGCCGGTCTTCAGGCCGAAGGTGGTGCCGCGGTCGTAGAGCAGATTGTACTCGACGTAGCGTCCGCGGCGGACCAACTGCTCGTCGCGGTCCTCGTCGGTCCACGGCCGATTGAAGTTGCGGCGCACGAGTTGTGGATAGATCGAGGCGAAGCTCTCGCCGACATCGCGGGTGAAGGCGAAGTCGGCCTCCCAGCCGCCCGCCTCGGCCGGGGAGTGTAGCCAGTCGTAGAAGATGCCGCCGATACCGCGCGGCTCGTTGCGGTGCGGCAGGAAGAAATACTCGTCGCACCACGCCTTCAGCTTCGGATAGTCGGCGACGGCGGGATGGCGCCGACAGGCCGCCTCCATGGCCGCGTGGAAATCGACTGTGTCCGGGTCTTCCTGCGTGCGGCGGCGGTCGAGCACCGGCGTCAGGTCGGCGCCACCGCCGAACCATTGCCTGGCCGTCACCACCATGCGCGTGTTCATGTGCACGGCCGGCACGTTGGGGTTCCAGGGATGGACGATCAGCGAGATGCCCGAGGCCCAGAAATTCGGGTTCTCCTCGCCGCCCGGCATCTGCTTGCGGAACTCGGGCGAGAACTCGCCATGGACCGTCGAGGTGTGAACCCCGACCTTCTCGAAGACGCGGCCGTGCATCATCGACATGATGCCGCCGCCGCCCTTGCCGTCGTCGCGCTGCCACGGGGTGCGCTCGAAGCGGCCGGGCGCCTTGTCCGACATCGGCCCGGCGAGTTCGTCCTCCAGCCCTTCGAAGTCCGCGCAGATGCGGTCGCGCAGGCTCTCGAACCAGGCCCGGGCCTTGGCCTTCTTGCCTTCGATGTCTTCGGGCATGTCTGCCGGGATCTCGGGTCGATGCATGGAGCCCCTCCGCTTGGCGTCCTCGTCGCTGTCACCGCGAGATAAGGCCAAGCCCGCTGTCGCCGCAAGCCGGTCGTTCCGACTTCGCCGAACCGCCCGGATGCAACCGGCCGTGCGAATCAGAAATGACTCGCAATCCCGGCGTTGCGGTCCTAGATTTTTCCCATCCAGCGAGGAGAGGTTCAGTGCGCACACCGCCGCGACCGCCGCTCGACGGGCTGAAGAAGCGGCTCGACCGTCATCGCGCCAACGAGGCGGCCCGCCTGCCGCGCGACGGCTTCATCCGCGAGACCTACGCCCTGCCGCGCACCGCCGCCCGCGACAAGGCGCGCGAGTGGTTCGACCGCTGGCCCAAGCAGGCCTACTGGACCGCCATCGAAAGCTGGTGCGAGCGGCCGGAAGACGTCATCGAATTCACGATGCGGCGCCTGCCGACGGCGGATTGAGCCATTCGGTCTGCCGCAACGCCTCTCCCGCCGCCATCGCAACCGCCAGGGCGAGGTTGAGGCTGCGGCCGCCGCCGGGCATCGGGATGAGCAGCCTCTCATCAGCTGCATTGTGCACGTGGTCGGGAGCGCCGGCGCTTTCGCGGCCGAACAAGAGCACGTCGCCGGGCCGGTAGTCGAAGCGCGCGTAGGGCAGGGCGGCTTTCGTCGAGAAGAGCAGCAGGCGGCGGCCTTCGGCGCGGCGCCATGCCTCGAAGGCGGCCCAGTCGTCGTGGCGCGTCAGCGCCGCCATTTCCAGGTAGTCCATGCCGGCCCGTTTCAGCGCGCGGTCGGAGAGGTCGAAGCCGGCCGGGCCGATCACGTCGATGGCGATGCCCAGACAGGCGCCGAGCCGCAGGATCGAGCCGGTGTTGCCGGGGATGTCCGGCTGGAACAGAGCTACACGGATGTCGTGTGGCATGACGGTCGTGCTCCGGAGCGTGGCGGATCGGCAACAGCCGGGGATTGCATCGCCCGGCGTCGCCGATCGCCGGGTAGCCAAAGAGCCCGAAGCGGTCTATAGGCTGTCGCGTCGTCAACCCCAACCCAGGAGGCAGGAATGGACGTCATCATGATCGCATCATCCTTCTGCCTGCGCCTCGCGCGCCCGCTCTGACGGCGGCTTCGGACCGACGAACTCTCACACAGACTGACGTCATCGCCCGAATCCCGCCGGAACCCGTTCCGACGATCTCCGGATTTCGTGCCATGACACAGCTTTCGCGCCATCGGCGGCTTCGCCGAACATTTGCCGATTTCACGCCGGCCGCCTCGTGGGGACCGGCGTGGCCCGATCACCTGCTGACACCGCATTGGCGGGAGCCTCGACGGGTGCCGCTTGCCCCGGCGCCGCGATCCTCCATCTTCCACCCTGCCAGCGCGGATGTGAGGGCCTGTCTCGCATCGCGATTCCGCCCCCGTCGGCAAGACCCTGTTTCGAAAGACGAATGCCATGTTCCGCTGGTTTGAGACCCGACTCGATCCGTTTCCCGCCGAGGAGCCGCTGGAGCCGCCGAAGACGCTCGTCGCCTTCTGCCTGCACTACACCAGGGGGTCGTGGCGCTGGCTGGCGCCGTCGGCGATCCTGATGTCGCTGATCGCCATCACCGAGGTCTGGATGTTCTCCTTCGTCGGCAACATCGTCGACTGGCTCGCCGTGCGCGACCGGGAGACGTTCCTGCGCGACGAAGGTCTGTCGCTTGCGCTGATGGCGGCGCTGGTGCTGGTCGGCCTGCCGCTGATGGTCTGGTTCCATTCGCTGATCAACCAGCAGGTGCTGATGGGCAACTATCCCATGCGCATCCGCTGGCAGGTGCACCGCTACCTGCTCAAGCAGTCGATGACCTTCTACCAGGACGAGTTCGCCGGCCGCATCGCCACCAAGCTGATGCAGACGGCGCTGGCCGTGCGCGAATGCGTCATCAAGCTCATCGACGTCATGAACTACGTCGTCGTCTACTTCCTGGGCGTGCTGTTCATCGTCGGTTCGGCCGACCTGCGCCTTGCCGCGCCGATTGCGGGCTGGCTGGTCTGCTACGTCCTGCTCATGCGCTACTTCGTCCCCCGCCTGGGCAAGGTGGCCGAGGAGCAGGCGGACGCGCGGTCGATGATGACCGGGCGCGTGGTAGACAGCTACACCAACATCCAGACGGTCAAGCTGTTCTCGCATGCCCGCCGCGAGGCCAGCTTCGCGCGCGACGGCATGCGCGGCTTCCTCGATACCGTCTACGCCCAGATGCGGCTGGTGACCGGCCTCTACGGCATGCTCTACATGCTGAACTCGCTGTGCCTGTTCCTCGTGGGGACCGTCGGCATCTGGCTGTGGCTCGACGAGGCCGTGTCGGTCGGCGCGATCGCGGTGGCGCTCGCGCTGGTGCTGCGCCTG
The DNA here is from genome assembly GCA_046292285.1 of Mesorhizobium sp. Classification (GTDB taxonomy): domain Bacteria; phylum Pseudomonadota; class Alphaproteobacteria; order Rhizobiales; family Rhizobiaceae; genus Aquibium. The sequence goes on along the minus strand of JBKBRJ010000005.1, from coordinate 44,964 downwards.
TGGGGCATGTCGCAGTGGATCATGTGGGAGCTTTCGGCCCTGTTCGAGAACATCGGCACTGTCCAGGACGGCATCAACTCGATCTCGATGCCGCGCCTCGTCGAGGACAAGCCCGGCGCCAAGGACCTCGTCGTCGACAGGGGCGAAATCCGCTTCGAGGACGTGCGCTTCCACTACGGCAAGCAGAAGGGCGTCATCGACAAGCTGGCCTTCACCATCCGTCCGGGCGAGAAGGTCGGCCTCGTCGGCCGGTCGGGTGCCGGCAAGTCGACGCTGGTCAACCTCCTGCTGCGCTTCTACGACATCGAGAGCGGGCGCATCCTCATCGACGGGCAGGACATCTCCGCCGTCACGCAGGACAGCCTGCGCGCCAACATCGGCATGGTGACGCAGGACACGTCCCTCCTGCATCGATCTGTGCGCGACAACATCCTCTACGGGCGCCCGGACGCCACCGAGGAGATGATGCTCGAGGCGGCGCGCAAAGCCGAGGCGGTCGACTTCATCGCCACGCTCGGCGATCCGAAGGGCCGCAGGGGCTTCGACGCCCATGTCGGCGAGCGCGGCGTAAAGCTCTCCGGCGGCCAGCGCCAAAGAATCGCCATCGCGCGGGTGATGCTCAAGGACGCGCCGATCCTCATACTGGACGAGGCGACGTCCGCGCTCGATTCGGAGGTCGAGGTGGCGATCCAGGAAAACCTCTATCGCCTGATGGAGGGAAAGACGGTGATCGCCATCGCGCACCGGCTGTCCACCATCGCCGCGATGGACCGACTCGTGGTGCTCGACAAGGGACAGGTGATCGAGGAGGGCACGCACGAGGAACTGATCGCGCGCGGCGGCCTTTACGCCCAGTTGTGGGAGCACCAGTCCGGCGGCTTCCTCGATCCCGGCGAGGCGCTGGCGGCCGAATGACGAGGCGGGCGGCCGGTATCGGCGCGGCCGCTTCTCCAACTTCGCGAAGAAAGGCGACATGACGACCATCGGCGATGACGACGGGGAGGGGGTCGGCCTCCGGGAAAGGTTCTGGCGGCGCGTGGAAGGAGTCCTCGATCCCTTCCACGACACCGATCGCGAGGTGTTGCCGAAAGACGCGTGGAGCTTCATCCTCTACTTCGCCCGGCAGGCGAAGGGGCCTTTCGTGCTGCTCCTGATCATGGGCGGTCTCGTCGGCGCGGTCGACGCGGCGCTCTACTGGTCGATCGGCTGGCTCGTCGACCTGCTCGATCGGTCCGATCCCGCGCACCTGGTGGCCGCGCACTGGCCCGAACTCGTCGGCCTGGTAATCCTCGTCTTCGTCGTCCGCTCGGCGGTGATGATCGGCTCGGCGCTCGTCGAACAGCAGATCATCGTGCCCGCCTTCTTCTCGATGGTGCGCTGGCAGGCGTTCCGGCGGGTCATCGAACAGCCCTACGAGTTCTACCAGAACGATTTCGCCGGCCGCATCGCGCAGAAGATCATGCAGGGCGGCGAGGCGGTGGGAGACTTCATCGTCTCCGTGCTCCAGTCGATCTGGTCCTTCGTGACCTTCCTGTTCCTGGCGGCGGCGCTGCTCGCAGCGCTTGATCCGCTGATGGGGCTGGTGCTCCTCGTATGGTGCGGCGGCTACGGGCTGATCATCCGCTATCTGCTGCCCGAACTGCGCAAGGCCGGCCGCGCGACGGCCGACCAACGCTCGATCTTCTCGGGCCGCATGGTCGATTCCTTCACCAACATCATGGCGGTGAAGCTGTTCGATTCGGGCCGGCGCGAGCATGCCTTCGTGCGCGAGGGGCTGTCGAACTACTACCGCGCGGTGACCCGGCTGACGCGCAACATCACCAGCGTGCGCGCGGCCGTGAACCTTCTTAACGGGGCGATGATGGCCGCGATCGGCGCTCTCGCTGTCATCGGCTGGACACAGGGGTCGATCTCGACCGGGGCGGTGGCGGCGGCGCTCGGCCTCGTCTTCCGGCTGAACAACATGTCGAGCTGGATGATGTTCAACATCAACGGCCTGATCCGGTCCTACGCCACGGTGCAGGACGCGACCGGGACGCTCTCGGTCGAGCCGGCGATCCGCGACCGGCCGGGCGCGGTGGCCGCGCCGCGCACGAAGGGCGACATCCGCTTCGAGAACGTCACGTTCCACTATGGCAAGGGCCAGGGCGTTCTTTCGGACCTGAACCTCCATATCCGTCCGGGCGAACGGGTCGCGCTGGTCGGCCCGTCGGGCGCTGGCAAGACGACCATCGTCAACCTGCTCCTGCGGCTGTTCGACGTGGAGCAGGGCCGCATCCTGCTTGACGGCATGGACATACGCACCTTCACGCAGGCGTCGCTGCGGGCGCAGTTCGGCGTCGTCAGCCAGGAGCCGATGCTGATGCACCGCTCGATCAGAGACAACATCGGCTATGGCCGACCGGGGGCGAGCGAGGCCGAAATCGCGGAAGCGGCGCGGAAGGCGGCGGCCCTCGATTTCATCGCCGGCGTTCGCGATCCGAAAGGCCGCGAGGGGCTTGCGGCCTATGTCGGGGAGCGCGGGGTGAAGCTCTCGGGCGGGCAGCGGCAGCGAATCGCCATCGCGCGCATGATGCTGAAGGACGCGCCCGTGCTGATCCTCGACGAGGCGACGTCGGCGCTCGATTCGGAGGTCGAGGCGGCGATCCAGGACAATCTCGGCCGGATGATGGACGGTCGCACCGTGATCGCCATCGCCCACCGTCTCTCCACCATCGCCGCGCTCGACCGGCTGATCGTGCTCGACGAGGGACGGGTGGTGGAGGAGGGGACGCATGATGAGTTGCTCGCCCGCGACGGTCTCTACGCCCAGCTGTGGAAGCGGCAGTCCGGCGGCTTCCTGCCGAGCAGCCTGGCGGCGGAGTGACGATCGGTGTCGCTGCGTCTGCCGGATTTGAAGGCCCAGGACAGCTTTCTCGATCCTCTGGGCGTCGAGATCGTGGCCGAGAAGGCCGCGTCGCTGGGGCGGGCCGGCGACAAGGTCGAGAAGACGATCGCCGCGCTCGAACGGCATGTCGGCGACGATGACGCCCGAAAGCGGCTCGTCGCCCAGGCGGCCGACGCGGTCTACGCCTATTTCGTACAGCGCGAACTGTGCGGTTTCAGGCGCCATCACGACGTGATCGCGCAGTTTCGCATCCCGCGCGAGGTGCTGGCCAGGCTCGGCGCGCGATGATCCAAGCGGCGTCTCGCGCAAGGCTTTGCGGCCTCGCGGCGCGGCCGTTTTGCCGTCGCACCAAAAACCCCGCGACAAACTGCCCACCCGCGCGGCTATCATATGGACAAGATAAGGCATCGCGCCTAGAAACCACGCCAATCGCCGGGGGATTCCTGCCGGTCGCGTAGCCATGGTTACGCGGTCTGGCCACCCACCCAGGGAAGCGGAAGCCCGCGCCGGTGAAGAGTGGCGAGAGGAATAGGGCCCGTGAGCGCACACGACACCACTGAACCCAATCGCAGGGACTTCCTGTATGTGGCGACCGGCACCGCCGCCGTCGTCGGCGCGGCCGGCGCCGTCTGGCCGTTCATCGACCAGATGCGGCCGGATGCTTCGACGCTCGCGCTCGCGACGATCGAAGTGGACGTCTCGGCGATCGAGGAGGGCATGTCGATCACCGCGAAATGGCGCGGCAAGCCGGTGTTCATCCGCAACCGCACGGCGCAGGAACTCGAGGAAGCGCGCGCCACGCCGCTCAGCGAGTTGAAGGATCCGATCGCCCGCAACGACAACCTTCCCGCCGACGCGCCCGCCACGAGCGAGGATCGTTCGGGCGGCGAGGGTCGCGAGAACTGGATCGTCATGATCGGTTCCTGTACCCATCTCGGCTGCGTGCCGCTCGGCCAGGCCGGCAATTTCGGCGGCTGGTTCTGCCCTTGCCACGGCTCGCATTACGACACGGCCGGCCGAATCCGCACGGGTCCGGCGCCGACGAACCTGCCGATACCGACTTTTTCCTTCATTTCCGACACGACCATTCGGATCGGCTGAGTCTCAGGGGAGCGAACAACATGGCCGGTGGACATTCGACCTACACGCCCTCCTCGGGTATCGGACGCTGGGTAGACAAGCGCCTGCCCCTGCCGAGGCTCGTCTATGACAGCTTCGTGGCCTATCCGGTGCCGCGCAACCTGAACTACGCCTACACGTTCGGCGGCATTCTCTCGATCATGCTGGTGGTGCAGATCCTGACGGGCGTCGTGCTCGCCATGCACTATGCGGCCAACATCGAGATCGCGTTCACCTCCGTCGAGAAGATCATGCGCGACGTGAACTCGGGCTGGCTGCTGCGCTACCTGCACGCCAACGGCGCGTCGTTCTTCTTCATCGCCGTCTACATCCACATCTTCCGCGGCCTCTACTATGGCTCCTACAAGGCGCCGCGCGAACTCTTGTGGATCCTCGGCTGCATCATCTATCTCCTGATGATGGCGACTGCCTTCATGGGCTACGTTCTGCCCTGGGGCCAGATGTCCTTCTGGGGGGCGACCGTCATCACCGGCTTCTTCACCGCGATCCCGCTGGTCGGCGAGTGGATCCAGCAGCTCCTGCTCGGCGGCTTCGCCGTCGACAACCCGACGCTGAACCGCTTCTACTCGCTGCACTATCTCCTGCCCTTCATGATCGCGGGCGTGGTGATCCTGCATGTGTGGGCGCTGCACGTGACGGGCCAGACCAACCCGACTGGCATCGAGGTGAAGTCGAAGACGGACACCGTGGCCTTCACGCCCTATGCGACCATCAAGGATGGCTTCGCCATGGTCGTGTTCCTCGCGGTCTTCGCCTACTTCGTATTCTACATCCCGAACTTCCTCGGCCATCCGGACAACTACACCGTCGCGAACTCGCTGAAGACGCCGGCGCACATCGTTCCGGAGTGGTACTTCTTGCCCTTCTACGCGATCCTGCGCGCCATTACCTTCAACATCGGACCGATCGACTCCAAGCTTGGCGGCGTGCTCGCCATGTTCGGCGCCATCGCGGTGCTGTTCGTGGTGCCGTGGCTCGACACGTCGAAGGTACGCTCGGCGGTCTACCGTCCCTGGTACAAGCTGTTCTTCTGGCTCTTCGTGATCAACGCCATCTTCCTTGGCTGGCTCGGATCGCGGCCCGCCGAAGGCTGGTACATCCCGGCGATGCAGCTCTCGACCCTCTACTACTTCGGCTTCTTCATCATCATCATGCCGCTGCTCGGTCTCATCGAAACGCCGCGCCGCCTGCCGAACTCGATAACCGAGGCCGTACTGGCGAAGGCCAAGGGCAGTGCGACGGTGACGCCGGAAGGCGCCGCCGCCGCCCCCGAGAAGCGCGCCTGAGCCGACCTTGGAATCTGAAAGGACTTTTCGAATGAAGACGATTCTGAGCGGTCTGGCGGCGGTGGGCCTGATGGTCTCGGCTTCGGCGGCACTCGCCGCCGGCGGGGCCGAGGGTGAGCCGACCCACTTCCCGATCCTGAAGCCGCAGGAGATGGACTGGTCCTTCGCGGGTCCGTTCGGCACATACGACAAGGGCCAGTTGCAGCGCGGCTTCAAGGTCTATCGCGAGGTCTGCGCCGCCTGCCATTCCATGAAGCTCGTGGCCTTCCGCACGCTGGAGGGGCTTGGCTATTCGGAGGCGCAGGTGAAGGCCATCGCGGCCGACTACACCATCACCGACGGCCCGAATGCCGACGGCGAGATATTCGAGCGGCCGGGCCTTCCGTCGGACCATTTCCCCTCGCCGTTCCCCAACGACGAAGCCGCGGCCGCGGCCAATGGTGGCGCCGCTCCGCCCGACTTCTCGCTGATCGCCAAGGCGCGCGCGGTGGAGCGCGGTTTCCCGACCTTCGTCTTCGACGTCTTCACCCAGTATGCCGAATCGGGCCCGGATTACATCCACGCCCTGCTGACCGGCTACGAGATGGAGCCGCCGGAAGGCATGGAGATCTCGGAAGGCACCTACTACAACCCGTACTTCATCGCGGGGAAGTCGCTCGCGATGGCGCAGCCGATCTCCGACGGCCAGGTGACCTACGAGGATGGCTCGCCGGAGACGATCGACCAGTACTCCCGCGACGTCTCCGCTTTCCTGATGTGGGCGGCCGAGCCGCATCTCGAGGAGCGCAAGAAGACGGGTTTCCGGGTGATGATCTTCCTCATGATCTTCGCCGGCCTGGTCTACCTGACCAAGCGCAAGGTCTGGACCGAAGTCGCGCACTGAGCAAAAGACCGTCCGTGCGACGAACGAACAGGAAGGGCGTCCAATCGGGCGCCCTTTTTTCGTTCAGATCAGCGTGCTTGCGAGATGCTTGTCCAAGGCCGTCCGGTCGCGGTCGGCCAATCTGCCTAGCTTACGATCGATGATGTCGTTTGGCATCGTTTGCAGCCGCAGGCGAATGACGCATTCGACGTTCAAGCCGGCCATTTGCCATGCCAAGATCGGAGTATCCGATGCCCACCGCGTCGCCTTCGCGGTCGTGACCATGGCGAGAATGGTCCAGCCATTGTCGCGGTTGAAAGCCTCGTTCGACAGGACGACGACCGGTCGGCGCTTGCGGATCGGTATTTCATGGAAAGGAAAGGGGACTACGACGATGTCGTAGCGGTCACAGATCACGGAATGCTTCCTCGTCCTCCGGGCTGTTCCACTCGGGGAATAGCATTGAACCTTCCCGTAGGTAGTCGTCTGCCAGGGTAACTTCCCGGATTTCGATGGTCTCGCCCTTGCGAGTCTTGAACCATTCGTTCCAGATTGCCTGCATCGAGCCGTCCGGCTTTATTGCTTCCGTAGGCTTGGGGTTTTTGCCCTGACGCATTCGCCGCCACCGGCCGACCACTCCCCCGACTTCCAAGTAGATCATCTCGTCTTCCGACAGCGCGTCGAGCTTCCTGCGCAAGCCAGCATCTCTGACGTGCTTGAACCAGATCGCCACGTCTTCGACAGGTACCATCGATGCCATGTTCGGTTTCCCGCAACTGATCAACCCCATTGAACCACGACGTTTTCCAATCAACAAGGAGCGTATGACGGCTTCGCGTTGCCGGACTCTCGGGGGTGGTCGGGGGCGGGCAACGTGGTAGAAGCCGAGCGGTAAGACTCACAACGATCCGGGCACCCATGAAAACCACCCTCGAAGAGACGCTCCTGTCGGCGATCCGCACGATCCCCGACTATCCCAAGCCCGGAATCCTGTTTCGCGACATCACCACGCTGCTCGGCAATGCGCGCGCCTTCCGGCGGGCGGTGGACGAACTGGTGCATCCCTATGCCGGCACCAAGATCGACAAGATCGCCGGGATCGAGGCGCGCGGCTTCATCCTCGGCGGGGCGATCGCCCACCAGCTGTCGGCCGGTTTCATCCCGATCCGCAAGAAGGGCAAGCTGCCGCACAACACGGTGCGCGTGGCCTACAGCCTCGAATACGGCGTCGACGAGATGGAGATGCACAGGGACGCGGTCAAGCCCGGCGAGAAGGTGATCCTGGTCGACGACCTGATCGCCACGGGCGGAACGGCCGAGGGCGCCTGCCGGCTGCTGACCCAGATGGGCGCCGACATCGTCGCGGCCTGCTTCGTCATCGACCTGCCGGATCTGGGCGGTCGCGCGAAGCTCGAGGCGCTGGGCGTGGACGTGCGAACGCTGATCGCCTTCGAGGGACACTAGGAACGCTGCCTCCGCGGTATTCGCGCGGATCGGGTCCGCGCTTGGCTGCTGGTTGCTGGACCTTTGACTGCTTGGTCGAGAGCGCGCCGAACGGAAGCGTGCGCAACAGTCTGGTGTTCGCCCGAATCCTTACCGGCGATTAACGAATGGCGGCTAGGCTTACGGGGCAATGCCAAGAGAAACTCGATGATCCCGCAGCCGTCTCTCCACGGTGCTCGTGAACACCGCAGACGCGTGCTCAAGGGCGCGACGATCCTGCTGGGCATCAAGCATTCCGAGATCAGCTGCACGATCCGCAACATGCATGAGAACGGCGCGGAAATCCGCCTGCCGCCGTCGACGATCGTGCCGGAGAATTTTCTGCTCTACGTGCCGACCGACGGCATCGGCTACCGCTGCAGCCTGCGCTGGCGGATCGGCGACCGGATCGGCGTCAAGTTCCTCGGCACGGAACCGAAGCCGAGCTGGCACTACGGCATGTGACCTCGCCCGGTCGGTCCGGAAGGATTGCGTCAGCCGGTCCGCATCAGCACCATGGTCGCGAAGCGCATCACCACGGTCCCGTCCGCATCCAACGCCTCGTTTTCCATCGCTACCATGCGCCAGCCCGGACGCGAGGCCAGCGGGCGGTGGCTGAGCGCCTTGCGGGTGAAGGTGATCGTGTCGCCGACATAGACGGGCTTCAGCCATTTCAGGTCGCGGATGCCGGCCGCGGGGCCGAACTCGATCGCTTCGCCGAAGGCCTTCGACCGTTCGACCAGCGAAGGCAGGGTGGCGGCGTTGTACTTCATCCAGGTCGAGATGGTGTGCCAGCCCGAGGCGCAGAGCCGCCCGAAGACGCTGGCCTTCGCCGCCTCCTCGTCGAGGTGGAAACGCTGCGGATCGAACTTGCCCGCGAAGGCCTTGATCTCCTCGGCGCCGAAGGTGTGGCGGCCGAGCACGATCGTCTCGCCGATCGCCAGTCTCTGGTCCAGGCTCATGCCGACGCTCCGGAATTGCGCAAAAGGAACATGCCGGTGTTGGCCATTTCGCAGACGAGTTCGCCGCGCTGGTTGAAGAGTTCGTGTCGCACGGAAACGAAGCCGAGGCCCGGTTTCGAGGCCGAAACGCGCCGCGAGAGCACCGTCGTGCGGCCGGTCAGCGTGTCGCCGGCGATCAGCGGCCGGCGAAAGTTCAGGTAGTCGACCCCGGGCGATCCCTGCGACGTGGAATCCAGCAGGTAGGCGTCGCACATCATCCGCATGAAGATGCCGGCGGTGAACAGGCCGGACGCCGCGAGGCCGCCGAGGATGCTGGCCTTGCCGGCGTCTTCGTCGAGATGCATGGGCTGCGGGTCGAACTCCGCGGCGAATTCGACCATCTCGGCCGCTTCCACCCTGCGCGGCCCGAGATCGATGATCCGTCCGACCTCGAAATCCTCGAAGGCCCATGTCCTGTCCGTCATCCGGCGCACCTTGTTCAAAGCCGAACGGTTTCTCGCCGGTTTCCAGGGCAAGCGCAAGCCTGTCGGCGGGTTTCGACGACGTCCATGACAAGGGCCGCGAACAGGAGTAGTCTGACTGGCGGTCGCGCAATCCGCCGCGTTGGACCGCATGACCAGGGAGACCATACCATGTTCAAGACCAACGAAGGTACGATCGACCGGGCGCTCCGCGTCATTGCCGGTCTCGTGCTGCTCTCGCTCTTCTTTCTCTATCCGGATGCGTCTTGGCGCTACTGGAGCCTGATCGGCGTGGTGCCGCTCGCCACCGGACTGATCGGCTGGTGCCCGCTCTACACGGTGCTCGGTCTCTCGACCTGCCCGGCCAAGCGGGCCTGAGCCGCGACTCCGCAGCCTTGCTGGTGGCCGGCCGGCGCGATCCGCGGGCGGGCGGGCGGCGGCCCTGCCGCCGCCTCGTCAGACGTTGAACTTGAACAGCAGCACGTCGCCATCCTGGACGACGTAGTCCTTGCCTTCGTCGCGCGCCTTGCCGGCTTCCTTGGCCGGGACTTCGCCGCCAAGCGTGACGAAATCGTCATAGGCGATGGTCTGCGCCCGGATGAAGCCCTTCTCGAAATCGGTGTGGATGACGCCGGCCGCCTGCGGGGCCTTGGTGCCCTTGCGGATGGTCCAGGCGCGCGTTTCCTTGGGGCCGACGGTGAAGTAGGTGATCAGGTGCAGCAGGTCGTAGCCGGCGCGGATCAGCCGGTCCAGGCCCGGCTCCTCGAGCCCGAGATCGGCCAGGAATTCCTGCGCCTCCTCGTCGGGGAGCTGCGCCACCTCCGCCTCGATCGCGGCGGAAATGATGATGGTGCCTGCACCCTGCGCGGCTGCCATCTTCTCGACGGCCGCGGTGTGTTCGTTGCCCTTGGCGGCGTCGGCCTCCGAGACGTTGCAGACGTAGAGAACGGGGTGAGAGGTCAAGAGATTCAGCGACTGCAGGATCTCGAGTTCGTCCGGCGCCAGCTTGCCGAGGAGCAGGCGCACCGGCTTGCCATCGTTGAGCAGCGCGAGCGCCTGTTCCATCACCGGCAGGATGGTCAGCGCTTCCTTGTCCTTGACGCTGGCGCGCTTGCGGAACTGGACGATGCGCCGTTCGAGGCTGTCGAGATCGGCCAGCATCAGCTCGGTCTCGACGGTCTCGGCGTCGGCCACCGGGTCGATGCGGCCCTCGACATGGGTGATGTCGTCATTCTCGAAGCAGCGCAGCACGTGGACGATGGCATCGACCTCGCGGATGTTGGCGAGGAACTGGTTGCCGAGACCCTCACCCTTCGACGCCCCGCGCACGAGGCCGGCGATGTCGACGAAGGAGATGCGGGTCGGGATGATCTCCTTCGACTTGCCGGCGGCGGCGAGCTTCCTCAGCCGCGGATCGGGCACGGCCACCTCGCCGGTGTTCGGCTCGATGGTGCAGAAGGGATAGTTCGCGGCCTGCGCGGCGGCCGTCCGGGTGAGCGCATTGAACAAGGTCGACTTGCCCACGTTGGGAAGCCCAACGATGCCGCATTTGAAGCCCATGGGTATGAACTCTCCTAAGGGCCGAGGACATCGGCCGGATCGTGGAGGAATGGATTGACGACCATCATGCCGCCGATTTGCTGGCCGTCATGTAAATCCTCGGAGAGGAAATGGCTACACCCGAGTTCAAGCGCCGAGCCCAAAAGCAGGCAATCCCACCACGAAAACCCGTTGGCGCGCTTGATCGCCCGAGCCGTTTCGACGGTCTTCAGCGTGATGGGGCTGGAGCCGAGCGCCGCGAAGTGATCGACGATGCGAACAACGTCATCATAGGTATCGAACCAGCGCTTGCGCTCGAGGACGGAGGCAAGTTCGTTTAGAACCTGAAGATTGACGCGGGCGCGCTGGTCCCGCGCAAGGCGGTGAAGCCACCGCGATGCGACGCCCCGCTTTTCGGGGTTCCGGGCATCATGCATGTACAGAAGTACGTTTGTATCGACGAATACCTCAGCGACGGGCATTGCGCTCGTCCGCCGTCGGCATCCTTCCGTTTTCCGTAATGTTCCATTTGGGGCCGGACAGGATGGCCTCGATCGCTTCCAGTTGCCGGTTGCGGCCTTCGCCCGCAGCCGACGCTCGAACCGCAGCCTCGACCACTTCCGAAATGTACCTGGACATGGATTTGCCGGCCTTCGCGGCCTCGACCCTCACCTCTTGGGCCAGTCTGTCGTCCATGGAAACGGTGACGTTCTTCATCACGATCTCACGAAAACACGAGATTCCTGTGTTCCCGTGATATCGTGTTTTCGTGATCCCGTGTCAACGCGCGAGGTGCGGCGATCGCTATGCCGCCATGGTCCACGCGAACCAGCCGACGCCCGCCGCAATCGCCAGTCCGATGGCGACGAGCAACCCGTCCTCGGCGACGAAGCCCAGCCCGAAGAAGGCGATGGCGCAGGCGGCGAGCGAGGCCGAGAACGGAATGAATTCGAGAACGGGCACGGCGCAGGCGATACCGATGCAGATGGCCAGCGGAAGGAGGTTGAGCGGCCGTTTCACGAGCATGGTCAGGCGACGGCGCGTCACCTTGTCGATCCAGCGCATCGGCGCCACGATCCAGCCGATCGCGGTGTCGAGCTTGGACTTGGCCATCGTGCGCCGCCGGATGAACTCGGGCAGCCAGATCGACTCCCGCCCGGCGGCCATCTGGACGGATGCCAGCAGGATGACCAGTGCGCCTGCCGTGGACAGGCCGGGGATGCCGGATGCCGGCGTGATCATGATGAGGGCAGGGACCAGAATCAACGCGCCCAGCCCCTCGTCGCCGATGGCCTCGACGATGTCGGCGACCCGCACCTCGTCATCGCCGTTGCCTGCCTTTCGGAGATTGTCGACGAGCGTACGCAGTGCGTGGGGGTCGGAGGGTCGTTTCGAGGATTTGGCCATGACGGCACAAACGCGCGGACACGCCTTTTGTGCCGCGCATCGTGACGGATGACGCTTGGGCCACCAGTCCGGTCGGAGCGGTGGATCAGTCCTTGCCGAACAGGCGCTTCAGCATGGCGGCCATCGGGCCCGACTCGGGCAGCTTGACGGCCGGCTGCTGCGGGCGGGCCTGGCGGATGTGGCTCTTGCCCTTCGGCGCCGCGGGTGCATCGGCTTCGGCGGTATCGCGATCGGCCTTGGCGCCGCCGGGCACCGCGAGCGCCGCCTTGTTCATGAACGAATTGTCCTCGCCCTTCACCAGCATGACGGCGTTCTCGGCGATGGCGTCGAGCAGCGGATCGAGCCAGGTCGAGTCGACCTTGGCGAAATCGCCCAGCACCCAGTTGTGAACCAGCGCCTTGTCGCCGGGATGGCCGATGCCGATCCGCACGCGGCGGTAGTCCTTGCCGATGTGGGAATCGAGCGATCGGATGCCGTTGTGGCCGCCGGTGCCGCCGCCGGTCTTGATCCTGAGCTTGCCGGGGGCGAGGTCGAGTTCGTCGTAGAGCACGATGATGTCGGAAGGAGCGAGCTTGTAGAAGCGCATCGCCTCGCCGACGGATTCGCCCGACGCGTTCATGAAGGTCTGCGGCTTGACCAGCAGCACCTTCTCGCCGCCGAGCGTGCCTTCGGCGATCTCGGCGCGGAACTTTTTCGTCCAGGGCGAAAAGGAATGGCGGCGGGCGATCGCGTCCGCCGCCATGAAGCCGACATTGTGCCGGTTTCGCGCGTATTTGGAGCCGGGATTGCCGAGACCTGCGATGATCTGCACGGGTCAGCCCTCCCGGTCGCGGGATTACTCGCCGCCCTCGGACGCCTCGCCCTCGGATTCCGAGCGCAGGCCGGCGGGCGCAGCGATCGTTGCGATGGTGAAGTCGCGGTCGGCGATGGTCGGCTTGACGCCTTGCGGCAGCTTGACCGCCGAAATGTGGATGGAATCGCCGAGGTCCGCGCCGTCGAGGTCGACGGTGATGGATTCGGGGATCGCATTGGCCGGACAGATGAACTCGACCTCGTGGCGGACGATGTTCAGCACGCCGCCGCGCTTGAGGCCGGGGCTCTTTTCCTCGTTGATGAAGTGAACCGGCACTTCGACGGTCACGACGGAGTCGCGGTCGATGCGCAGGAAGTCGACGTGCATCGGGAAGTCCTTGACCGGATCCAGCTGGAAGTCCTTCGGCAGGACCTGGATCTTCTCGCCGTTCACGTCGATCGTCGCGACGGTGGTCAGGAAGCCGCCGCCGTGGATCTTCATGTAGACGTCCTTGTAGGACAGGGCGATGGCGACGGGGGGCTGCTTGCCGCCGTAGATCACGGCGGGAACCTTACCGTTGCGGCGAACTTCCCGGGCGGACCCCTTACCGACCCGTTCGCGCGCCTCGGCCTTCAGCTCGTAAGCCTGCTGGCTCATGGCATTTCCTTTCGGTGTTGCTGGAGCGCCTGGGGCCGGCCAAGCCGACCTCAAACGTCGAAAGCCGCCTGGTGGGGCGGCCCTCCGCCGCGTTGCCTCCAAGGGTGTCTACGCGGGTGGCGGTCCTATAGCCGAAGGGCCGGCGGAGCGCAAGTTGGGCAATTCCGCGGATGCCGCCGGAACCCGGAAGGCGCTCGCGCGTATGCCACGCAAGGGGTACTCCGGCGATCAAGGCTCCGCTAGATTGTCGAGATCGCACCCGTTCTTCCACCTGCCATGGAGGCCATGTCCTTGAAGCCGATCGGACGCACGATCCTCATCGGGCTGCTTACCGCCGCGCCGCTCCTCATTACCTACGTGATCGTCCGCTTCCTCTTCCAGATGCTGTCGAGCTTCGGCGAACCGTGGATCAGGGGCGTGGCGCGTGGATTGCGCGCAACCAATCCCGGCATGGCTGATCTGCTGCTCAACGACACCCTGCAATCCGTCGCCGCCGTCCTGATCGTGCTGGCCTTCCTCTACCTTCTCGGCTGGGGCGCCGGGCGCGTCGTCGGGCAGCGCCTTATCCACCTGTTCGAGAAGGCGGTCGGGGCGATCCCCTTCGTGGAGGCCATCTATCGCGCGACGAAGCGGTTCCTGGCCATCAGCGGCCCGTCCGGGGAGGGCAGCCAGAGGGTGGTGCTGATCGATTTCCCGTCCCGCGACATGAAGGCGATCGGCATCGTCACGCGCACGCTGCGCGATGCCACGACCGGTGATGAACTGGCCGCCGTCTACGTGCCGACGGCCCCCAATCCGACCAATGGCTACATCGAGATCGTCCCGATCGACAAGGTAACCTTCACGGACTGGACCTTCGACCAGGCCATGTCCTTCGTCATCACCGGGGGCTCCAACGCGCCGGACGAGATCCACTATTCGCAATCGGCCGAACCATCCGCGAAGGCCGAGCCCGCGGCTGCCGAAAGACGCGCTTGACGGAGGCCGGCGTTTGCAATCCCCTGCCGGCAGGAGCGAGGAGAGCGCCATGCAGCATTTCACCAGCGCACAGCGGCCGAGCCGGAAGGCTTCGCCGGACTGGTTCACCGGATCGGTCTGGCAGGATCCGATCGTCGAGGCCCCTGATCCGGCCCGCGTCAGGGCCGTTTTGGTCCATTTCGAGCCCGGCGCTCGCACCAACTGGCACACGCACCCGCTCGGCCAGACGCTCCACGTCGTCTCAGGCTTCGGCCTGGCGCAGAAACTCGGCGAGCCGGTGATCGAACTCAGGCCCGGCGATACGCTTTGGATCGCGCCCGGCGAGAAGCACTGGCATGGCGCCGGACCCGAGACGGCCATGACGCACATCGCCATCCACGAGGCGCTCGACGGGAGGCACGTCGACTGGATGGAACCGGTGACCGACGACCAGTATCCGGGCCGGTAGCGGGAAGCTTACACGGCCGACGACGCGCTCAGCCGCCTGACCGGAGTTCCTTCATCGACGGCAGGAATACGGTCAGCAAACCGAGGAAGGGCAGGAGCGAGCAGATCCAGAACACGAACTCGATGCCCCTGGCGTCGGCCAGCACGCCGAGCACGGCCGCCGCGATGCCGCCGATGCCGAAGGCCATGCCGAAGAAGATGCCGGCGATCATGCCGACCCGACCGGGCACCAGTTCCTGCGCGAAGACCACGATGGCGGGGAAGGCCGAGGCAAGGACCACGCCGATGATGACGGTCAGCACGCCGCTCCAGAAGAGGTCCGCATAGGGCAGGGCGAGCGTGAACGGCAGCACGCCGAGGATCGAGAACCAGATCACCGTCTTCGAGCCGAAACGGTCGCCCACCGGCCCGCCCAGAACCGTGCCCAGCGCCATGGCGCCGAGAAACAGGAACAGCATCATCTGCGACTGCTGCACCGAGACGTCGAAGCGTTCGATCAGGACGAAGGTGTAGGAGCTGGTGATCGATGCCGTATAGGTGTTCTTGCTGAACATCAGAAGGGCGAGGACCACGATCGCCATCACGACCCGGTTGCGCGAGATCGGCAGCGTCCTGCTCGCGGCCGGCCGGCCGGCATTGGCGGCGTTGTAGCGACCGTACCAGTTGCCGACCTGGCGCAGGATGATCATGCCGAGCAGCGCCATCAGCGAGAACCAGGCGACGCTGGCCTGGCCGCGCGGCACGACGATGAAGGCGGCCAGCAGCGGCCCGATCGCCGTGCCGAAATTGCCGCCCACCTGGAACAGCGATTGCGCCAGGCCGTAGCGGCCGCCCGAGGCGAGCCGGGCAACCCGCGACGCTTCCGGATGGAAGATCGCCGAGCCGATGCCGATCAGCGCGGCGCCCGCAAGCAGCAGCGGATAGGTGGAGGCGTAGGCGAGCAGCAGCAGGCCCGCCATGGTCGAGGCCATGGCGAAGGGCAGGGACTGCGGCATGGGGCGCTTGTCGGTGTAGAGCCCGATCGCCGGCTGCAGCAGCGAGGCGGTCACCTGGAAGGTGAAGGTCAGGAGCCCGATCTGCCAGAAGTCGAGGGCGTAATCGGCCTTCAGCATCGGATAGATCGCCGCCAGCAGCGACTGCATCACGTCGTTCAGCAGGTGGCAGAGGCTCACCGCGAAGATGACCGGGAAGACTGTGGCGGAGGCGGTACGCCGAACGGCGCCGATGGTGGTGTCGGTCAAGATGCTGGTTCCGGCTGTGCCGTGCCCGTTTACGCCTCTTGCCGGCGGCCGTCCTTCGTGGTTCGCTCGATTTTCTTCGGCGGTGGGCCAGATTGGGGAGGAACGCCTTGGCTTCACGACGACCTGCGATCACCGGTGGCGGGGACGACGACGATCTTCGCCGACGGCTGAACTGGATCGAGGCGGCGACGGGCGACGTCGTCGCCACCGCGCGCGACTACCCGGACGGGCATCGGGTTTCGCCGCATTCACATCGGCGCGCGCAACTCCTGCACGCGCTGTCCGGCGTGGTCCTGATTTCCACGGCGCAAGGACGCTGGATCGTCCCGCCGGACCACGCGATGTGGATTCCGGCCGGCGTCGCGCATTCGGTCGAGATGATCGGCGAGGTCAGGATGCGCTCGGCCTACGTGCTGCCGGGCGCGGCGTCCGACCTGCCATCGGCGCTGCACGTCCTGGCGATGACCGGACTGATGCGCAGCCTCGTCGTGGAGGCGGTCGATCTTCAGGCGGAGGGAAGCGCCGACGAGCGGGCGGCCGCCATCATGCGGCTCATCCTGCTCGAGATTCCCCGCCTGCCGGTGCGGCCCTTCGCGCTTCCGCTGCCTTCGGATGAACGCCTGGCGCGGCTGTGCCGCGCTTTCCTCGAATCGCCGACGCCGCATGTCACCATCGACGAATGGGCCGACCGGGCCGGCATGAGCCGGCGCGGTTTCACCCGCGCCTTCCAGCGCGAGACAGGCCTCAGCCTCTCTCTCTGGCGCCGGCAGGCGACCCTGCTCGCGGCCC
Organism: Mesorhizobium sp.; assembly: GCA_046292285.1. Classification (GTDB taxonomy): domain Bacteria; phylum Pseudomonadota; class Alphaproteobacteria; order Rhizobiales; family Rhizobiaceae; genus Aquibium. The sequence continues at coordinate 28,033 of JBKBRJ010000005.1, read as the reverse complement.
TGCCGAGGCTTTCCTCGGGCGTATCGGTCACCACGGTCGCGCTCGACCTCGGCTACGACAGCGCCCCGGCCTTCACCACCATGTTCCGCCAGATGCTGGGCGTCTCGCCGCGCGGCTATCTCGCCGCGCGGGAACGCGAGCCCGTCATGACGGTTGATCGCCGCCACGCGCCGCTGTAGCGTCACGGCGCGGGGGCATGGGTGGACTCCCCGCCTGAGGCTTCGGCCCAAGTCCGCCTTCGCTCATCCGTTGCGGAGGCCCGTCATGCCGATTCCGATCACCCTCGCAGACCTTCGACGTATTCCCGAACCCGTTCCGTTGCTGGTCGACGTCAGGAAATCCCCGGCGCGCGCGGCCTCGGGCCATGCCGTTCCCGGTTCGCTGCGCGGCGATCCGGCCGACGTGGACAGCTGGAGCCGCGCCCTCCTGGGTCGCACGGTTGTCGTCTATTGCGTCCATGGACATGAAGTCAGCCAGGGCGTTGCGGACCGGCTGACGGGATTCGGCGTTGATTGCCGCTATCTCGTGGGCGGTTTCGCGGCGTGGGAAGCAGCCGGCCATCCGCTCGAACCCATTGGAGCGGACACATGAACGCGGCGCGTGAAACGGCCGGCGTCGGCCCCGTCGATCGGTCGGCGCCCTTTGGCGAGGCCGTCGCCGTCTTCGCCCGGATCGGCCTTCTCTCCTTCGGCGGGCCGGCGGGACAGATCGCGCTCATGCACCGCTATCTCGTCGAGGAAAAGAAGTGGCTCGACGAGGCGCGCTTCCTGCACGCGCTGAACTACTGCATGCTGCTGCCCGGCCCCGAGGCGATGCAACTCGCCACCTATGCCGGATGGCTCCTGCACGGCGTGCGCGGCGGGCTGGTCGCCGGCCTGCTCTTCGTCCTGCCCGGCGCCGTGGTGATCACGGCGCTCACCATCGCCTACATGCTCGTTGGCGAGTTGACGATCGTGCAGGGCTTGCTGTTCGGGCTCAAGGCGGCCGTGCTTGCGGTCGTCCTCGAAGCGCTGATCAAGGTGTCGAAGCGCGCGCTGAAGAGCCGGGCGATGGTCGTTCTGGCGGTCGCGGCCTTCGTCGCCATCGCCTTTTTCAACGTTCCCTTTCCGCTTATCATCCTGTCGGCCGCCGCCATTGGAGCGGCCCTGCACGCCGCCGGACTTTCGCCTTCGGTCTCGAAAGGCGCCGCCGACGGCGCGCCGACCGTCGAACCGGTCGGCCCGGACTGGACGCGGCCGAGCCTGCGGCGGTTCCTGTCGACCAGCGCCACGTGGCTGGCGCTCTGGTTCGTACCCTTGATCGCGCTGCGCCTGATCCTCGGACCGGAGAACGTGTTCGCGGTCGAGGCCGGCTTTTTCTCGACCATGGCCGCGGTGACCTTCGGCGGGGCCTATGCCGTGCTCGCCTATGTCGCGCAGCAGGCCGTCGAGGTTTACCAGTGGCTGCGGCCCGACGAGATGCTGACCGGCCTCGGTCTTGCCGAGACCACGCCCGGACCGCTGATCCTCGTGCTGCTCTTCGTCGGCGCTCTCGGCGGCGCGCGGCTGTCAGCACTCGATCCGATCCTCGGCGGGCTCGCGGGGGCGCTGGTGACGCTCTGGTTCACCTTCGTACCCTGCTTCCTGTGGATCTTCGCCGGCGCGCCCTATGTCGAAACGGTGCGCAACGTGCGCTGGCTGGCGGTCGCCTTGTCGGCGGTCACGGCCGCCGTGGTCGGCGTCATCGCCAACCTCGCCGTCTGGTTCGCCCTGCACGTGCTGTTCGCGGAGGTCGGCGCGATCGCGCTCGGTCCGCTCTCTCTCCCGATGCCGGCGCTCTCGACCTTCGATCCCGCCGCGGCAATCATCGCCATGGCGGCCGGCGTGGCGCTGCTGCGCTTCCACGTCAACCTGATCCTGGTGCTCGGAGTGTCGGCGGCGGCGGGCGCGGCGCTGGCTCTGGCCTGAGGCTTCGTCAGGTTCGGTCCGTGCCCGTCTGGCCTTCCCGATGCACGCCCTTGCCGGCCGCCTTGGCGGTGTAGAGCGCCTGATCCGCCCGGTCGAGCAGGTCCTGCGGTCGCTCGCCCGGTTCCGACGCGATGGCGCTCCCGACACTCGCGCCGATGCGGACCAGATCGCCGATCCCGATGTCGTAGGGGCGGGAAATGGCGGCGATGATCCGGGAGGCGACGAAGGATGCCTCGGCCGCCGAGGTGTCGGGCAGCAGCAGGACGAATTCGTCGCCGCCGACCCGGCAGGCGATGTCGCGATCGCGGATCGCCTGGGTGATGCGTCCGGCAACAGCCCGCAGCAGCGTGTCGCCGGCCCCGTGCCCGAACTGGTCGTTCACCGCCTTGAAGCCGTCGAGGTCAAGGCACAGCACGGCGAAGGGCTGGCTTTCCGTCGTCCCGGCCAGATCGTCGCAGAGCGCGGCGAGGCGCTCTTCCAGATGGATCCGGTTGGGCAGTTCCGTCAGATGGTCGGTGCGCGCGGCGACGTGATTGGTCCATTCCGCGTTGATCATCCGCAGCATGATCTCATGGTTCTGCAGCATGACGAGCATCATGCCGCCGGTCAGGATGGTCCCCATGACGAACACAAGCGCCATTTCCGGCGCGCCGAAGACAAAGAGCCCGAAGCCGAACGGCAAACCCGAAAGAGCCATGGCGACCACGCCGAACCGGGGAAGCGGGGCGTTACGCGAGGCGATGTTGCCGACCGCTCCGGCGGTGTTGATCGCGGCCATCACGATGAGAAGATCATGGCCGCTCGCCGCGCACGCGAATTGTCCGAGGCCGTAGGTAGCCGCCCAACCGATTCCGAACAGGATCAGCGTCGCATAGGCTCGATGCCGCTCCCGCACCGGGCGCGCCGCGATCTCGTCGATGTCATGGTAACGGCCAGCGAACAGCAGCAGTTCGGCGGCGATCCAGGCAATCGGCCAGATCGCTCCCGTGAGAACCAGGGCGGCGAAGGCGGTCACGATCGAGGTCAGGAGCCCGAACAGGACCGGGAGCCGGCGTTCGAACATTGTCTGGATCAGCCGTTCGCGGATTTCCGGCGTGTCGACGCGCCTTGGCCTGGTCAGCCAGGCGTAGGCGTTCCAGAACAGGCCGGTCCCTGTTCCGGACGCATCCGACGACCGGGCCGACCGGCCCGTCCGTCCAAAGCGTTCTGGAAACCGATCCAACATGCCCTGATCGTAGGACACATGGGTAAAGGAACCCGCCCAGTCGCATCCTGAAGATGAGGTTAACCCGGGACGGGATAGGCTCTGCTCAATCGAACAGGCTCGACACCGATTTTTCCGTCGCGGTGCGCGATATGGCCTCGCCGATCAGGTCGGCGATCGAGACCACGCGGATATTCGGCGCCGCTTCCACCCCGGAGGTCGGCTGGATCGAGTCGGTGATCACCAGTTCCTTGAGCTTGGACGAGGCGATGCGCGCGACGGCGCCGCCCGACAGGACGCCATGGGTGATGTAGGCGGTGACGCTGGTCGCGCCGTTGGCGAGCAGGGCGTCCGCCGCATTGCAGAGCGTGCCGCCCGAATCGACGATATCGTCGATCAAAAGGCAGTCCTTGCCGTGGACGTCGCCGATGATGTTCATGACCTCGGATTCGCCCGGCCGCTCGCGGCGCTTGTCGACGATGGCGAGGAGCGTTTCGACCCGCTTGGCCAGCGCGCGGGCGCGCACCACGCCGCCGACGTCGGGCGACACCACGACGACGTTGGACGTCTGGTAATGCGCCTTCACGTCCCGCACCAGCACCGGCAGCGCGAAGAGGTTGTCGGTCGGAATGTCGAAGAAGCCCTGAATCTGCCCGGCATGGAGATCGAGCGTCAGCACGCGGTCGGCGCCCGAGCGGGTGATCAGGTTCGCGACCAGCTTGGCGGAGATCGGCGTGCGGCCCGAGGCGCGGCGGTCTTGGCGGGCATAGCCGAAATAGGGAATCACGGCGGTGATGCGGCGTGCCGAGGATCGACGGAAGGCGTCGATCATGATCAGCAGTTCCATCAGGTGGTCGTTTGCCGGATAGGAGGTCGACTGGAGGATGAAGACGTCCTCGCCGCGCACGTTTTCCTGGATTTCGACGAAGATTTCCTGGTCTGCGAAGCGGCGGACGCTGGCCCGTCCGAGGGGAATGTTCAGGTAGCGGGCGACGGCCTCGGCCAGCACCCGATTGGAATTGCCCGCAAACAGTTTCATGCAGTTTCCCCGGCTGACGCCACGCACGGATCGTGAGGCGGCTTTTAGCGCCTGACCGCGCTATTGCAAGCGCCTGCTGCGCTATTCGACCGCTATTCCCAAGAAAGGGTTTCGCGCCAACGGCCTTTACCCGGCTCGCGACGTCGACCAGGAGACGATTTCGGCGAGGGTGCGGTCGGCGATCTGCTCCATGGTGGCGTTTGGAACCGACTGCCACGGATCGGCGCCGGCCCTGGCGGCGACGCGCTCCTGGCCCTGGATGCGGTGAAGCCGCGTGCCCTTGGCGTCGACCACGTCCCAGACGAAGATGACGATGGTGTCATTGCCGTCGGCGATCGCCGAGAGGTAACCCTTGACGACGTAGTCGCCGGGAGCCGCCCCGTCCGCGACGATCTCGATACCGCGCTGGGGCGCCATCTGCGACAGCCGTTGCGACAGCGGCGTCGCGGCGGCGATCGTGGCGCCGACGAGCGGCGCGAACTCCATGCGCAGCGTCGAATTGGCTACGGGTCCGGTGGCGGCGGGCAGGAGCGGTGTCGCGGCGGTCTGCGGCTGGGCCGGCGCGGCCGACGTTCTCGAGCCGAGCAGCGCGCGGGGATCGAGCGCCTCGGACGTGCTGCAGGCCGAGATCGCGAGGCAGGCGGCCAGCAACGCATGCCTCGGCGCGACTGCGCGCATGTCTCCGTTCTCCCTGTTGCCGACCCGATCGGCGTCCCGAGCCGGATTTATGCTTTCATCGCACGATCAAGTCCAGATCATGGCGCGACAGCGGCCGGGCCTCGCCCTCGGTGGTGAGATAGGTCCGGCCGAGCGTCATCGCCGTCTCGGTTTCGGAATCCATGATGATCATGTGGGCGAAGAGGGTCATGTCCGGCGCGATCGGCTCAGGGTTGCCGGCGAAGAACATCGGCATGTCCATCCAGGAGGGCGTGAAGCGGGCGCCCAGCGAATAGCCGCAGGCATTGAGCCGGTGGCGCGTCAGCCCGTGCGCCTCCATGACCCGCGCGTGCGCATCGAAGACGTCGCCGAAGGTCTTGCCCGGCACCATCGCGGTCTCGACCGCGACGAGCGCGTCGCGCGCCGCGTCGAAGAGTTCCTGATGGCGCTTCGACACCTTGCCGAGTACGATCGTGCGCATCATCGCCGCGTGGTAGTGATGGAAGGCGCCCGCCCATTCGAGCGTCAGCTGGTCGTTCTTGTTGAGCTTGCGCCGGCCGGCCTTGTAGCGGCAGAGAAGGGCGTCCGGCCCCGACCCGATGATGAACTCGTTGGCCGGATAGTCGCCGCCGCCCTCGAAGATCGCGCCCTGCATCGCCGCCAGGATCTTGCCCTCGTCCGTGCCCTGCCTGATCAGCGGCAGCGCGGCGTCGAGCGCGTCGTCGGCGAGCGCGGCTGCGCGCGTCGTCTTGACGATCTCGGCCGGGCTCTTGAACAGCCGCAGCCGCGGGATGATGGCGGAGGAATCGACGATCTTGCCGAAGGTCTGGAGCTGCTCGTCGAGGCGCCTGCCGTTGAAGGCCGTGAGCCCGTGCGTGTCGTACTCGACGCCGATCTGGCAGCCGAGCAGGTCGAGGTCGTTGAGCAGGTTGCGCAGGTCCACCGCAGGGTTGGCGCCCGCGCGGTCGGTCCACAGCCGGATGTCCTCGATGGTGGAGGTGTGGCGCGCCTGGCGCAGGTCGGCCGAGCGCGTCAGCAGGACCATCGTGCCGTCCGCTTTCACCACGAGGCACTGGAAGAAGCAGAACCCGAACGTGTCGTAGCCGGTCAGCCAGTACATGCTCTCCTGCGCGAAGAGCAGCATGGCGTCGAGCTTGCGATCGGCCATCTCGATGACGAGCCGATCGCGCCGGGCGTCGAACTCGGTTCGTTCGAAGTGAAGCGCCATCAGATATCCTCCAGGACGATTGCCGATATCTGCCGCCCGTAGTCGGGTTCGGCTCGGTGGGTCTTGCGCCGGTACGAGTAGAAGCGCTCCTCGTCGGCATAGGTGCAGTGGCCGAGATGCGAAGCCGTCACGCCGGCCCGCAGGAGCCGGTCGACGGTGTAGCCGTTCAGGTCGAACAGCGCATGACCGGGCCGCGCCGAGGGAGCGAACCAGCGTTGATTGTCGGCGTTCGCCGCCACGAAGCGGGCCACGAATTCCGGGCCGACCTCGTAGTTCTCCTGGCTGATCGATGGTCCGAGCACCGCCACGATGCGGGCGGGATCGGCGCCAAGCGCGGTCATGGCCTCGATGGTGGCCTCCAGGACCCCTTCCAGGGCGCCCTTCCAACCGGCATGGGCGGCGCCGACGACGCCGGCCCGCGCGTCGGCGAAGAGCACCGGCCCGCAATCGGCGGCCAGCACGCCGAGCGCCAGGCCCGGGCGGTCGGTGACGACGGCGTCGGCCTCCGGCCGCTCCGCCCACGGGGCCGTGACGGTGACTGCGCGCGGCGAATGGATCTGGTGCGGCGTGCACAGCCGGTCGGGCGTCACGCCGAGATGGGCGGCGACGCGGGCCCGATTCTCCAGCACGGCGGCCCGTTCGTCATGCGAACCAAGCCCCACGTTCAAGCCGCCATAGACGCCCGTCGAAACGCCGCCCTGGCGGGTGAAGAAGCCGTGGCGCACGCCATCCGGCGCCATGGCGTCCAGCGCGGGAGACCGGAGCGGAGCCGGCCGCTCTGCATGAAACATGGTGGTCCTGATGATCGTTACCCTCGGCGGCGGATGGTGGGGCAGGGGGGTAGCCAAGTCAATGCGACGGGTGCCGGCTGCGGGATGACGCATCGCGAGCCGCCGAAACGGCGCGACGGCGACACTTCGCGATTGTCCTAGAAGCAGTCGCCATGTCCGCTCAGGCCGGGCGGGTCACGAGCAGGACCTTGAACAGCTCGCCCATGGCCTCGGCCGCCGCCAGGCGTTCCGCTTCGCCCGCGATCCGGTTGCGCTCCTCCTCGCCCTTGCCGGCCGACAGTGCCTCGACGCGTTCGGCAAGTCCCATGGCAAGCAGGAAATCGCGCTGCGTCGCCGTCTGGATCGCCAGGCCGCACTGCTCGGCGATCGCGCCGAGACGATGGAAATCGACATGGCTCGTCAGGTCGGCCTCGCCGGGATGATCGAGCACGCCGTCGGGCGCATGGCGGCGCACGGCCTGCAGCGTGTCGCCGAGCCCCGGTTCGAGGTGGCCGTAGTCGAAGAACAGCGCCGCCCCGCCGAACCGCGCGATGCGTTCGGCGACCGTCTGCATGAAGGCGTCGCGGGCCGGCGCTATCTCCGCTACGGTCCCGTCCAGGGCGCGATCCGCGCCGGGCGGTAGCAGGGCCGCCTCCGCGGTTCCAGCGCCGAGCACGAAGCGCAGGCCGCCGGTATCGTCGACGCCGACGCAACGTTCCAGCCATCGTTCGCCATGCTTGACGAACTGGCGCATGGGAAGCGCGTCGAAGATCTCGTTGCCGACGAAGATCGTCGGCAGGTCCGGCAACTGTTCCACGCGCTCGTGCCACTCGAAGCGGCCGGGCGCGGGCGCGAGCGTCCGGCGCTGCACTTCGACGAGGCGCGGGCTCGCCTCGACCAGCGCGAACCGGGTCCGCTCGACGAAGGCGCGGTCGAACTGCGCCAGCGTTCGGACCATGTCCTTCATCAGCGTGCCACGGCCGGGGCCGAGTTCTGCGACGCAGACCTCGGACGGCCCGCCGGCGCCTTGCCAGGCCATGTAGACCCAGACGGCGACCAGTTCTCCGAACATCTGGCTCACCTCCGGCGCGGTGGTGAAGTCGCCCGCCGATCCGAAGGGCTCGCGCGTCGTGTAGTAGCCGTGCTCGGGATCGAACAGGCAGAACGCCATGTATTCGGCGATGCCGATCGGGCCCGCCTGCGCGACCAGCGCGGCGATCTTCCCGCCCAGCGGCGTCATGCCGCGTCACCTGTACGACGGGGCGTCATGCCGCGTCACCTGCACGAAACGGGGTCATGCGGCGGCGTTTCGGGCGCGCAGCATGGCCCAGACGCCGACGAGCACCATCGGCAGCGACAGCACCATGCCCATGGTCAGCCAGCCGCCGAAGAGATAGCCGAGCTGCGCGTCGGGCTCGCGGAAGAACTCCACCGCGATCCGCGACAGGCCGTAGCCGGCCACGAAGGCGCCGGCCACGAAGCCCGGACTTTTGAGTTTCAGGAAGCCGTGGGTGAGCAGGCGCAGGACGACGAACAGCACCAGGCCTTCGAGCGCCGCCTCGTAGAGCTGGCTCGGGTGGCGGGGTTCCGGTCCACCGTTCGGGAAGACGAAGGCCCATGGCACGTCGGTGACACGGCCCCAGAGCTCGGAGTTGATGAAGTTCGCGACGCGCACGAGGCCGAGGCCGACCGGCACGCCCGCCGCCACCACGTCGAACATGCTCCAGGCGCTGGCGCCGCGCGAGCGGGCGAAGAGGATCATGGCGATGGTGGTGCCGAGAAAGCCGCCGTGGAAGGACATGCCGCCTTCCCAGATGGCGAGGATGGCCAGCGGGTTTTCGATGTAGCGGGCCAGATCGTAGAACAGGATGTAGCCGATCCGGCCCCCAAGCACGATGCCGATGGCCGCCCAGAGGATGAAGTCGTCCAGATCGTTCGGCTTCAGCGGCGGCTGGCCGTTGCGCCACAGCGAGGGCTTCGCGAGCAGGCGCTTGCCGTACCACCAGGCGAAAAGGATGCCGACGACATAGCCGAGCCCGTACCAGTGGACGGCGAGCGGTCCGACCTGGACGATCACCGGGTCGATGTCGGGAAAGGGCAGGGCCGCGAGCGGCAGGAGAAGATGTTCCAAGGGGCTTTCCGGGGCTGGTTGCGGCGGGCGGACCATGGTCGAAGCCGGGCGGAAAGGTCAAGACTCCTCGCCGCCGCGGCACGTTGACGGTAGGGAGCGACGCACCGGGCGCGGCATGCGTCTTGCAAAGGCGGCTCCGTGTGCCTAGGTCAGAAAGTGAGCCAGCGGCCAGAGCGGCCGCGCAAACAGATGAGGCAGACGCCATGACCACCGGACAGAACCGCATCCTGGACGACCTTGCCAAGCTGATGACGGATGCTGCCGGGGCCGCGCAGGGCGTCCGGCGCGAGGTCGAGACCGCCTTCCGTGCCCAGGCCGAGCGGATGCTCAACTCGATGGACATTGTCCAGCGCGAGGAATTCGAGGCGATGCGCGACATGGCGGTGAAGGCGCGGGCCGAGAACAAGAAGCTCGCGGCCCGCCTGGACGAGGTCGAGGCGAAGCTCGCGGCGCTCTCCGGAGACGCTTCAGCCGCGACGGATGCCGAAGAATAAGCCGCCGAAGCGCCGTCAGGGTTAAAATTCCGTCAATCTGTCCACAGGCTCGCCAGCGCGAAAAGGCGTTCGCGCTGAATCGCTTACGCTGCGTTGCAGCAAGCCGACTTGCACTCTATCCACACCCCCGCTCTCCCGGCGAGAAAAAAGCGCTGGCACCGCGACCTCGCATCAATACACTGAATCTACAGCATGATTCGTACATGCGCCGGGCAGGGGTGGCCCGGGTGGAGGTATGAGGCCTTCTTGAGTCCGTCCCAGTTTCGTCGTTCGCGTCACGAGCGTTTCCAGTGGAGCGCGCGGTCGGCGTTCCCATAGCCACAGGAAGCAACCATGAGCCTTCTGGAAATAGACCTGTCTCGCGAAGCGCATCCGGTGGATGTGATCGAGGCGGTCGCCAATGCCAATGAATGGGCGTTCGAGCGGGCGGGCGACGACGAGATCGCGATCTCGGTCGCCGGCAACTGGACCGACTATCACATCTCCTTCTCGTGGATGGAGGATTTCGAGGCGCTGCACCTGGCCTGCGCCTTCGACATCAAGGTCTCGGAGCCGCGCGTCACCGAGGTGATGCGGCTGCTGGCGCTGATCAACGAGCAGATGCTGTTCGGCCATTTCGACCTCTGGGAGCAGGAAGGCGCGATCATGTTCCGCCAGGCCCTGCTGCTGAACGGCGGCGTCGAGCCGACCGGGCAGCAGGTCGAAGTGCTGCTGTCCACCGCGCTGGAAGCCTGCGAATGCTACTTCCAGGCCTTCCAGTTCGTGGTCTGGTCGGGCGTTTCGGCGCGCGACGCGCTGCAGAGCGTGCTGTTCGAGACGCACGGGTCGGCCTGACCATGAGCGGTGGCGCGGAGCGCAAGCCGGAGATCTCGTTTGCGGATTTCGATAAGGTCGACATCCGCGCCGGTACCATCGTCGAGGCCGAGCCCTTTCCCGAGGCGCGCAAGCCGGCGATCAAGCTTCGGATCGATTTCGGTCCCGTGATCGGGGTCAGGAAGTCGTCGGCGCAGATCACCAAGTACTACAAGCCCGAGGACCTCGTCGGCCGCCAGGTGATGGCGGTCGTCAACTTCCCGCCGCGCCAGATCGGCAAGTTCATGTCGGAGGTCCTGACGCTGGGCTTCCCCGACGAGGAGGGCGCCGTCGTGCTCGCGGCCATCGACCTCAAGGTGCCGGACGGCGGACGGTTGTTCTGAACAGTCGACGACGGCAGCGCGACGAACCGCGCCGAACCGCATCAATTTTCCACTGAACGGTCCTCCGGCTTCCCGATGGGCCGTTAAGCGCTTCTGTCAGGCAGCGCGCGGTGCGTTTTTGCTGGAACCCTTCTTCCCCCGCCACGTTGCCACCCTGTCCACCTGCTGCGGCTCCCCATTCGATCGCGAATGTTTCGGGAGTGAATTCAATTGGATAGCGAAGATTTTTTCAATGACAACGGAGGCTCGGGCACGCGTCGATGTGCGGAATTTGTGGTGAAATAAGACTGGACGGCACGGCGCCGTCTCCGATCGCGATCGCGAAAATGACCGACATGATGGCGCCGAGGGGGCCGGACGGGGCCGGGCTGGTGATGCACGGCAACGCGGGGTTCGGGCACCGCAGGCTCAAGATCATCGACCTGTCGGAGAGGGCGCAGCAGCCCATGGTGGATTCCGGCCTCGGGCTCACCATCGCCTTCAACGGCTGTATCTACAACTACCCCGAACTGCGCGCCGAACTCGAAGGCGAGGGCTATTCCTTCTTCTCCACCGGCGACACCGAGGTGATCCTGAAGGCCTGGCGCGAATGGGGCGAGGCCTGCGTGGAGCGGTTCCACGGCATGTTCGCCTTCGTGATTCAGGAGCGCGACAGCGGCCGCATCGTGATGGCGCGGGACCGTTTCGGCATCAAGCCTCTTTACCTCGCCGAAACGCCGGGCCGGATCCGCTTCGCATCCTCCTTGCCGGCGCTCCTGGCGGCCGGAGACGTCGACACGGCGATCGACCCCGTTGCGCTGCACCACTACATGAGCTTTCACGCTGTCGTGCCGCCACCGCGTACCATCATCGAAGGCGTGCGCAAGCTGCCGCCCGCCACCATCCGCGTGATCGAGCCGGACGGGACGACCTGCGACCGCGTCTACTGGAACCCGCCCTTCGGCCGCGATCCGCGCGACGCTTCGGTGTCACGCGAGGAGTGGGCGGACCGTGTGCTCGATGCGCTCAGGCTCGCCGTCAAACGGCGCACGGTCGCCGACGTGCCCGTGGGCGTGCTGCTCTCGGGCGGCGTCGACTCCTCGCTGATCGTCGGGCTGCTGGCCGAGGCCGGCCAGCACGGGCTGATGAGCTTCTCGGTCGGCTTCGAGGAAGCCAATGGCGAGAAAGGCGATGAATTCGTCTATTCCGATCTGATCGCGGAGCGCTACGGGACCAAGCACCACAAGATCTTCGTGCCGTCCGACCAGCTGATGGACGCGCTGCCGGGAACCTTCGCGGCGATGTCGGAGCCGATGGTCTCCTACGACAATGTCGGCTTCTACCTGTTGTCTAAAGAGGTTTCGAAGCACATCAAGGTCGTGCAGTCGGGGCAGGGCGCCGACGAGGTCTTCGGCGGCTACCACTGGTATCCGCCGCTGATGAATTCCAGCAACGTCGTGGACGACTACGCCCGCGTCTTCCTCGACCGCGACCACGCGACGCTGAGGACGCAGCTTTCGCCGGAGTGGATCAATGGCGGCGACCACAGCCGCGACTTCGTCGCCGAACGTCTCATGCGGGCCGGCGCCGATACCCCGGTCGACCGCGCACTCAGGCTCGATTCGACGGTCATGCTGGTCGACGACCCGGTCAAGCGGGTCGACAACATGACCATGGCCTGGGGGCTGGAGGCGCGGGTGCCGTTCCTCGACCACGAACTGGTCGAACTCGCCGCGCGTATTCCGCCGGAGGAAAAGATCCGCGACGGCGGCAAGGGCATCCTCAAGGACGTCGCGCGCCGGATCGTGCCGTCGGAGGTGATCGACCGCAAGAAGGGCTACTTCCCGGTGCCGCAGCTCAAATATGTCGACGGGCCGTATCTCGACCTGGTGCGTGATGCGCTGTCCTCGCAGGCCGCCCGCGAGCGCGGACTGTTCCGGCAGGAGTGGCTCGACCGGCTGTTCGCCGATCCATCCGGGCACATCACGCCCTTGCAGGGCTCCGAACTCTGGCAGGCGGGACTGCTGGAACTCTGGTTGCAGACACACGGGATCTGACCATGTCGAAAGTCAAATCGGCGGAGCCCCGCCGCAACACAGGCAAGGCCGAGCGGGCGCTCGGCCACAGGCTCAAGCGCCTGCGCAATGAATCCCAGAAGCAGCCGATCGGGCCGCTTGCGGGCGAGAAGGCGCCCACGCGCCAGTCGGTGGCCCTCGACTGCGGCTGGGGACGGCTCCTGTTCTCGCAGACCTTTCCCGACAATCCGGGCATCATCGACGCCCTGTCCCAAGAGGGCGACAAGCGGCGCGACATCGCCTTCTACGTCCGCGATCCGCACGTGCTCCTGGCGCTCGCGCCGCAGGAGACTTTCCTCGATCCATCGCACACCTACCGCCTCGACCTGGCGACCTATCGCGCCAGCCGCCGCAGGCCGAAGAGCTTCTTCATCCGCCGGCTGGCTTCGCAGGTCGACGCCGACGCGGTGAACACCATCTACGCCTCCCGCCACATGGTGACGGTCAGCCCGGAGTTCTTCTGGGCCAACCGCGACAGCCGCTCGATCACCTATCTCGTCGCCGAGGACGAGGCGACGGGCGACGTCATCGGAACGGTGACGGGCGTCGACCACCAGCGGCTGTTCGGCGACCCCGAGCGGGGCTCCTCTCTCTGGTGCCTGGCCGTCGATCCGCAGTGCCGTCATCCAGGCGTCGGCGAGATGCTGGTGCGGCGCCTGGCCGAGCATTTCCAGGCGCGGGGCGCGGCCTTCATGGACCTGTCGGTGCTGCACGACAACGAGCAGGCCATCGCGCTCTACGAGAAGCTCGGCTTCCGCCGCGTGCCGATCTTCGCCGTCAAGCGCAAGAACCCGATCAACGAGCGCCTCTTCGCCGCGCCGATCGAGGGCTATGACGGGCTCAACCCCTATGCCCGCATCATCGTCGACGAGGCGCGGCGACGCGGCATCCAGGTGGAGGTGACCGACGCGGAAGGCGGCTTCTTCAGCCTCGCCTATGGCGGCCGGTCGGTGCATTGCCGCGAGAGCCTGTCGGAAATGACGTCGGGGGTGGCCGTGTCGATCTGCGACGACAAGGCCGTCACCCGCCGCGTCGTCGAGCGTGCCGGGTTGAAGGTTCCCGATCAGATCGCGGTCGAGACCGACGCGGACGCGACGATCGAGGCGTTTCTCGCCGAACATGGCAGCGTGGTGGTCAAGCCGGCGCGCGGCGAGCAGGGCCGCGGCGTGTCGGTGGGGCTCGAAACCCTCGACGACACCCGCAGGGCCATTCGCGCTGCGCGCGAGGTCTGCAACCGCGTTCTGCTGGAGGCCTGCTTCCAGGGCGAGGATTTGCGGCTGGTGGTCATCGACTACAAGCTGGTCGCCGCCGCCGTGCGGCGTCCACCCTCGGTGGTCGGCGACGGCGAGCACGACATCCGCACGCTGATCGAGCGCCAGTCGCGCCGGCGGGCCGCGGCGACGGGTGGCGAAAGCACCATCCCGATCGACGCGGACGCCGAGCGTTGCCTGGCTGGCCAGGGGCTGACGCTCGCCGATGTCCTGGAGCCCGGCCGCGAGATCGTGGTGCGCAAGACGGCCAACCTCCACACCGGCGGTTCGATCCACGACGTCACCGGCATCGTGCATCCGCGGCTGGTGGAGGCGGCCTGCACGGCCGCGCGCGCGATCAAGATTCCGGTCGTCGGCATCGACTTCATGGTGCGGCGGCCGACGGAGCCCGACTACGTCTTCATCGAGGCGAACGAGCGGCCGGGGCTTGCCAACCACGAGCCGCAGCCGACCGCGCAGCGCTTCGTCGATCTGCTGTTCCCGCACTCGCGCCCGATCCACGCCTCGCAGTCGCCGTCCGGCCGTCCGGAGCCGTCTCCGTGACGAAGCTTGCAATCGACACCGACTATCTCGCGGCGCAACTGAAGGCGCTGCTCGCGATCGACAGCCCGACCGGCTTCACCGACACGGCCGTGCGCCACGTGACGCGGGAGCTGGAGCGCCTCGGCATGAATGTCGAACTGACCCGCCGCGGCGCGATCCGGGCCGTGCGCCAGGGCAGCCGACGGCAGGGCGCACGCGCGATCGTCACCCACCTCGACACGCTTGGCGCGCAGGTGAAGCGCGTCAAGGACAATGGCCGGCTGGAACTCGTGCCCATCGGCCACTGGTCGTCGCGTTTCGCCGAAGGCGCGCGCGCCAACATTTATTCCTACGAAGGCAGGCATCGCGGTTCGATCCTGCCGCTGAAGGCGTCCGGGCACACCTTCAACGACGGCGTCGACACCCAGCCGGTCGACTGGCAGCACATCGAGCTCAGGATCGACGCGCGCACATCGAGCCGGGCTGAGACCCTGGCGCTGGGCATCGACATCGGCGACGTCGTCGCCATCGATCCGGAGACCGAATTCATGGACAACGGCTTCATCGTCTCGCGCCACCTCGACGACAAGGCAGGCGTGGCCGCCGTCCTCGCGGCGCTCGAAGCCGTCGAACGGGCGAAGGCGCGCACGCCGGTCGACATCCACTGGCTGTTCACGATCGCCGAGGAGGTGGGCGTCGGCGCGACCGCCATCGTCGCCCCGGAGGTCGCCTCGATGGTGGCGGTCGACAACGGCACCACGGCGCCGGGACAGAATTCGTCCGAGTTCGGCGTCACCATCGCCATGGCCGACCAGACCGGGCCGTTCGACTATCATCTGACCCGGAAGCTGATCGATCTCTGCCGCGACAACGACATCGCCATGCAGCGCGACATCTTCCGCTACTATCGCTCCGACTCCGCTTCGGCGGTGGTGGCCGGCCACGACGTGCGCACCGCGCTGGTCGCCTTCGGCGTCGATGCCTCGCACGGCTACGAGCGGATCCACATGGACGCGCTGCGTTCTGTCGCCGAACTCGTCACGGCCTATGTGGCGAGCCCGCTGGAGATCAAGCGCGACATGGCCGAGATCTCGGGCGTCAAGGGTTTCACGAGGCAGCCGACCGCGCCGCATGACGCGACGTCGGGTGAGGGGTAGGACCGGGTTTTCCGCTCAGTCCGTCGTGACCGTGTAGCGGGGGATCCCGTTCCAGACGAGTTTCCAGCGCGCGCCCGGCCGCACGTTCTGGACGCTATGCGGCTCGAAGGCGACGAGACAAGTGCCGCCGTTGCGCCGGGCCGACGGATAGATCAGCCCGCGGCTTCCCTCCTCGCGCAATGCCCTGGCGAGCGCCTGCCCCGCGGGATAGGCGATTGCCGGGTCGGAACCCAGGCACTCAAGCTCTCCGCCGCGTTCGCGCAGGTCGTGGAAATCGCCGATGAAGCCCGCCAGCAGCGACTGGTACACCGCCTCGTCCTCGAAGCGGCCGATGCGGGTCAGTTCTCGCGTTCGGTGGAATCCCACCTCGGCGATCGCCGTCAGTTCGTCCAAGGCACAATACCAGGCACCGCGATTACCGGAATTGAACCGGTTGCCCTCGGCGCGAGTGTAGGCGAAGGCGGCGTTGATGTAGGTGCGGCCCCAGGCGCGGAAGATCGTCTCGCGCGGATCGAGCGACCCGGCGCCGACCGTCTCGGCCTTGAGGCGGCGGTTGGTGAGCCCCTCGATTTCCGCGAGCAATTCGAATTCCTCCGGTGTGTCGACCAGCGGTCGCAGCACCGGCGGCTTAAAGTAGGCCGTCGAGACGAGCCGCACCGTCGCCTGCTCCGCGATGGCGGTGAGTGGCGGGATCAAACGCCACCCCGCAGGGCATCGACGTAGTCGCGCGTGGACAGGATCGCGGGAAGTCCACCGTCGATCATGGCGTCCAGCGGCCGGCGATTGGCGAAGGCCGGCCCGGCGTTTGGGAGCCGAACCCATTCGTCGGCGAGCGGGTCGCTGAAATACAGATGCAGCGCCTTGTAGAGGCCCACGACACCGCTCGTCCTCAGCAACTGGTCGCGCGACAGCCGGCCGCTCCATTCGCCGGTCTTCATCCGGTTCCAGGTGCGGGCGGATACGTCGAGCAGGTTCGCCGCCTCTTCGTTGCGCAGCCGCCAGGCCTCGGCAATCCGGACGAAGGCTTTCGCCGCTACGACAGCGATCTCGGCGTCGCCATGTGGGAGGACGCCGGTCTGGATCTTGTCTGCGAATGCCGCTTGCGCCATAGGGCTCTCCTTGCCACTTGGCGAGATATAGTGCGTCGATTGGCGAAGAACAAGGTAGCTGCCTTCGAACCCCTCACGCCGGCAGGCGCACTGTGGCCCTCAGGCCGCCCATCGGGCTGTCGCCGAGCATGATGTCGCCGCCGTGGCTGCGGGCGATGTCGCGGGCGATCGACAGGCCAAGCCCGGTGCCGCTGGCGTCCTGGTTGCGCGCGTCGTCGAGGCGCACGAAGGGCTTGAACACGTGCTCGCGCTTCTCGGCGGGGATGCCGGGACCGTCGTCGTCGATGACCACCGTCAGGGTGCCGCGGGTGTGGGTGGCCTGCACGTTCACGGTCCGGGCATAGCGGAACGCATTGCCGACGAGGTTCGACATCAGCCGTGTGAAGGCCGCGGGCCGCACCAGAAGTTCGGGCGATCCGGTGATCTGCGTCGTCAGCTTGCGCTTGCGCAGCCGCGCCTCCTCGGACAGGCGTTCGAACAGGCTTTCGATGTTCAACTGGCCGGTGTCCTCGGAGGCCTCGCCCCTGGCGAAGGCGAGATATCCCTCCAGCATCGACTGCATGTCGTCGATGTCCTGGTTCAGCGCCTCGGTCTCCGGGCGCTTGCCGGCGATCGCCAGTTGCAGCTTGAATCGGGTCAGGATGGTGCGCAGGTCATGGCTGACGCCCGTCAGCATCGCCGTTCGCTGTTCGATCTGGCGCTCGATGCGCTCGCGCATCTGGATGAAGGCGGCGCCGGCGCGACGGACCTCGTCGGCGCCGCGCGGGCGGAAGTCGGGCGGCGGCGGTCGTCCCGTGCCGAAGCTCGCGGCCCCGTACGCGAGCTGCTGGATCGGCCGGATCTGGTTGCGCAGGAAGAGCACGGCGATGATGATCAGCACCAGCGACGTACCGACCATCCAGAGCAGGAAGATGTGGGTGTTCGAAGCATAGGCCTGGCTGCGGCGGGCAAAGACGCGCAGCACCATGTTGTCCAGCCTGATGCGGATCTCGACGATCGCCGAGTTGCCCACCGTGTCGAGCCAGAAGGGGCGGTTGATCAGGCGGGTGATCTCGGCCGACAGCACCTGGTCGAGTATCGAGAAGAACGGCTTGGGGCCGGGCGCGGGCAGGGGATCGGGCGGCATGATGTCGACCTTCAATGCCAGCCGCTCCTGGGCGATCCGCACGACGTTCTGGTAGCCGTTCTGGTCGGGATAGGTCTCGATCATGTCGATGATCGCGGCGATGTCGCGCGTCACCGCCATCGACAGGCGTTGGGTCACCGTCTGCCAGTGGCGCTCCATGAAGACGAAGGCCACCACCGACTGCAGCAGGATCATCGGCGCGATGACGATGATCAGCGAGCGCGCATAGAGCCGCTTGGGCATGTAGCGCGAGACGCGGCGCCAGAAGCGGCGCCAGCCTTCCGGCAGGGCGCCGGCCGCGCGCAGCAGCGGGCTGGCCCCCTCGTCCTGTTCGCTCCTCGGTGTATCGCTGGTCGCCATGCCGTCCTTCATGCGGGCGGCGCGGCCGGCCGGCCGCGCTTGCCGTCGCCACGCAGTGTAGTCGAGGCCATCGCCGGACGGAACCGGCCGGGGCCGTCCTATTCGACGCTCAGGCGGTAGCCGACGCCGCGCACGGTCTGCAGCCAGACCGGATTGGCCGGATCGCGCTCGATCTTGCGGCGCAGCCGGTTGATCTGCACGTCGATGGTGCGCTCGCCGACCTCGGCGTCGCCGCTGACCAGTTCGTGGCGCGGAATGGTCTCGCCCGGCCGCTCGGCGAAGATCGCCAGGATGTCCTGCTCGCGATCGGTCAGCTTGATCGACTCGCCCGCGTTCTTCAGTTCACGCCGCGCGATCTGGAAGGTGTAGGGTCCGAAGACGATCTGCTCGGCCTTCGGAGTCTGCGGCGGGCCGCCCCGGCGCAGGATGTTGTTGATGCGCAAGATGAGCTCGCGCGGATCGAAGGGCTTGGGCAGGTAGTCGTCGGCGCCCGCCTCGAGGCCCGCGATCCGGCTGTTGGTCTCGGACAGGGCGGTCAGCATCAGGATCGGCACCTCCTTGCGCTCGCGCAGCGAGCGGGTGAGGTCGACGCCGCTTTCGCCCGGCATCATGACGTCGAGCACGATCAGGTCGAAATCGAGACCCTCGAGCTTGCGCCGGGCCTCGGCGGCGGTGGCCGCCACGGTGACGCGGAAGCCGTTGCTCGAGAGAAACTGCATCAGCAGCGTGCGGATGCGCGTGTCGTCGTCGACCACCAGGAGATGCGGTGCGTCGTCGGTCGGGACCACGATTTCATCGACCATCGTTCGGTTCTCCGTCTACCACCGGGGCTTCGCCATGCGGCAGGCGATCGATCTGCGCACGCAGCTCCGGGTTCACCATCGCCTTCAGGAAGCGGCCGATCGCGGCGCGATCCTGCGGGCCGGACTCCTGGAGAGCCGCACGAATGCGTCGCGACTGTGGCAAGGCGAGGGCAAGCGCGAGCGCGCGGCCTTTCGGCGTCGGATAGAGTTCGCGCTGGCGGCGGTCCTTCGGGCCTTGAATCTGGACGACGTGGCCGGTGTCGATCAGCTGCTTCAGGACGCGGGCCAGGCTTTGCTTGGTGATTTTCAGCACATCCAGCAATTCGGCCACGGTCAGCCCCGGCATCCGGTTGACGAAGTGCAGCACCCGGTGGTGCGCGCGGCCGAAGCCGTCGGTCGCCAGGATCTGGTCCGGGTCGGACGTGAAGTCGCGATAGGCGAAGAATAGGAGTTCGATCAGGTCGAGTTCGAGCCCATCGCTGGCCGTGAGCGCGGCGCGGATCGGACCCCTCTGGCCTGCGGCGTTGTCCCTCATGCGATCTCCGTTCCCGAAAAATACGTCAGCCTTGTTGACATATATTCGGCCTGCTGGTAATTTTCATCAAGCTTTTCGTCAGATTGCGAACGAAAAGGCAAGTCCGGGACGTTTCTTCGACGCTTCCTTCGCTTTGCTTTTGACCAGCGATCGGCAAGAATGCCGCCAGCCGCGGGAGCGGTTCGGAAAACACGTCACAATTCCAACGATATGCGGGCCACAGCCCCGCGGGAGGTCAGCATGGCATCCGTTCCTTTCGATCAGCTTGACGGCTTCATCTGGATGAACGGCGAATTCGTGAAGTGGGCGGATGCGAAGATCCACGTCCTGACGCACGGCCTGCACTATGCAAGCGCCGTGTTCGAGGGCGAGCGCGCCTATGGCGGCGAAATCTTCAAGCTCACCGAACACACCGAGCGGCTGCACGAGTCGGCGCGCATCCTCGGCTTCAAGATTCCCTATTCGGTCGCCGAGATCGACGACGCCTGCCGGACGCTGCTCAAGAAGCAGGGCTTCACCGATGCCTATGTCCGGCCGATCGCCTGGCGCGGCTCGGAGATGATGGGCGTGTCGGCGCAAAACAACCGCATCAACTGCGCCATCGCCATCTGGCAATGGCCGAGCTATTTCGATCCGGCGCAGAAGCTCAAGGGCATCCGGCTCGACCTGGCCGAATACCGCCGGCCCGACCCGCGCACCGCGCCGTCGAAGTCGAAGGCCGCGGGCCTCTACATGATCTGCACGATCTCCAAGCATGCGGCCGAGGCCAAGGGCTATGCCGACGCGATGATGCTCGACTGGCGCGGCCAGGTGGCCGAGGCCACGGGCGCCAACGTCTTCTTCGTCAAGGACGGCAAGCTGCACACGCCCAAGCCCGACTGCTTCCTTGACGGCATCACGCGGCGTACGGTCATCGACCTCGCCAGGCGCCGCAATCTCGAGGTGATCGAGCGCGCGATCATGCCCGAGGAGTTGGAAGGCTTCGAGCAGTGCTTCCTGACCGGCACCGCCGCCGAGGTCACGCCGGTTTCGGAGATCGGACCCTACAGCTTCACCGTGGGCGAAATCGCGAAGACGCTGATGGAGGACTATTCGGCAGAAGTTCAGCCGCGCCGGGCGATCGCCGCCGAGTAGCTGCTCCCTCCCGGTTCCGGGGAGAAACGGGTGGCGGCGACGCCGCCCGTTCGTTTGGTTGCCTTCCAATTGACTTTCGCGACGGTCGGCGTCTGATGAACGCGCCGACCCATTCGAGTCGGCATTCCTGGAGGGACCAGACATGGAAGCGCTTCTTCCGATCATAGTGCAGGTGGTCACGGGCATCATCGGCGGCCAGGCCGTGGGCGCAGCGTTGAAGCAGGCGGCGATGGGCCAGTTGCCGAAGATACTGGCGGGCGCGATCGGCGGCGTTGGCGGCGGCGCGATTCTCGGCGGCCTGCTCGGCGGCGGGGCGGGCGTCGACCCCGCGGCGGGCAGCGCAATGGGCGGCTTGCTCGCGGATGCGGTCGGCGGCGCCGGCGGCGGCGCGATCCTGACAGCGATCGTCGGCGCGGCGATGGGCGCCATGAAGAAGTAGGGCTGTCGCGGTTCGCGGCTTCTTCCAACGGGCGGCCGCGAGGCCGCCCGTCCTCGTTTCGGGCCGCGCATGACGGAGCCGGAACCCGATTTCGCGGTGGACGCATCCCTGTCGCCTGCCTATGTCGGGGCGACGCGACAGAAGGAACCGCCATGGGACAGCTCAACGCCGGGATCATTCCCGTCACGCCCTTCCAGCAGAACTGCACGATCCTGTTCGATACCGAGGACAAATCCGCGGTGGTGGTCGATCCGGGCGGCGACGTGGACCGTATTCTCGCCGCGATCGAGCAGAACGGGCTCAAGGTGAAGGCGATCTGGCTGACACATGGCCATATCGATCATGCCGGCGGCGCGATGGAACTGAAGGAAGCGCTCGGCGTCGAGATCGTCGGGCCGCATGCCGACGACGCGCCGCTGCTGTCGAACCTGGAAAACCAGGCCAGGATGTTCGGGCTCGGCGGCGCGGTGCGCAACTGCACGCCCGACCGGTTCCTGACCGAGGGCGAGACCGTGTCCTTCGGCGAGCACGTGTTCGAGGTGCTGCATTGCCCCGGCCACGCGCCCGGACACGTCGTCTATTTCAACCGGGCGGCCAACTTCGCCCATGTCGGCGACGTGCTTTTTTCCGGCTCCATCGGCCGAACCGACCTGCCGGGCGGCAACCACGACCAACTGCTGCGGTCGATCCGCGAGAAGCTGTTTCCGCTCGGCGACGAGGTCGGCTTCATCTGCGGCCATGGGCCGGGCGGCCGGATCGGCGAGGAGCGGCGCACCAACCCTTTCCTGCGGTAGGGCCGGATCGGCTTCCGGAACAGGCAAGGGCGCCCGGTAACCGGACGCCCCTGCGACAACATCGGCTTGCGTGGCTCAGTTCGCCACGCAGAAGTGGTCGTAGCCGTCATAGCCGCGGAAGGTACCGGTCCGCGGATCGAAGGACCGGTAGCGCGCCGCGCAATACTGGTACCAGTCGCGCGTCCAGGGCTCGATCTGCCCGCCATAGGCCACGGACGCGCCGCCGTAGGGCGCCGGCGGATAGACGTCGGTGTCCGGGTAGACGGGGGTCGATGATCCGTCGATCGCCGTGGCGGCGATGATGCCGACCGCAAGCCCGAGCACGCCCGCTGCGATGAGATCGCCCGTGGCGTCGTAGCGGTGATGGTGCTGCGGATGGCGCGGACGCTGTTCGCGCCAGCGCTCGCCGGCGCTGGCTTCCAGCACCGGAACGAGCGTCGCGGCGGCGACGGCCGCCGACAGGACGAGGGAATGGCCGAGACGCTTCATTTTTATCTCCTTCGGACGGGCGGCTGCCCCAACTGGCTGCCGGTCGTGACGGAGATCTAGGGGAGGGCGGCTGAATGCGGGCTGAACGTTCCGGCCGGGGGAGTGCGCCGTCGGCGGGCCGCGCGGCGGTTGGACGCTCGTCGCCGGCTACGGCTGGTGGACGGAGGAGCCTCGCCGCGGGTCAAACGAAGCCCGCCATCGCCTGGAGGCAGAACCCTTCGGAGCGAAGCGTGCGTCGTCTCAGCTCCGCTCGACGGAAAGGTTGATGGCCTTGGGGCCCTTGCCGCGCTTGTCCGGCTCGGTATCGAACGAGACCTTCTGGCCGTCGGCGAGGCCATCGAGACCGGACGCCTGGACGGCGGAAATGTGCACGAAGATGTCCTTCCCGCCATCATCCGGCGTGATGAAGCCGAAGCCCTTGCCTTCGTTGAAGAACTTCACGGTTCCGGTGGTCCGGGGCATGTGCAACTCCCTGCTCTCGTCAGATCGCGATCCCGGGCCGAAGCCCCGCGGTTGGTCCGCCGATACCGGGAGACGGGAAACGGTCGGTCGCGCGCCGAACCTCGCCGTTGGATACTCTATCCGCCGCCAGTCGGTTTGCCGGATTCCCATTCGACCGCCAGCACGAATATTCAAGCCCCGCGGCGCATTTCCAGTCTCCGGGACAGCCACGGCCCGAACTCGAAAACTGTCCTTTATTTTCAAGGAAGGGGCAAGACATATATTCGCGCCGCAACATGACGGGGCGCGGTATGCCACAAGCCTGCGAGGGCGCAGGCCGAAACCTGCGCCTGGCCGGGGTGCCTTGCCGATGCTCCCGTGCGGCGCGCTTACGCGGGACGGAGATTGACGGCCTTCGGCCCCTTGCCCATGCGATCCGGCTCGGTGTCGAAGCTCACCTTCTGACCTTCGGCGAGCGAGCCCATGCCGGACGCCTGGACGGCCGAGATGTGGACGAAGACGTCCTTGGCGCCGCCATCCGGCTTGATGAAGCCGAAGCCCTTTTCATTGTTGAAGAACTTGACAGTGCCCGTCTGGGGCATTGGGAAACTCCTTTTCCCGTCGTGGATCGAAGGATCGGCGCCAGGCGTTGGCCACGGAGCCGGTCCGGGTCAGCGTTCGCGTCGAGTGTTCACACTTTCGGGGAAAGGTCGTCCTCTTAACGTTCCAGTCTCCGGGCCTGCACATAACCCGAACAGTTTGAAACGTTGCACGAAATCGGGCGATTGGCAAGACGAGTCGTCGCTCACCAGACTGTGAGCGGAAGTAAAGCCCGAAAGCGAACAGCGACTTATCATTTGAGCATGCGCGTCAGGGCTTCTGCTCGGTGGATCGGTTGACGCGACGGATGGAGCAGTCCTTTCCGACATGGCGATGCAGGACGACGCCAAGGCCGGGTACGAAATGCCGGCGGACGTCGCGATGACAATCCAACGCCCCGATCGTGTCGCGCATCGGCACCGCGCGACAGTCATCCTTCAGATGCCGGTGCCGGACGGTGTCGCGCAATCCTGGGACATAGTGCGTCTGCGCGTCGCCGTGACAGCCGCTGACGAGGGTCGCTGGCGGATGATGCGACGGCAGCGGCGCCCCATTGTCGGCGGACGGGGCGGCGAGGGCGGCAGCCATGGCTGCAAGGAGAGCGAATCCGGCGATCATCACGCGGGAACATGGCAATGCCGTTTGATGCTCGCAAGGGCAGGCGCCGGGAAAGACGTGTCCACGAGAGGTGTCGGCGCGTGTTCTTGCGGCCCGGTCGTACACCGCGCGCATCCGGATTCCGCGCTGCATCATCACGCGTCGGGCCGATTGCGTAACAGCGAGGCGGCAAAGAGTGATAGATCGAGGCCTGTTCCTTTCTCCGGAAAGCGGTAGACTGCTTTCAAGCGGACATGCGTTCCGCGACGAGAGCGGCGACAGCCGCCCGGACGGCAACAGAGGAGGCCGGCCATGATCGAACATCAGCACGGGCGCGGTTCCGTCGGGCGTAGCGCTGCCGACGCGGTTGCCGAGGATATTCTGCCGGTGGTCGAGGCGGTCTGCGCCGAGCTGGGCATCGCCGCGCGCGAGCGCAAGCGTCGCGCCGCCGTCGAGGAACGCATCCTCGTTGCCTGGCGGCGCGGTCCCAGGCAGCCCCTCGACCTGGTGCGCGCAGGCCTCGACGGATAGCGCCCGGTTGGCCGATTGCGAGCGCATCGCAGGCTGGCTACGGCGCTTGTTTCCTTGCGACGAGGTCATTGCTGACCGGGAAGCGCTTCTTTCGCTTGCAAGCTGGGCCGATCTGCACCATATTGAGGCGGAGCGAGGAACCATGATTCCATGCGCGAGGAGACTTGCGGTTGGTCGTCGCCATCGATAGGCGATGGGAATGGTTCCTTGGCCGGCTGCGGAGAGGTTCGCTGGAGAGCGAAGCCCCGCGAAAGCCGGACGACCGCCGAGGGAACTGACCACGGATGAACTGGCAGCCTCCCGACGGCGGTCATTCGCCGGATGACGAACCGGAAGCGGGGTCCGTCCCCGCTTTTTGCTTTTTCGGAGGATGGGGCGCCGGCCGCCCGATCCGGCCGGATCGAGAACGTCTTTCTGTCGTAATCGGCCAGGCTTGACGTTCATCCTCTTTTTGGCGCCGGCCTCCTGCTGCCGGTCGAGATCGCCAAGCAGACCGCGTCCGCAGGAGGACGGGAACGACGAAGGCGTCACGATCCGCCGCTCCGGTGCCTCCGGTTGGCGGCGAGCAAGAGACGCAGGGCATTCACGGAAGACGGAAAGGGGAACAGATCATGGCCAAGGGCCAATTGCGCAGCAACAAGGAAGTCCGGAAGCCGAAGAAGGACAAGAAGGCCGCCCCCGCGCCGACCCCCTTCGGGGCCCAGGTGAAGCAGGCCAACGAGGCGGCCAGCAAGAAGAAGTGACGAACCGCCGGTCGAACGCGGCCGGCGCAACCCAACCAGAGACAAACCAACAGGACAGGATATCCCTTGCAGGTACTCGTACGCGACAACAACGTAGAGCAGGCCCTCCGGGTCTTGAAGAAGAAGATGCAGCGCGAAGGCGTCTTTCGCGAAATGAAGGCCCGCCGCTCCTACGAGAAGCCGTCCGAGAAGCGCGTGCGCGAGAAGGCCGAGGCCGTCCGCCGGAGCCGCAAGGCCGCCCGCAAGCAGGCGCAGCGCGAAGGACTCCTTCCCGCGCCGAAGAAGAAGGTTTTCGCCGCCCGTCCGGGTGCGGCACCATCCACCCCCCGCTACTGATCGCCGGGCGGCCGCGCCATACAGCGCGGCCCGCCCGCCCCTAGGTGCTCCTTCGGGGCGCCCGTTCCCCAAGACGGAAAGGAGACTGGAATGGCCTCCATGACAAAGGACAAGCTGTTCAAGCCGACGGATGCCGGCCGCAACAGCAAGTCCGACACCACGACCAACGCGTCGCGCGCGATCATCGACGCCGAGGTAACGGCGCGCGAGAAGAAGACCGAGCGGCTGCGCAAGCTGCGGCTCGAGCAGGAAGCGCAAGCCGAAGCCGCGGGCGAGACCGTCGCGCCCGTCAAGAAGCCCGCCGCCAAGAAGCCGGCCGCGAAGAAGGCTCCGGCGCCCCGCCGCGCCATCACCCAGCGCCCGCGCTGAGCCGCGGGTTTCCCGGTCCGGCCGCGCCGCGGGCGAGCCTCGAAGGACGCGCCCTGTCGCCAGCCCCGCGACGGGCAGGCGTCAGCCGCCGTTGACCAGGTCCAGGATCAGACCGTGCACGTTGCCGCCGGGGCTCATCTCCTCGCGGTCGAAGGCGTTCGAGCGGGCGCGCTGCTCCATCGAGGCCTCGGCGAGCGGCGTCTGGAGCTGCTGCCGGATCTTCCTGCAGCCGGCATCGTCCGGCACGTTCACCCCCACCGTCGTTGCGATGATGCGGTCGACCATCTCCTTGATGTGGTCGCCATGCACCTTCTCGTGCGCGGTCATGCCGGCGATGAACCGCTTCCAATTCTCCGCCACGGGCGCCGACAGCTTCTGCGACGGTTTGGGCAGGCGATAGGTGATCGTCAGCCAGGGTTTTCCCGACACCAGCGTGCAGGACCCGTCCGGCTGGGGCCGGTAGTCGCGCGACCATTTCAGGTCGAAGGTGGTGTAGGCGATCGCCCGTGTCCCGCCCGACAGCAGCGGCCCGTGCGCGCCGATCGAGGCGTAGAGCTCCATCCCGGTCGTGCCGGAGACGGCATAGGTCTCCGTCTTCTCCACCGCCTTCCAGTCTGCCGCGAGGGCGGGGAGGGGGAGGAGAAGCGATGCGAGCGCCGTACCGAGGCGAAGGATCGTCTTCATGCGGGTCCGTCCATGCTGACTTCCAGCCCGTCCCGACCTAGACACGCCCGTTCGCTCCCGCAAGGTCCGGAACTACATTTGCGAAGCCTCGCAAGGGTTTTCCGCAGCCGCTTAACGGCCGGAACCGGTGGCCTAAAGACATTGCCGGGCTGAACTTCAGCCGAAAACAGAGTTGTTGCCTTGGCAAAGCGCGGTCGTAGCCTGCCTCTTGATTCAGCGGATCATCGGTTCATAGGTCCGATGGTCGCCAATCCAGAACCAGACGCAGTCTGCACCGTCTTCGACGGCCAGAGCACGATGCCCGAGACTGACTCGTGCGGACCAGAAGCGGTTGACGCGCTTGAAAGCGAGAGACGGGTGGTGCGGGTCAGACTTCAGGAGCGCGAAATTCTTGTCGGCAAGCTGTCGGATATGGTGTGGAAGAGCATCGTAGCAGGCCCAGAAGCGACTGCTCGCGAAGTGATTCAAATCCGGCGCATCCCGCCAACACGAAGTTCCGCTAGGGCCTCGTTCGCCAGCGTATCGAGCTTGCCGTTCTCGGCGTCCTGCTCGATTTGACTGTCCCAACGTTGCCAGCGCAAATTGTCGAACCAGGCGCCGAACGCCTTCATCTCCTCGTCGGAAAGGGTTTCGACCGACTTCTCGATCTGCTCAAGCTTTGACATGAAGCCATTTTACCGCAAAGTGGTTCACGGTCGAATTCGCCTGTGCAAACGACGCCCTACCGCCCCGGCCGTCCCGTCTTGCCGGGCCGGCGCTTCTGGCGTTTCTCATCGCCCGGATCCTCGTAGGAGCCGGTCCCGACCTTGCCGCGCACGAGAGGACGCGGGTCGTCGGCGGGCTTGGGCGGCTTCACGCCCTCCACCGGCTTTTCCGTGCGACGCACCGTCATCTCGTCCAACGTGTTCTTGCGGAACAGCGAGCGGTCGACGGCGCCGGCCGGCGTGGCGTGGTCGCCGGAGGTGCCCATTTCGTCCAGCGTCGGCTTGGCGAAGAGCGAGCCGCTTGGTGATCTCCCCCCTTGTGGGGGAGATGCCCCGGCAGGGGCAGAGGGGGGCGACGTAGGGCGCCGGCCTTCGCGTTCGCTGTCTGCCTGGAAGCCAGAAGCTGGCACCTGGGCGCCCCCCTCTGTCCTGCCGGACATCTCCCCCGCAAGGGGGGAGATCGGCTTGCCACGGCCCTGCGCCTTGGCCTTGCGGCTCGCCTGCGTGTTCTCCACGCCGGTGTCGCGCGCCATCGGGTCGTCCATGACGGCGAGTTCGGTCTCGCGCAGC